>JBFXAN010000030.1:0-50810 GCA_050184225.1 Dehalococcoidia bacterium | reverse complement strand
ATCACGACGTGCAACAAGAAGAAGACCAGGACGGTCAGTCCGAGGATCGTCGGTACGGTCAACGCGAGGCGTTGGATGATGTAGTTCCGCAGGGGACACCTCCACGCGGGAGAGTCCAACAGATCCTCCCGACTTGATGTCTGCAGCGCGATTGTTTAAGTTTGTCCCCTATCCTCGCAGCGAGTCCTCCAGCCAGTAATACGGGTAGAGATCAACCCCAGAGGAGTATGAGTCACCAGGCCATGCCGAATACTGCTCTGGACCGTGTAATGCCTTCCATGACAAGCCGGGCACTTCCGTATGTCCTGCCTGCGGCACGATCGGCATGTTCTCTCCACACCAGCGTTGCATGTCCTGGAACACGGCGATGCGCCGGTCGCGATCCAGCTCCCCACGCTGTTTCTCGATGAAGCTGTCCAACTCCGGGAACATCTTTCCGGACTGATTGTTCGCTCCGCTGGAGGCGAGAAACACACCGACCCACTGTCCCGGATCCCCACGGGCGCCGTTCGGGTACATCGCCATACCATCGAAGTCGCCCTGCGATCGCAAATACTGTGGGATCCAAACGGACGTATAGTCGATCGCGTTGGCCTTGGTGCGGATGCCGCCCTGTGACAGCATCGACATCAACGCCTCTGCCCGTTGACCCCAGTCTCGGCCGTAGGTCGTTCCGGCGACGAAGGTGAAGGGTGCTTCAAAGCCGTCGGGGTAGCCGGCGGCGGCCAAGAGCTTCTTCGCCTCAGCGACGTTGTGTTTGAAATTCTTGCCACTCTCGCCGAACGAATCACTCTTCGGATCCAGCCAGAACGGGCCGAATCCGGCGCTGAGCGGCGAGTTCCAGTACGTGTTTAACTTGACGCCAGCGCTCTCAAACGCTTCGACATCGTTGAACAATCGAATGAACGTGTCGCGCTCGATCAACATCGAGATTGCCTGACGCACCCGCTTATCTCGGTAGGGATTGCTTTCCCGCCAACTGAAGCTGATTGAATTTCCGCTCGTCGTCGGCGGGTCGAGATCGACGCGCGTATCCTTCAGATCCTTGTGAAGCGACGCGATATCGATCACGGGAACGCCACCCCAGTACAGGTTCTTCGCCTGAAATTGGGCAATCGCCTGGGCATTGTCGACGATGATCGGTACATCGATCGCATCAGCCAGCGGATACTTCGGTGCGTCGTAGAAGTTCGGATTCTTCTTGAAGCGTAAAGCGACTGACGGCTGATAGCTCTCCAGGGTCCACGGACCAGTGCCGCGCATCGTCGTGGCTGGGTCGAAGCCACCCGCGAACGCTTCTTTCGGCAGAATCCAGAAATTGAACGGGAAGGCCAGCACTGGAAGAAGCTGAGCATCGGGAAAGGCCGTCTTGATCTCGATGCGCTTGTCATCCAATGCCCTCAAGGAGGTGACCGAGGCATCCGGGTTGGCGGCGTGGACCAGGTCGCTCCGGTACGTGGACTCGGTCGCGTACTTCTCCCAACTGAGGGTGACGTCCTCAGTCGTGAGCGTTCGACCGTTCGTCGGAGCGCGTTGGTCGAACTTCATGCCATCGCGAATCTCCATGATGACGGTCATGGGGTCCGGTTGCTCCCACTTGATGGCAACATCTGGTACAACCGAGCCGTCGGAAGGTTCGCCGTCGCCCGTCTTGAATCTCAGCAAACGGCTGTACGTATAGGCCGCAACCACGCTCGTTCTAAACGACTTCGTCCTGATCGGATCAAGGGTCTCTGGGTCATAGGCAAGTGGCGTCTTCAGGACGCCGCCCGGCTTCGCCTCTTGCGTGCCGGCGGTCTTCGTCGCGGTGCCATCAGCAGACCCTGCCTGCCCTTGCTCCGATCCGGCTTCTCCGTCGGAGTCGCCGCTACAAGCGGCAGCGAACGCCAACGCCGACAAGCCGCCGCCCACGATCGCACCTCGAAGGAGACGGCGGCGGGAAACTCTACTTCGTTCGGTTGCCGTCCAGCGCCCTTTCTGAGCCATCATTCCCCCTCCAGGAAAAGTGTGCCGCGGTAAGGACTGGTGTAGGCGTGCATGAGCCTTTCGTTGACAAGCAGGCTCTCTACTCACTCGGGCCGAAACCACAGCACGGTTCACAACATGGAACTGACCGGCGACATCGGGCGTTCCACCCGCGATTTGGTCAGGCTCCAGATGACGTGAGCCTACCCGCAGACATACCTTCTGTCAACGGATTTGGTGGTGAATCAGGAAAATTGCTACGTCAATCGCACAGTTTCAGTCTGATTGTGACAGAATTCGCAGATATGAGCCCAATCTGCGAAGAGGGTTCGCATCAGGCGAATTCGAACGGCGAGTTCATCGTACCTGATGTCCGTATCGTGACGAGCACATCCTCCCGGCCGTACCTACGGTGGTGGCTATTGTGGCCGCTACGGAGGCTGCCCTCTTCAGGACAGTGGAGGTATATACATGGCAGCACACTACTGATATCGGTTCGGCGCACAGATAATCCTACGAATATCGCATCAATTCCATACCTGTGCTATGGTCTTCGGACACTAATCGCTCGATTCCAACTTACGGCAAGGGCGGAGGACCTGATGCATATTCTGGTGACGAACGACGATGGGTACGACTCCGCCGGACTCTGGTGCCTGGCCGATGCTATGTCCGCAATAGGTGAAGTACTGGTGGTTGCGCCGCACGCGCAACACTCCGGCGTTGGCACCTCGGTGACATTACGCCGTCAATTGGAAGTGACGGAGATACCGTCGCAGACCCCGGGCGCTTCCGCGTTCCATGTCGACGGGACACCGGCCGACTGCGTGATTGTCGGGTTGCGCCGGCTTGCGCGGGCGCGAGTTGGGCTGATCGTCTCGGGAATCAACCATGGCGCCAATTTGGGCAACGATGTACTCGTCTCCGGCACGGTGGGCGGCGCGCTTCAGGGCCACTTTCGCGGCATCCCTTCGATCGCCTTCTCACTCGATGTCGTTGGTGAGCCTCACTGGGAAACGGCCGCTGCGGTCGCCGAGCTTCTAGGCCGCCAAGTGATGGCCTCGCGGCTCACCAACGAGTTCTTCCTAAACGTCAATGTTCCAGATTGCTCAGTCACTCAGGTAAAGGGGGTAGCGATAACACACGTTGCTCGCGGCGGTTACATCAAGCTGGTGGAACAGTCTCGACCGGACGAGGCGCGATTGCTGCGGCAGGCGGATGTCCGGGCAGGACCCGACTATCCCTGCGGCACGGACATTCGCGCGATCACAGATGGTTTCATCTCGATATCGCCGCTTCAGGGCAATCCTACCCATCATGGCCAGATCGACGACCTCGGACGGAGACTGGACGGGCTCATTCACGAACTACAGCCGACGAACAACCAACCCGATTGATGCACGCACTCGGTGATTGAAGTTCTCTGTCTGAAGGAGTGATCAGATGACCGAGGTCGAGAGGTCCGAACCGCAGTTCGCTGGTGCTCTGTACGGCGTCCGCATCATTGAAACGGGTGCGGGTGTTGCGGCCGCCTACTGCGGCTTCTTGCTCGCTGGTCTCGGCGCCGATGTGCTGAAGGTCGAGCCTCTGTCCGGCGATCCGGCGCGTCTCGATGGCCCCTTTTCGGCTGATCTACCAGATCCAGAATGCAGCGGGCGCTTCCTTCATTTGAACCGTGGTAAGAGAAGCGTGGCACTGGACCTTGCCAGCGAACCGGATCGGAGCTGGTTCCTCTCGCTGGTCGCTACGTCGGATGTGTTGCTCGACGATCACTCGCCGGCGACGCAGGCGGACTTGGGATTGGATGACACGACCATCCGCGCCGCGCAGCCATCGCTAATCCTGACGCGCATCTCCCTGTTCGGCGAGAATGGCCCGTACGCCGGGTGGCAGGGAACTGAGCTGGTCGTACAAGCGATGAGCGGTCTGATGGCTTGCACCGGCGAGCCGGACCGGGAGCCGCTGCTCATCGGCGGCTCGCCGGCGCAGTACGCCGGCGGCCAAACCGCGGCGGCGGCGACACTTGTTGCGCTCTTCGACCGTGCGAGCGACAACGTTGGTACCCGTCTTGATGTGTCAGTCCAGGAAGCAGCCACGGATCTGTTGGAGCTATGGTCGCATGGCGCCTACCAGAACCGGGCGATGCCGCGGCTGGGCGCGCGGCACAACTCGGGCTATCCCTTTGAGGCTTACCCCTGCTCGGACGGCTATGTTGGCGTCCACACCCGGCCCGGTCCATGGTCGGCGATGGCCGACATGGTGGACGCTCGTCTCGCGGATCCGCGGTACGAGGATGCGGCTACGCGAGAGCAGTTTCGCGCCGAGATCGACCCGCTGATCTGCACCTGGTTGGCCAACAAGACAAAGTTCGACGCCTATCATGCTGGTCAGGCGCGACGCTTCGCATTCGGGTACGTTGCGACAGCGTCCGACCTGCTCAAATCACCACACCTTCACGCGCGGGATGCGCTTGTGCCCTTGGAGCATCCCACGGCCGGCACCTTGCGATACCCTGGCGCTCCATTCAGGATGCGGTCAACCCCCTGGCGCGACCAGCGCGCACCGCTGCTCGATGAGCATGGGGTGAACCTAACCCCCCGACCCCCTTCCCTCGCAGGGAAGGGGGAGCCAAACTCAGCCGTGGTTGATCTGAACTCCCCCTTCCCTGCGAGGGAAGGGGGTCGGGGGGTTAGGTCCGCCTCCCACCTTCCGCTCTCCGGCGTTCGTGTCGTTGACCTCACACAGATCTGGGCAGGGCCCCGCTGTACCAAGGTGCTGGCCGACTACGGCGCGGACGTGATCAAGGTCGAACCATTGAAGCGGACCGATTCGACACGGTCCTACAACGCCTTTCTCGCGATGCCGGGCGATCATGGCGCTGATGCCGAACGAGTGCACAACCGTCGTTTGGGCTATGAGCAACTTCATCGTGGTCAACGGAGCGTGACCCTCGATCTGACAGACGCAATCGATCGCGAGCGTCTGTTTGACCTCGTCCGAGTAAGCGACGTGCTAGCTGCCAACTTTGCATACGGTGTGCTGGAGCGGCTCGGTATCACCTACGACGACCTGGTGCGGGTCCGACCGGACATCATCGTTCTGTCGATGACAGGATTCGGCGACAGCGGCCCCGAGCGAGACTACGTTGCCTTCGGCGTGACGCAGGAAGAGCTTTCCGGCGTCTATGGGCTCACCGGATACCTGGGGGAGCGACCGCTCAAATCAGGACCGAACATCGGCGATCCGATGAATGGGATGCACGGCGCTTGTGCGGTGCTCGCCGCCTTGCTTCACCGCACGCGCACCGGAGAAGGGCAGTACATCGAGTTCTCTCAACTCGAGTCCAGCCTTCCGCTGATCGGTGAGGCTCTTCTGGATGTCCAGATGAACGGTCGCGATGCCTTACCCGGTGGCAACGCGCATCGGTCATGGGCACCGCACGGTGTCTATCCATGCCGAGGAACGGATCGCTGGATCACGATCGCCTGTCGGAGTGACGCTGAATGGCAACGTCTGTGCGATGCGATGGAGCGTCCCGATCTCGTCACCGACCATCGCTTTGCCACCGCCGCTGCTCGTCGAAGTCATGGCGCGGTGCTAGACAGGCAGATCGGGGATTGGACCCGCGGGCGAGACAGCATGGCGCTGGCGAGCAAGCTGCAGGCGTGCGGCGTGGCTTCAGGTCCGGTGCTCAATTCGATTGACATCGGCGCGGACGACCATCTCCGTGATCGCGGTTTCCTGCCGGTGATCCGGCACCCGGACGGAGTGGATCGGAACTACTACGGGCCGCTCTGGCGCATTGATAGCGCGCGGCCTGCGTTGCGCGGTCCCGCGCCACTCCTGGGTGAGCACAACGATGTCGTGTTCGGGGAACTGCTCGGTGTGTGCTGAAACGACGAGGTAGAGCGATGGCGGGTGAGACGGTACTTCTGCAAGAACTGGATGGCGGTGTGGCGCTGGTCACGCTCAACCGGTCCGAGGCGCTCAACGCGATGAACCGGGCGCTGAACGTCGATCTACTGGCGAGGTTCCAGGAGATCGAGACAATGCGGAGCGTGCGAGCTGTTGTGCTTACCGGCTCAGGTCGGGCGTTCAGCGCCGGACGTGACCTGAAGGAGTACGCGGCGACGCCACCGAGTCCCGTGGCAGACTGGCAGCAACGTACGCGATCCGCTTTCTTCAGTGCTGTGACAGGCTGTGGTGTTCCTGTGATCGCCGCCGTGAACGGGTACTGTCTGGCCGGCGGTTGCGAACTGGCGCTCGCCTGTGACCTGCGTGTCGCCGGTGAGGGCGCCGTCTTCGGTCTGCCGGAGATCGATCACGGTATCTGGCCGGGTGCAGGCGCCACCTACCGCTTGCCCACGCTCGTTGGGATGGGCCTGGCGATGGAACTCCTGCTGACCGGCGCCCGAATCGACGCCCGCCGGGCCGCACAGATCGGGCTTGTCAACCGCGTCGTTGCCGACGACCAGGTCGTCGCCGAAGCTCTCACCCTTGCTCGTGTGATCGCGTCCAAGAGCGCGACCGCCGTGCGCTTGATGCGCGCTGCAGTGCGGCTCGGTCGTTCGCTTGACGAACAGAGTGCGGTGGTCGCAACGGGCGCGCTGCGGGCGCTCGTGGAGACGACGGAAGAACGCCGCGCAGGACCGCGGGCATTCGCTGAGCGCCACGGTGGCTGAGGCCGGCACCGTGCGATTGGATTGGGAGCACGACCATGGAGCGGCAAACTCCATGGCGTTCGATTTGAGGACGTTGGGGTCCGTCGACTCCCCGGCCGCACGGCGGAGGAAGGGAACGCCATGCGGCCGGGAGCGCTCGGACTACCGTCCGACGAAGGTAGGTTGTCGCTTCTCGGCGAATGCGCGAAGGCCCTCCTTCGAGTCTTCACTTTCGCGGAGCGTCTTCGCAAGTGACGAGGCCATTTGCACGCGATCAGCGAAGTCGGGCACTTTCAGTCCCTGAATCGCTGCCTGTTTGATTGTGCGTACGGCGAGCGGCGCGTTGCCGCGGATCGTCGTCGCGAGTTCCATCGCCCGGTCCAGAACCTTCTCGTGTGGCACAACCTCCTGGACGAAACCGAGGCGGTATGCCTCCTTCGCATCGACGAGGTCTCCGGTCATCAGGAGCTTCAGAGCCGCGCCGAGTGAGACGTAGTGCGACAAGATCGTCGGACCGCTGATCGATGCAATACCGCGCTTGACTTGAGGCCAGCCAAACTGCGCCTGCTCAGAGGCGATACGAATATCGCTGAGCAGTGCCAAACCGCCGCCTTGTGCAAGACAAAAGCCGTTGATCGCCGCGATGATCGGCTTCCAGGTTTCGCTGACGTAGACGTAGATGTCGTCGGTGGTGACCTGGTGATCAGACTTGCCGGCACTCCCCATCACCAAATCATGGCCGGTGGAGAAGGCTCGGCCGTTGCCGGTCAACACCGCCACCCAAATGTCGTCGTCTTCGCGCACGCGGGTGAAGGCGGCGTGGAGATCATTGAGCATCTCGTTGTTGATCGCGTTGAGTTTCTCCGGACGATTCAACCGGATCGTGGCGATCTTGTCGTGAACCTCTAGCTCGACGGTTGTCATCACATCCTCCTACGAGTGTTTGGCGTCGGAGCGCGCCGGGTTTGTGCCTGCGCCTCAAGCTACACCGATATTCTGCTTCTGGCAAGCAGAATTCTACGATATTCACCATCATACTGTGAATGAGACTAGATTTTCGCAGAACATGGGCCGTAGAATACCGGCAATCGGAACGGATCGAAGTTCAGGCTGATCTCGCCGATTTCTATCCAGAGGAGGTCAGAAGGGTATTCATGGCCGAGTACGAGAATGTGATCTACGAGAGAAACCAGCGCACGGCAATCGTGACGCTGAACCGGCCAGAGAAACTCAACTCGCTCTCTCGTGAGATGCAGGCCGAGGTACGGCACGCATTTCTCAAGGCAGAACACGATCCCGACGTACGGGTGATCGTGCTTACGGGAGAGGGCCGCGGCTTCTGCACTGGTGCCGACGTTCGCGATCTCGATGTCGGCGCACGACGGATGGCCGAGAAGAACGGCGCGGCACCCAATCCGGCCGCTGGGAACCCGGTCCCTCGCTTCTTCCACGATGAGGTGAAGAAGCCGATCGTCGCCGCGATCAACGGTGTCGTTGCGGGGATGGGCTACTCAATGGCGGTCGGCGCGGAGATCAAGATTGCCTCGGAACAGGCACGCTTCGCGCACATCTATCTACGTCGCGCGCTTGTCACCAGCGGTGAGGTCTGGTTCTTGCCACGGTTGATCGGTCTGACGGACGCGTTCTGGCACATCCTCCTCTCTGAGGACATTACCGCTGAGCAAGCGTTGCAGTACCGACTCGTCAACAAGGTTGTGCCCCACGACAAGCTGATGGACGAGACGCTCGCCGTCTGCCGCATCTTGGAGGAGAAGCCGCCGCTGGCGCTGCAGTACACGAAGCAGGCGATCTGGCGCGGACTCGACCTCAGTTACAACGACACGATGGAGTACATCGGCTACGCGCGGGCGATTGTTGGTCAGGCGGGAGAGTTCGCCGAAGGGACTCGCGCCTTTCTCGAGAAGCGACAACCGGTGTTCTAGACGCCAATTTATTGAAGTCATTCAGGCGCGACGGGCGGCCTGTAGTGCTGTGCCCGCGCCTATTGCAGAAGAAAGGTAACGACGGAATGACCACATCGCCAACTATTGAACCCGGTTCGGTTACACGGGAGGGCCGAATTGTACGGATGGTTCAGCCTCGGAATGATGAGTTCGATCTCGGCCGCCTAGAAGACACAATCACGCCGAATGACGAGTTCTACGTGCGCAGCCACGGCTCGGTGCCGGAGGTCGATCCGACCGACTGGCGCCTGGAAGTCTCCGGCCTCGTCGAAACACCGCTCTCCCTCTCACTCACTGATCTGAAGGAGATGGAGCAACAGCAGGGGACGATCACGCTGGAGTGCGCCGGGAACCGACGGACCTTTCAGAACCCGGTACCGGGCGGCGTCCCCTGGAAGGATGGCGCGATCAGCACGGCCCGCTGGGGCGGCGTCTCGCTCGCTACGGTCCTGCGACGCGCCGGCATCAAGCCGGAGGGGAAGCACGTCCTTCTCGAAGGGACGGACGTCTGTCCCACGGACAGCGGGCCGACGATATTCGCCCGCAGCATCTCGGCTGATCTCGCGCTGCAGGACAGTACGTTGCTCGCGCTGACGATGAATGGGGAACCGCTACCGAGGGAGCATGGTGCTCCGGCGCGCGTGACTCTCCCGGGTTACTACGCCATGAATTCGGTCAAGTGGCTCTCGCGAATCAATGTGCAGTCGGAGCCGCACACCGGCCACTTTCAGGTGAATGATTATCGAATCTGGCACAGCGATGACGATCCCGGAAAGGATATCGGCCCGGTGCGCGTGACTTCGACGATCGCGTCGCCGCGACCCGACAGCACAATCAAGCCCGGCCGGAACCGCGTCCGGGGGGTGGCCTGGACAGGTACTGGAACCGTCAGTCGCGTCGAGGTGAGCACCGACGGTGGCGCGAGCTGGCGGGAGGCGAGCTTCACCACCGAGGCCCAGCCCGGCGCCTGGCGGCTCTGGGAACTCGATTGGGAGGCGCCCAGCGGCGAACAGACGCTGATGGCGCGCGCGACGGATACAGAGGGCAACACCCAACCGGACAGCCTGCCGCCCAACCGCAAGGGCTATGCCCGTAACTACGTTCTACCCGTGATCGTGCGCGTCGAGACATAAGACACGGTGCCGACCGTGCCAGAGAGTGGGGGAGGACATGGCAACGACGGCAGTGTACCGAAAGCGTGTTTCACGTCGCATGACGCTCGTAGCGGGCGGTGGGGCAGCCACCGCTGCGCTACTGGCGGCGTGCGGAGGCGAGTCCACGAGGGATCCGGCAATGGGCGGGGCATCGTCCACCGGACAGCCGGCGACAGGCACGGCCGCGCCGGCACCCAAACCTGGCGGCATCTATCGCACTCTCCAGGATGAAGATCTAGCCTCGTTTGACCCTCTGGAGGCCAGGACCGCGATCACGAACACGATAGCCGGGTTCGCCTATAGCCGGCTCCTCAAGTTCAAGATGGGTGAGGGTCGTCTTGCGGACGGCACGCTCGAGGCAGATGCGGTCACGAAATGGGAACAGCCGGACGAGACAACGATCCTCTTGCGCCTGCGAGACAGCATGAAGTTCGAACAGCGTTCTCCGACGAATGGGAGAACGCTGACCACAGAAGATGTCGTCTTGAGCTGGGAGAAGTTCGCGGCCAGTGCGGCGTACCGCGGTGACCTGGCGCAGTCTGCCAATCCGAGCGCGCCGATCACATCGTTCCAGGCATCCGATGCCAATCAGATCATGATCAAGACCGCCTACCCTGATGCCCAGCTACTGCCGAGCATGAACTTCTGGGGCGGTCTCTGGATCCTGCCGAAAGAGGGACTCACTGGCGGTTTCGAGCCGGCAACGACAATGCGCGGCAGCGGTCCATGGATCCTGGAGCAGCATCAGGCATCCGTTGGGTTCAGCTTCAAGAAGAACCCCAATTACTACGGCGTGCCGGGGCAGCCGCTATTAGACGGGGTTGAGGTGCCGATCATCACGGACGCCGCTCAGGCGTCTGCGCAATTCAAAGCGAAGAACCTCCACGGCGGATCGCCAAGCGCTGTGCCGACGACTGATATCGTCGCCTTCTATCGGGATCTGAAGGGGACCCGTATCGATATGGAGGCGCCGCCCGTCGGCGGTCCCACCATCAGCTTCAGTTGGAGGGAGAATAACCCCTACCGTGACAAGCGGGTCCGCCAGGCGATGTCGATGCTGATCGACCGCGACGCCTATATCGACCTCTTCTACGACTTGAAGAATTTCCAATCGGCCGACGTCGAGATGCGCGCCTACTGGAACACACCGTTGAGCGCTGGATGGGGACCGTTCTGGCTTGATCCCAAGAGCGATGCATTCGGCTCGAATGGGAAGTACTTGAAGCGAGACGTCGGTGAGGCGAAGAAGTTACTCGCCGCCGCCGGCTACGCGGACGGTTTCGAGACGCCGTTCACGTACGTCGCCGGGTCGAACTACGGCCGAGACTGGGGTCAGCGGGCGGAAGCGCTGATGGCAATGCTGGGCGAGGGCGGCATCCGGTGTCAGGCCAACGCGATCGACTATCGCTCCGTCTGGATACCGTCATACCTACGCAATCACGGCGACTTCGACGGCATGGCGATGTACCCGAATGGCAGTCGGGGTGACCCGGGCCAGTGGCTGCACGTATTCTTCACATCCACAGGCGCCAACAACCAGGTAGCCAAGAATTTCCCGGCATTGGACGACCTCGTCACCCAGCAGCGGCAAGAACTGGACCGGGCGAAGCGAATCGCAATCGTCCACGAAATCCAGCGCTACTTCGCCGGGGAAATGCCGACCATTCCCCAGGGCGGCAATACGGAGCTGGCGGCGCTGAGTTGGAACGGACTCCACGGCCCGGAATTGTACTTCCGCTGGGAGGCCGGGCCTGCCGGAGCGGAGGCCTACCCCAAGTACTGGCTTGACGATTCCCTGCGCCGTTAGAGTCAGCAGCCAAGGATTAGGCGAGATGCTACCCGCGCCGCGGAGCCACGGTGGGTTAGAACCCAGAGGGCATACGCCGTTGACGCGGATAGCCATGCCTAACCTGATGTCCTGCCACACGCTCGAAGAGCTACGCGGGTGGCGTCGCGGGATCCGTCACAAAGCAGGTCGAGTAAGGGTACCCATCTCCTACCGGAGGGTTAGCTAGCGAAACGTGGCAAGTTCGGCGACCTGTCGCCCACTAGCGAGGGAGGGTGTCATGGTGGTGAGAATAACTCAGGTGCATCGTCTCAGGAGGCGTGCTCTGCTGATGAAGGGTGGACTTGCAGGCAGTGCCATGCTGCTCGCTGCCTGCGGAGGCGATGAAGAGAAAGGGGCGACCGGAACCGAGAGTGTTCGCGCTGGGCAAGCCGCCGGTACCGCTGCGTCGCAGCCGAAAGCCGGCGGCATCATCAAGGACAGTACATCCCAGGACGTACCGACATTCGATACGCTGGCCGCCAGAGCAGCGATCACCAACTCGATCGGAGGGTTCGCCTACAATCGCCTGCTCAAGTTCAAACCCGGTCGGGAAAGCTTCGCCGATGGCACTCTCGAGTCCGATGCCATCACAAAGTACGAGCAGCCTGACGAACTGACCCTGATCATGTACATGCGCCAGGGAATGAAGCTGGATCCGCGGACACCAACCAACGGGCGCACCCTGACCACCGAAGATATCACGCTCAGCTGGGAGAAGTTTGCACGCGAAGGGACGTATCGAGCCGACATCGCCCGGTCTGCAAATCAGGATGCCTCGGTCGAGTCATTGCGTGCATCGGATGCATCGACAATCGAGATCAAACTGGCGTTCCCAGATGGTCAGTTGCTGCCGAGCATGAACTTCTGGGGCGGCTTCTGGGCGATGCCGAAGGAGGGGCTCACCGGCGGCTTTGACCCGGCGACGACGGTCCGTGGCGGCGGGCCTTGGCTACTCGAACGGTATCAGCCTTCAGTTGGATTCAGCTTCCGGAAGAACCCAAATTTCTACGACGCCGCTACTGCTCCGCTGGTCGACGGTATCGAGATGCCAATCATCCAGGACACGGCGCAGGTCGCGGCCCAACTCAAAGCGAAGGGTATCTATTTTGGCGCTGGTGGGCGGGGCGGAGCGATCCCGGCAAGTGACATGCTCACGCTGAAGCGCGACATCCGTAGCACTCGCATCGGCCTGACGGCGCCGACGGTGGAAGGCAACTGCCTTAGCTTCAGTTGGCGGGAGAGCAACCCGTATCGCGACGTGCGCGTTCGCAAGGCGATCTCGATGCTGATCGACCGTGACACGTTCATTGACCTTTTCTACGACCTGAAGAATTTTCAAGCAAACGACGTCGAGATGCAGGCGTACTGGAACAGCCCGCTAAGTGGAGGTTGGGGACCGTACTGGCTGAACCCAAAGGATCCCAAATTCGGGCCGGCCGCGAATAACTACATGTTCAATGTCGCCGAGGCGAAGAAGCTGCTCACCGCCGCCGGCTATCCCGATGGCTTCGAGACGCCGTTGACCTTCGTCGCCGGCGCCGACTACGGTCGCGACTGGGGTCAACGGGCGGAGGCTCTCATGTCGATGCTGTCGCAGGGCGGCATCCGAGCGAAGGCCAATGCGGTGGACTATGCTGCTGTTTGGATCCCGCAATACCTCCGCTCGCAGGGCGACTTCGATGGCCTGGCGATGTACCCGAATGGGTCGCGGGGCGACCCAGGCCAATGGTTGTTCGTTTTCTTCGCGTCTGCTGGCGCCAACAATCAGTCTGCCAAGAATTTCCCCGAGCTTGACGCGCTGATCGTCAAGCAGCGCCGCGAGCTCGATCAGACTCGACGCATCACCGTGTTCCACGACATCCAGCGCTATTTTGCCGAGCACATTCCTACAGTCCCACAAGGTGGAGGTACCGAGGTGCCGGTGCTGATCTGGGAAGGAATGCACGGCCCGGACGAGAACTTCGGATGGTCAGGTGGCGTCCCCGGAGCGGAGTTGTATCCAAAATACTGGCTCGACGACTCGCTGCGCGGATAGCGAGCGCGGGTCGGGATTGTCTCTTTGATCGTCGAGCTCCGCTCCCGAACTCCGGATTTTACCCGCGTCGAAGTGCGCGGGCGGGAATTGCCCGCCGTTCACTCATTGACGGCCTTCGTGCTGCCAGATTCGGACACGACCGCCGTTTGGCGCGGTGACGCGTCATGAGGTTTCAAGGAACTGCTACGATGGGGCCGAATTCTCAAGGGTGACGGAAGCCATATGAACTTCGACCAAGTGCGCGCCTTCCGTCTCACCGCAGAGTTGGGCAGCTTCAACAGAGCAGCACAGGAAATGTGCTTGACGCAACCAGCGATCTCCTTGCAGATTCGTCGGTTGGAGCAGGAGCTTGGTGCGCAGCTCTTCGAGCGCCACGGAAAGCGCCTCAAGCTCAGTCCGGCTGGAACGGTCTTCCTGAAGTTCGCAAGGCGATGTGACAATCTCTCGACAGAGATGAAGCGCGAGCTTTTGTCCGTCATGGTTGAGACCAGGCCGATCATGGTTGGTACCGTCTCGACCGTTGCCACGCATTTGTTGCCGTCGATCCTCGCAGAGTTCCGGCAGCATGCTCCGCATACTCCGGTCCATGTTGTAGTTGTTCCCACCAATCAGGTGAAAGCGCGTCTTCTGCGAGGAGAGTTGGATCTCGGAATTATGGCGGAGCCGCCTCAGTCCGGCAGCGTGGTAAGTGTGCCAATTGCGGATGATCGTATGCTGCTGGTTGCGCCGCCGGACCATCCGCTCATTCGATCGGCCGAGGCATCCCCTCGAGAGATTGCATTGTATCCGTTCGTCACCTTGCCCACCTTCTTCTATTCACGCGAGAGGATCCGCATGTGGGCTGATCTGCATCAGGTGGCCGTACAGGTCGCGGTAGAGATGAATAGTCTTGACGGGCTGAGGGAAGCTGCCCGCCGTGGAATCGGGCTCGCGCTGATACCAGAAATGATGGTGGCGGAAGATGTGAGCGCAGGACGGCTGGCCGTCATCAACGCGCCGAGCTTGAACTCGCTGCTCACGCTGCATCTCGTCCGTCTCGTAGACAGCGATCTCCGAGACCCTATCCGCACATTCATTCAAGTATCCAAAGACGGCACCTGGCGAGACAAGATACCGGCTATCAAGCACACCTCATCTGAATCCCCCGCAATTGAAGGGCACCGGAGCGACCGACCAGATCGCCCGATTCAGGTTGTTGCACGTTCAGCTCGTTGAGACCGACACCCCTGGCTTCTTACCATAGCAAGAATCGTATTGCATATAAGCGATCCCTCCTTGTCGAGCCTGCACTAGGTTTTGATACTTGGGCCATGTGTCGGTCCTCACCCATCTCGCTCAATCGACCAATGTCGGCCCCGCGATCGCTCTTCACATAGACCGCCGGTTCGTCTGACGTCGTTCGCGTGCTCTGACCAGCTTGGATCGCGGCAGGCGGATGCGGTCTGTTCAGGACAGATCCTCGTCACTTGCTTTGCTGGAGAAGCGCTCGCCATTCGTTGACTGAGGAAATGCATACCATGATTCAGTCCGTCGTACCTCGGCCGCCGCTCGCCGGTGTCCGCGTGCTTGACCTGTCTCACGCCGTGGCCGGTCCATTCTGCACCAAGCTACTCGCCCAACTCGGAGCCGATGTAATCAAGGTCGAGCCACCATGCGGCGATCCTGGCCGATGGCTGAAACCGTTTAAGGACAACGTGCCCCATCCCGAACGCAGCGGCGCCTTCCTGTATCTCAATACAGGCAAACGCAGCGTGATTCTGGACCTCCAGGATCCGACCGAGCGAAACACGCTTCTGGAACTGGCAGAAGATGCTGACATCCTTGTCGAAAGTTTGGCACCAGGAACCATGTCCGAACTTGGACTTGGCCTGAACGCGCTGCACGCCCGCAACCCGCGCTTAATCGTCACATCGATCACCGGATTCGGCCAGACCGGACCATACTGTGATTATCAAGCGGCTGATATTCTTGGGTTCGCGACGGGTGGATTGATGAGCATCATCGGTTTCCCCGACGATCCACCACTCAAATTTGGTGGGAACCCCGCTTCTTACATGGCGGGACTGGCGGGCTTCACCGGATCTTTGGCGGCGCTTAGACACGCCGAGGCGACAGGTGAAGGGCAACAAGTGGACGTTTCTCTTCAGGAGGCAGTCACTTCGAGCCACTTTCAGGCACTCGCTCAGTTCGATTATCTGGGTACGGTGTCTCAGCGCAATCGCGCGATGATGGTCTTTCCCTGCGCCGACGGCTTTGTCGGCTGTGCCATCCAACCCCATCACTGGCAGCGCTTCGTGGAACTCCTGAATATACCTGAACTGCACGGTCTCGGCAGCGGTTCCGTGCTGGAGCGGCAACAGAACGCTGAGCTGATTGAGGCGCTGATCCTGCCGTGGATGCTCGAACGGACCAAGGCAGAGATATATCGACTTGGTCAGGAGGCGGGTCTGCCATTCTCATACTTTGCAACGGTCGAAGATCTGTTTGCATCGCCACAGTATCAGGCACGTGGCTTCTTCAGCGCGATCGACCATCCGGAGGTCGGTACCGTCCGCTATCCTGGGATCCCTTACAACATGCCCGGAGTGCCGAAGGTAGAGCGTCGCGCACCTATGCTCGGTGAGCACACTGCAGAAGTGCTATCGGACCTGGAACGCCGTCGTGGGTGCGATAACGAACGATCGCTGCCTCCCTCTCAGTTACATACAACAGACGATCGTCTGCCGCTTCGCGGTGTTCGTGTGTTGGACCTTGGAATGTTCCAATCTGCCCCATACTGCGGACGACTGCTTGGCGACATGGGTGCGGAGGTGATCAAGGTCGAATCGCGCCGTCGCCCGGACCCCCTTCGCGTGCAGGGGCGAGGGTTATTCCCCGGCGGCGAACCCGGCGAACATCCGTGGAACCGATCGGGCATGATCAACGATCGAAATCGAAGCAAGCTCGGTCTGACGCTCGACCTTACCACCGAGGCAGGCAGGCAGCAGTTCTGCGACCTCGTGAAGATAAGTGACGTGGTGATCGAGAACTTCAGCTCGCGTGTGATGTCCGGATTCGGTCTCGATTATCCAGCACTCAGCGCGCTCAACCCCGGCATTGTCATGATGTCGATCGGTAGCCAGGGTCGCGATGGCCCGGAGAAGGACTACGTCTCGTACGGTACAACTTTGGAACAGACCGGCGGACTGATCAGCATCAGTGGCTTCCCTGACAATGCGCCGGGATTCTCTGGTGTGGCGTATCCGGACTCGCTCGCCGGTCTCTTCTGCGCCGGGCTGGTAATCGCCGCCCTTCGGCAACGGTCTGGGTGTGGGCGAGGAACCCATATTGATGTCTCCCAGCGCGAGCTAACGACAACCATCATCGGTGAAGCGGTGATGGAGTACACCCTGAACGGGTCCCTGCCAGGACCAGACGGTAACCGGGACGCGAATTGGGCGCCGCAGGGCGCCTACCGCTGCGCCGGCGATGATCGCTGGGTCGCAATCGCCGTAACGACCGACGATCAATGGCGGTCACTCTGCAGGGTGATCGGCCATTCTGAACTAGCAGAGGATCAACGCTTTGCGACTGCCGCAGACCGTCGCCACCACCATGACGAACTGGACGCCCGAATCACATCCTGGACAATCGAGCGTGACCACTACGACGTCATGCATGCGTTGCAAGCAGTAGGGGTACCGGCTGCACCTGTACTCGCCATCGACGAGCTCTTCGCGGATCCACACTTGGCTGCTCGTGGTTTCTGGGAGCAAACGGTAGACACAGAAGCGGGCTGTCACCGCTACCCGAGCCGTCCGTGGAAGCTAAGCCATACCCCGCTTGTCACCAGACGGCCAGCGCCGCTCCTCGGGGAGCACAACGAGCAGATCCTACGCAATCATCTCGGACTTGATACAGCCGCGATCACTGCGCTACGAGATCAAGGCGTCATTGGCACGGAGCCACTATCCCTGGTCCAGGGGGATTGAAGCAGCCTGATCAATGAGTGTCGCGTGGTCTGCGGGTACTGCTCCGTTCCTCAGCCTCATTGTTAACCGTTGGCGGATCCGCTCGTGGTACCGCCACTGACAGGAAGGTGCGAGTAGTTGGTAGGGCTGTGTACTTACGCAGTCCTTATTACGGCCGGATTGAGTGCGGCGGGGCCAGAACGGCGACCTTTTGGGCGCCCAAGTACTACAACAGCAGAAGGTGGAGTAGATGCTTCGTGTCCAGGGAGGAGTCGAGATTCGATGGTCGTAGGATCGCTGTCGCACAGTACTAATGTCGTCGAGTCGGACTGCTCCCAGCTAGAGCCTGTTATGCACTTCCGACCACGATTGACGCCTCAGAGACACGCCACGAGTCGTGACAGGGTCGCGCGCTGCTGCAACACCAGTCGTGTCGATCAGAAACGCGCGCATGAGTGAGCATACGCGAGGACAAGTGCATAACAGGCTCTAGCGATAACGTCGCCATCCTGAGTCCCGTCCGCGAGTTGATCTACTCTAACAGCCAAAGAAACTACACCACGGGACTTTCTACCATAAATGTTGACTCACTCTCCACACTGATATCGAGCATGACATCCCGCTCCTGGACACCCTGTAGGATCGTGAGGGCCAGTCGGCCGTCTGGAATTGCTTGCTCCAACGCTCGATGAACATCCAGAAGCGTTCGGACCTCGTGGCCTTGTGCCGCGATGATGAGGTCGCCTGATCGGATCTGCGCGCGCGCGGCTGAGCTGGCGTGGGCTACATCGCGAATTAGCAGACCGCTCTGTTCTGGCAGTCCGACATCGCTGCGCATGCGCATCGCCGTGTGGGCAGGAGCGCAGGTAATGCCGAGCATTGCGGCTAATGTTGCGCCGGGCCAATAGCCCGACGTGGGTTGATCAAGCTCAAAACTGACGAGCAACTTCTGTAGCAGTTCGGCAAGGGTTTCCGCCTCGTCGGCCGTCAACGACGCAAGCACGCGTCGGCCAACGATGCCATGGGCCGCGTGTGAGGCGACGAACAGGTCTGAACCCTTGGGCGTCAGACAGACAAACACAGCCCGGTTATCATCAGGGTCACGCATGCGCGTCACCAACCCCTCTCTTTCCAAGCGGTCGACCAGCACGCTGACGGTTCCAGAGGTCCGCATCAGCGCATCCATTAACCGATGCTGATGAAGACGGTATGGCGCACCTTGACGGCGCAACGCCCACAAGACGTCGCAGCTGCTGCGGGTGAGACCGTACTTGGTGTGGACCGCGTCGATCTCCGGGTCGATAAACGCCTGGAGCCTTCCCAGCCGAGTTAGCACCCGGTTCGGCCACGTATCCACCTCTGGGCACTGTCGCGCCCATTCGCTTACGTGGTGATCAACAAGGTCGCGCGGCTCATCCAATATTTCCTCCACGACGTCCATTCGGTTGGGGTTTCACCCACGATATCTTGACTCACAATGCTGATCAAGTTATTTTGAATCAACATCTTGATATCAAGTGAATTCTCCAATCAGATCTATGCGAGGTGGCCCCACATGAATAGACCAATTGCCCACTATGCCAGCCACGCTAGATCCATCCCTCGGCGGCGTATCCTCGCCAGTGCGCTGGCGGCGAGCACCGGCGCCACACTGTTAGCAGCGTGTAGCGGGAACGACGCGAGCGAGTCAACCGACAGCAAAGCGACCAGTTCGGGTGCGCCGGCCGCAGCCGATCAACCGCAGCGTGGCGGCGTCTTGCGCAGTGCTGCCACGTTCGATGTATCGACGTTCGACCCGATTGCGGCAAAAGGGGCCGCCGATCAGTTGCTAGCCGGCTATGCCTACAGTCGGCTGCTGAAATTCAAGCCTGGGGTTGGCAGCCTCGCCGACGGTACGCTGGAGGCGGATGCTGCGGCTTCTTGGGAGCAGCCCGACCCGACAACCCTGGTGCTACAGTTGCGCGACGGGATGAAGCTGGACCAGCGGCCACCGACCAGCGGTCGTGCGCTCACGGCTGAAGACGTTGTGCTGAGCTGGGACAAATTCGCCAGCGTTGCGGTCTACAGGGCCGATCTCGCCAATTCGGTGAGCAAAGAAGCACCGGTCCTATCGTTTACGGCCCCCGATTCGCGCACCGTCCAGATCAAGACCGCCTTCCCTGATGCACAAATGCTGCCGGCGATGAACTTTTGGGGTGGTCTCTGGATTCTGCCAAAAGAATCGTTCACCGGCGGCTATGACGCCGCGATGGAGATGCGTGGCACCGGTCCCTGGGTACTAGAGAAGTACCAGCCGTCGGTCGCCTTCCAGTTTAGGAAGAATCCCAATTACTACGACGCTGCACAATATCCGCTGCTGGACGGTGTGGATCTGCCGATCATTCTTGACGCCGCACAGGCTCAGGCGCAATTCAGGGCCGGCAATGTGTACTTAGGTGGTGGAGGCGGCAGCCGTCCTGGTGCAGGAATTTCGGCGAGCGACATTCTGAGCCTGCACAATGAAGTCAAGGATTCGCGGATCGACCTTGATGCGCCCTTCATCTGGGGCTCGACTGTCAGTCTGAGCTTTCGCGACGGCAGTCCCTTCAAGGACCGGCGCGTGCGCCAGGCGATGTCGATGCTGCTCGACCGCGATGCCTTCATCGAGGTGTTCAGCGACCTTCAAAGCTTCCAGGCAGCTGGACTGAAGATGAAGGCCTATTGGACCACGCCTTTGAGTGGAGGTTGGGGTCCATACTGGCTCGACCCGAAGGATACCAAGTTCGGGCCGAACGCGAAGAATCTCCAATACAACGTCGGGGAAGCAAAGAAACTCCTTGCCGCGGCCGGCTATCCCGACGGGTTTGAGACACCCTTCACCTATGTGGCTGGACCGCGGTATGGGCACGATTGGGGACAGCGCGGCGAGGCGCTGATGGCGATGTTGGCAAAAGGCGGTATCCACTGTAAGGGCAATCCCGTCGATTACAATTCAGTCTGGATCCCCCAATTCCTGCGCAACCAGGGCGACATCGAAGGCGTTGCTATGTATGGCAACGGCGGGCGGGGTGACGTGGGCCAATGGCTCCAGGTCTTCTTCTCATCGTATGGACCTAACAATCAGGTCGGCCCGAACTTCCCTGAGCTTGATGCACTCATTGGCAAGCAACGCAGCGAACTCGACCCGAATAAGCGGATCGGAATCGTGCACGATATCCAGCGCTACTTCGCCGAGCAGATGCCTGCCGTACCACAGGGAGGCAGCACGGAGATGCCGACATTGAACCGGAAGGGGCTGCAAGGGCCGGACACCTACTCGATGTGGCAGGCAGGTGTAGATGGGGCGGAGTTGGAACCCTTCTACTGGCTCGACGACTCGCTGCGCAAGTAGTAGTTCGCGTGATCGGAACGAGTACTGATCATCAAGGGGTAGGAATGGAGATTGTAGGGCCGCTTCACGGCGTTCGGGTCGTCGAGCTCAGCTCGGGCATCAGCGGGCCATACTGCGGGAAACTGCTAGCGGGTATGGGTGCGGACGTCGTCAAGATTGAACGTCCTCGCGGTGGAGATTCCAGCCGAATGGTGGGACCATTCCCCGGCGATTATCCGGATCCCGAGTCTAGCGGTCTGTTCTTGTATCTCAATACGGCGAAGCAGAGCGTCACGATCGACCCAGTCACCCCTAGCGGTTCTGCGCTCGTGCGCCAGATTGCTACTTCGGCTGATGTACTTCTTGAGAGCTATCCACCAGGCACGCTGGACGGCTGGGGCCTCGGCTACGACGTGCTCGTGGCCGACAACCCACGGTTGGTGTATGCATCGGTCACGAACTTTGGACAGACGGGACCGTACCGTGACTTCAAAGCGACCGAGATCACTGAGTACGCGCTCAGTAGCCTGATGTCGATCACAGGTGAACCTGACCGCGAACCGCTGAAGTTGGGTGGGTCAATCTCGCTCTATGTCGCCGGACAGACGGCCGCCGTCGCCACGCTAGCAGCGCTGTATGAGGCCGAGGAGAGTGGGCATGGCCAATATGTGGACGTGAGTACGCTGGAAGCGAACGTCGCCATCGCGGAGTTTAACCATGTGCTCTACGCCTACCGTGGCATCATTGACGAGCGCAAAGGCAACCGCCACGCAAATCACCCATGGGGCATCTACCCATGCATCGACGGCTGGGTGGGAGTGATCGCGGGACCCACGCATCGTTGGGGCGAAATGGCCAAGCTCATGGACGAGCGACTGGCGGACCCACGCTTTGCAACGCTGCCACAGCGCACTGAGCCGGAGGCGCGCGACGAACTCGACGCGATCATCCTGCCGTGGCTAGTGGAGCGGACAAAGAAGGAGATCTACCACGCGGGCCAGGCGCACGGGCTAGCATTCGCCTATGTCGCCACGGCAGGGGATCTGCTGCAGTCTGAGCAACTCCTCACGCGCTCCTATTTCGCCACGGTGGATCACCCGCGAGTAGGTCCCCATACATTCCCCGGTGCGCCCTTTCGGTGCGCGGAGACGCCGTGGCGTGTGGAGCGCGCGCCGCTGCTCGGCGAGCACAACGACGCGGTGCTGGTCGGTGAACTTGGACTGAGTCGCGCGGACCTCATGTGCCTCCGCGAATCCGGTGTGATCTAGGAGGAATTGACTGATGAGGCGTCTACCGCTCGCCGGTGTGCGTGTTGCCGATGTCTCTCAAGTGTGGGCAGGTCCACATTGTTCACGCATGCTTGCCGACTTGGGCGCCGAGGTAATCAAGGTCGAATCCATCCAGCGGATGGACCCAGTGCGCGGCGACCTCGACCCTCCGCAGGGATTCGGCAACTATCCAGACGGTAATCCGGGGGAGCACCCGTACAACCGTGCCGGTTCATTTAACGCCGTCAATCTGAATAAGCTGGGCATTACGCTCAACCTGCAAGATCCGCGTGGAGTGGCGGCGTTCCAAACGCTAGTGGCAATCAGCGATGTGGTGATCGAGAACTTCAGCCTGGGCGTGATGGACCGGCTGGGCATCGGCTATGCGGCGCTGCGCGCAGTACGACCGGACCTTATCATGCTGTCGATGCCGGGCTTCGGCTCCGGCGGGCCGGAATCCAGCTATCTGGCGTATGGCATCGGACAAGAACAACTGAGCGGTATGGTGAGCTTGACCGGCTACGGCGAAGACACGCCGATGAAGTCCGGGATCAACGTCGGCGACCCGATCTCGGCGTTGCACGGTGTCAGCGCGATCCTTGGCGCTCTGTTCTACCGGCGGCGGACAGGCATCGGCCAGTTCATCGAGCTATCGCACCTGGAGGCGAACATCCCGCTGATCGGTGAGTCGGTGCTCGAGTACACCATGAATCAGCGCAACCCTCGGCGCATTGGCAACCGGCATCCGAGGGTTGCGCCCCACGGCTGCTATCCGACTGCTGGCGAGGACACCTGGGTGACCATCGCCTGTTTTGACGACAGCGAGTTCCGCGCACTCTGTCAAGCGATGGAGCTCGAGATGCTGGCCGACGATTTGCGCTTCGCGACGATGCCGGCCCGCACCGCTCACCAGGACGAGTTGGATGCGATTATCTCGGCGTGGACGCGGCAGAGGACCCACTATGAGGCGATGCACATCCTACAGGCAGCTGGTGTCGCAGCAGGTGCGGTGCTGAATACGGCTGAGGTGATGTCAGACCCACAGATCGTAGCGCGTGGGTTCTTCGAGGAAGTCACCCATCCGGAGGCGGGGACGCATGCGTATCCCGGCGTGCCCTACAAGCTGAGCGGCCACAGTTTGACGGTGCGACGCCCGGCACCGATGCTCGGCGAGCAGAATGCCGAGGTGCTGCTGGACCTACTTGGGATCGAGCAGCGGGAGTTCGAGCAGCTTGAGCGTGACCATGTCGTTGGAACCAGCGCCTGCCCCCGATATACCAAACTGGGCAATTAAGAAGTAGGGAACAATTTCGTTAGGAGAAGAGGCGACAGATGAGCGGCTACAACCAATATAAGTTTCTCCTTTGTGATCGTCTGCAACCTGGCATTCTGAAGATCACACTCAATAGACCTGAGCAGTTGAACGCGATCTCTCCGGAGCTTCATACAGAGCTCTCCCAAATCTGGCGCGATGTCGCGCACGATTCAGAAACCCGCTGCGTACTATTCACTGGTGCTGGCCGTGCCTTCTCCGCAGGTGGCGATCTGGGAAACATGCAGAAGGTCTGGCGCAACCGAGATGTGGCTACGACAGCACTTGAGGCGCGACAGATCGTCAACGGAATGCTTGATACGCCGCAGCCAATTATCGCCATGGTTAATGGCCATGCCGTTGGACTGGGCGCCACGCTGGCGTTGGCGTGTGACCTTGTCATCGCGACGGAGCAGGCCAGGATTGGTGACCCGCACGTGAACGTTGGGCTGGCGGCTGGTGATGGCGGCACGCTGTTTTGGCCGCTCGCGATTGGGCCACACCGCGCGAAGCAGTATCTGCTCACCGGTGAATTGATGACCGGTGCCGCAGCAGCGGCAATTGGACTAATCAACCGCGCGGTCAGCCCTGAAGAGTTGGAACCAACTGCTCTCGCGTTCGCTCAGCAGCTCGTTGCCCTGCCTCCGCTCGCTGTGCAGTGGACCAAACTCTCCATCAATAAGATTCTCAAGCTCATCGGCAACACAAGCTTCGAAACTGCGATTGCCTATGAGAGTGCGACGATGTCGAGTGATGATCACCTTGAAGCGGTCACTGCTTTCATCGAGAAGCGGTCACCAAACTTTGTCGGACGGTAGCAGCTCAGATTGCGCCTGGGAGAGCGCCGCGTCAACCCGTTGCTCTCCCTACCACTCGTGTTTATCAAGTTCCTAACTGCCGCGATCAGGCCATGAGCAGGGCCGCCTGACGGAGGTGAGATGGTGAAAGCGCTCGTGATAGGCGGTACGGGACCAACCGGTCCAGCGGTGGTCCGCGGCCTGATGCAGCGCGGCTACCAAGTCACTGTCTATCATCGTGGCTATCACGAAACCGCTGATCTACCGGCCGACCCTCAGCATCTACACGGCGACCCTGATAATCGGGAGGACTTGGAGCGTGATGTCGGTCACATCGAATGGGATCTGGTGTGCGCGATGTACGGGCGCCTGCGCTATATCGCCGACGTCATGGCCGATCGCTGCGCACGCTTCATAGCGATCAGCGGTATTGCGGGCAATGTGGCGCCGTCGATGTTGCCCTATCCGCTCGGCCGCGCTCTGCCCATCGCCGAGGATCACCCGCGCTACCGTGAGCGAACCCCCGGTCGTGAGGTTGGCTGGGCGGTCGCGGAAACGGAGCGGGGCGTGCTGGCACACCATGCCGCCGGTCACTATGTGGCGACCGTGCTCCGCTACACCAATCTTTACGGGCCGCGCGTGCCCCGCCAGTGGCTATGGCCGATCGTCCGGCGGGTGCTGGACGGTCGCCGCCAGATTATTGTGCCCGGCGATGGTGCGATCCTGCGACCGATCTGTTTCACGGAGAATGCGGCCCACCAGGTGTTGCTGGCGGTGGACCGCAAGGAGGCCGGCGGGCAGGTGTTCCACACGGTGGACCAGCGGACCTACTTCCTCACGGATATCATCCGAATTGTGGCCGATGCCCTGGAGCATCCACTGGAGATCGTCGGCATCAGCCACCCGCTCGCCCACGATCTTGCGACCGGCTACGCTGATCCGCCCGGCCAGCTACTGGACGCCGCCAAACTCACGTACGTCCTGGGCTATTGGGATCTGGTAGCACCAGAGGAAGGTCTGCGTCGCACGGCGCGCTGGCTGGCAGAACACCGCGACGAACTGGATGAGAAGGAGCTTGGCGGACTGGTGCCAAATCCATACGACTATGGAACCGAGGACCGGCTCATAGCATCCTACGCGGCATGGCGCAACGAGGTGGATCAGATGCTGCCAAAGCCTGCTGTGGCACAGCCACTCACCGCAAATTTCCGAGCGGCATATCGTCCAGGACATCGCGCCTGACCAGACCTGGTTTCGGCATGCGCTGGTCTGTGGTGACTGGAGAGTCTCCACAAAAGCGAGCGTGCCGATTACACGCGCGGAATTGGAATGGACTCGCGGCGCGTGGCGGACAGTCAAGAAACCGCTGAGAAACTGTCAAACGCTCGTCTCACTACCCCGTCTCCGGCTAGATTCTCGCTGGAATGAGTCAGAGGTTCGCTCCACGCTTGACGAAGATCGCACATTTGACAGTTCAACACTCCATGAATATGATCCATTCGGCAATTTGACTGCGATTATCGTACATCGCGGTGTGAATCAGGCGCGGCAGACACATTTGATGCTGCCAGGGATGGTAGATGGCGACAGTGACCAACCAGGGTATGAGTCCACAGAGCGGGCGAATCCGCGAACTGAGTCTCGAAGCCGGGCGCGTATTTTTCGACCGTGAAGTCCGCCGTGTGCTCCAGATAGGGGGCGATGCATTCTTAACGAACTGGGAGGCTGGCGCATACGACGCCGAACCCGACCGGTCAGACATCATGTACCTTGCAATGCTCATCCCATTCGCGCGGTAGACAGCAGTCGTGCAGGCAGGGCGAACACCGCCGGAGGCGGTAAACAACTTTCTCAATCTGCTGCAGCGGTCGCTTTCCTGCCTGACCAGGACAGTTATCCATGTTAAGGATGGCGACGACCCTTCATCTGATCTCTATCCATTATCGCTTCAAGAGAACCCCTGTCTGCTTGGACGAGACAGGCGATTCACAATCAAGGTGATTCAACACTACCGAGTGATCGCATGCGAAGGCATCCGTGGCCGCTGGAAAGTCACCGAGGACGCCTACTACTACACACTCGGGCAGGCAAACGGACCCGAACTGATCGGATTCCATCTGCACCCCCACGAACGGACAGCAGTCACCTACCCCCATCTTCACGTCTATCCCGCAACGAGGTTGGACCAACACCACCTCATCAAGACGCCTATCCCAACGGGACGCGTTTCACTTGAAGCCGTGCTTCGGTACGCAATCACCGAACTCGGCGTCGAACCTTTGCGCCCCGACTGGACGAATGTACTTGGCACATCCCGGGAATTCCTTGAGACGTGGCGCGGTGGGGGTAGATAGCCACTGGTGCGAGTTACCGGTCCCTTGTTGATGGTGGCTACGACCTGCCATAGAGGGTGATGGGCCAACCCCGCCCGAGCCAGTCGAGCAGGGCTCGTGGAAGCACATTCTACCGTCGAGTCGCAAACCGTACCGGACGCCTATCGAAGCGCACCTTCGACTCGGAGCGCCTTGATTTTCTCCTCGCTGAGGCTCAACACTTCCCTGAGCACTTCGTCCGTGTGCTCCCCGAGCAAGGGCGCCGGAGCAACTCCTTCCCCTCCACCGTTCCGAGGCGATCGGGTGACCGGTGAATCGACGACCCACATCTTTCCGAGTGCTTTGTGCTCGATCGGCTGCCACATTCCACGTGCGTGAAGGTCGTCGTCCGTGAAGAGGTCGAATCCGCTTGCGACCACGGTTGCCTTCACACCAGCCTCCTGGAGCAGCCGCACGGCATCCGGCTTCTCCAGGCGCCTGCTCCACTCACCGATCGCCGCTTCGATCTGCTGGCGGTGTGCCCATCGCCCTTCCTGCGAAGCGAGTGACGGATCAGCCAGCAGGTCCGGGCGACCAATGGCCCGGCACAGCGCTTGCCACTCTGTGGCGTTGTCCTGTTCGATCGCGATCCACTGGTCCATTCCCTTGCAGGGATAACAGCCCGCGCCCGCCCGACCGTCCTCGACATTGCCGTTGCGAACGAACTCCCGACCGGTGGCGGCCGCATCGGCGAGGACATCGCCGATGAGCGATGCAACGACTTCCTGGTCGGAAACATCGAGATACATACCCTGACCAGTCTGGCGCACGCTGAGGAGTCCGGCGAGCGCTGCAAGTGCGATGTAGGTTCCGACCCGCGCGTCCAGGCTGCGACTGAATCGGGTCGGCGGTCCATCAGGGTGGCCGGTCAGGAAGGCAAGTCCGGCGAGGGACGCGAAGTGCGGTGCGTACCCGGCAAAGTGCGACTTCGGCCCCGACTGACCTGCTGCCGATGCGGACACCATCACGATGCGAGGGTTTCGTTCCGAGATCCTCGTGTAGCCGAGTCCCAGCTTATCCAAAGTACCGGGCGTGAAGTTCTCGACGACCAGGTCCGCCTTCTCCACAAGACCCTCGGCAACGCTCAGTCCGGCCGGATGCTTGAGGTCAATCAGCACGCTCCTCTTTGCCATATTGACCGTGGCAAACAACGGAGAACAATCCGGGTTGCCATCTTTGGAGAAACTCTTGCGATAGTTGTCCGGAGACCGTGTGCTCTCGATACGAATCACGTCAGCCCCGGCCAGAGCGAGCAGCAGCGTGCCAGACGGACCGGCCATCAGCCAGGAGAAGTCAACGACCCGGACGCCCTTCAACAACCCTCGATGACTCATAAGCCACTCCCGACAACGCCCGCGGTCGTGGCCGGCGTTATGCCGGCGAGGTGCTGGCCGAGTTCGGCCAGCACCTCGCCGGTGTGCTGACCAACGGGTGGGGCCAGATTGGAGGGGTGCCAGCGTTGGCCATCCTGTCTCACGAATGGCAACGCCGCGGTGAGCAATGGGCCTCCGCTTCCCACGGGGCTGCGGAAGAAGCCACGGTATGCGAGCTGGTCATCCGCCAGCACCTCACTCGGCGTCAGGATCGCGACGACGGGCAGCCCCCGCGGCTGGCCGAGCCCTTGTACTTCCGCCCGTGTCCGTGGCATCGTCCAGCGTTCGAGCTCCGTCACCACCGCATCGAGGTTGGCCATGCGTGCCTCATGCGTAACGAAGCGTGGGTCAGCAACCAGGTCGTCGCGGTCCATCAGTGTGCACCATCCGGACCAATGGCGCTCCGCGAGGTGGATCGTTGCGTCTCCGTCGCGGCAGCGCAGTCGAGGCCCGAGCGAGGCCGAATGCTTCGTGGAACGGTCCTCCAGGTGACCCTCGTTCGCGAATGTACAGATGTCCTGACGGGAGAGACTGAGCTGCACGTCGCGCATTGCAAGGTCGAAGAAGTACGGTGCCTCGAACTCCCCCTCGTCCCCGTGTCCGCGCCGAAACAGGACAAGCATGGCTGCGAAGGCACCGGCCACCCCCGCATCCAGCCAGGCGACATTCGCCGACGGTGCGACCGGCGGCGTCGTCAGCGGCGCGCCGTTCGGCGTCAGGAACCCTTCGCCACCGGCGTGAAATAGCGCACGTGCGCCGGTCGCGGGCCTTGGTTGCCGGCAGTCAAGGCCAAAGGGCGTGATCGTCACCACGACTGCCCGTCCAGGTACTCGGCCGATCAGCTCATCCACCGCGAGCACGGCGCTGGTTTCATCGAGGAGCACGCAATCCGCCCGCTCCAAGAGCGCAGCCATGACCGTCCGGCCGCCGGCTGTATCGCAGTCGATGCTGATACTTCGCTTCCCGGCGTTCGCGTGTTGGAACAGTCCGGAGAACGCCGGTGCGGCGACGCCCTGCCGACGTGCGCGATCGCCGCCGGGTGGCTCGACCTTGATGACGTCCGCACCGAGGTCCGAGAGGATCCGACCGGCAAACGGGGCTGCGCCGTTCTGGGCGTGCTCGATCACGCGAACCCCGTCCAGCGGGCGCGGTAGGGGACTCCGGACGTCCGCCGCACCGGCGGACGTCGCACTGTTGGCTCCGTTCATCGTTCGCCCTCGTCAGGAACCTCGGCTCATGAGCCGAACTGTCGCTTCACCCTCCGCGTGCCGGACACCGCGCTGGCTCGTCGCCCACACCTCGCAGTCGATCATGTGTTCACCATCTGTGATTCGCTTGTCTGTCACGCGGCCGCGGAGCCAGGTGGTGTCGCCGAGCCAGTTCGGACTGCGCAGCCGAACCGTGAGCGCCCGCAGGAAGCCGTGATCCCCTTGCCAGTTCGTCATCAGGTGGGCAAACCAACCGATCCGCTGCGTGCCGATGTCGTAGCCGAGCGGGAAGCCAAGCTCATGAACGAACGGATCGCCCCAATGACCGCGCTCCGGGAAGTCCGGAACGTTGGTATCGGGATGAGGAACATTTGCACCGGGATGCAGCTTGAGATAGTCGTGGGCGATCTTGTCGGTCATGCCGAAGATGCAACCCCAACCCATCCAGTAGGTCATCATGCTGAGAACAGTGAGTGGCCCCTTGACCACATAGCCGATGTCGTCACCGACCTGCACGTCCTCCCAGTACCGCGGCACGGCGCCGCGGCGCACCTCGTTCTCGTAGTCGTGGTCGATCTGCGCCAGTTCCTCCGGCGTGTATACCCACTTCGTGATGTCGGCGTACTTCGCCTTGTCCTTGGGTGTACCACGTTCGGTCTTCATCGATGCGAACGAGTTCTTGGCGAGCAGGGTTCCCTGATCGTCGGTGAAGTCAACTTCGGTGCGCTGCAGCACCATCCGCTCCGCGTACTTACCGGTCTTCTCTTCCACGGCGGCGACATATTCCGTGGGTGTCAGCGGCGTATCTACGCGGACGGGTTCGTAGAATGCCCAGCTATCATAGAGGTGCAGGCCGTGAATCCCCGGCATGCCTCCACCCCGGCTCGGTTTGCTCCCCGGCCCGTACGGTCCATGGTTGTTGCTGTAGAGGAAGGTCGGTGGCGCAATCAGGCCGCCGTACGGCCCCTTTGCGGCGTACTCCTCATCGAGGAAGAGGGGATTGTCATCGCCAATTCCCCAGGCCCAGTGGCGGATCGCGTCTTTGGTGGCAACCGTGTTCCAGATGTTGCGCGGCCGGCGGGGTACGCCAATGCGCTCCTTGAGCTTGACGATCATCTCGTCCGTGATGCGTGCGAACTGTTGCTCTGTCGTCACCGACTCACTCCTTTGTGCTGGTGGTTGGCTGCTGTGTGGGGCAGGTCGTCTGTCGCTAGCCGGCGCCCGCTTCGCCGCTGGTCCTCTCCTTTGTCGGGTTCGATGTGGCGCCGTTCGGGACCCGCTGCTGCTCGATTGCGCCCGTCGCTACGAGCCGCTGGTAGTCCGTACGCGTGAGGCCGGCGACCTCTGCAAGGATCTCTTCGTTGTGCTCCCCCAGGAGCGGTGCGCGGCGCCGCACGCTGCCCGGCGTGCGCGAGAACTTCCACGGGATTCCGGGCAGAGGCTCGACACCGACCAGCGGATGCTCCACCTCGACCCAGGCATTCCGCTCCCGAAGGTGTTCATCAATGAAGAGGTCCGCGATGTTCATCACCGGGAGGGCCGCGATTCCGGCAGCTTGGAGCGTTGCAGTCGCCTCAGCCGCGCCCCGCGTCGAGGTCCACGCACCGACCGTCGCGTCCACCTGGGCACGGTGGACAAGCCGGGCGGCCAGTGTGGCGTAGCGTGCGTCCGCGGCCAGCTCCGGGTGTTCAATCACGCCACAGAAGCGCTGCCACTCTTCGTCGCTCCGGACCGCGACGCTGAGCCAGGCGTCTTCACCGGCACATGGGTAGTTCCCATACGGACAGGCCAGGGGATTCCGTGCCCCGCGCGGCCCTAACTCGACGTCGCTCAGCGAGCTGACGAGCAGTGGTTCCGGCACGAGAGCCAGCGTCGCCTCCCATTGCGAGACGTCAACCACGCGGCCGCGCCCGGTAGCGGCCCGTTGGTAGATGCCAACGGCCGCGCCCCAGGCGGCGGTGAGGGCGCTGACGACGTCGGAGAAGAGGCCCTGAAACATGCCGATCGGCGCCTCGCCCTCGTAGCCGACCAGCCCGGCGAGGCCACTCAACGCTTTGACGGTGCCGTTGTAGCCGATGTAGTCGCGGAGCGGCCCATGGTCGCCCGCCATCGACTGACCGACGATCACCAGCCGCGGGTTCTCCCGCTGGAGCATGTCGACCGAGAGGCCGAGCCGCTCTAGTACTCCGGGAGAGAAATTGTGGAGCAGAACGTCGCTTTCTCGGACGAGCCGTTTCAGGAGAGTGATGCCATCAGGCACCCGGAGGTTGAGCGCCACGCTCCGCTTGTTCCGGGCCATTACATGGAAGCCTGGCTGCATGTCCGGCCATTGGCCATCGTCACCGCTGTCGGCGTCTCCGACCAGGATCGGCTTGCCCTTCCGGCTACCGTCCATGTACGTCCAGGACTCTACCTTGATTACATCAGCGCCGTAGTCGCCGAGGACTCGCCCGGCAATGTTGCCCGCCCAGGCCGTACCCAGGTCAAGCACGCGTAGGCCTGCCAAGGGGCCGGCGGGGCCTAATGCAATCGCGGTGGTCGGCGAGTCATCTTCCCTGCTCGTATTGTGTGGTCCGACCAGGTGCGCCGAATGGGGGGGCCAGTCCGCGCCAGGGGTATGTTCTCCCAGCAGTGGCGCACGCCGGAACTGCGCAGGGGGCGCACCCTCGAGCCGGATCGGCAGCGACGGTGCGGCGCAGCTTCCACCGCCGGGCAGTGCATATCGGCCGATACTCTGGCGCGCCACGAGGTGCGAGTTGTCGATCAGGTCACTCGCCGTCAGGATCGGTGCGAAGGGAATGCGATGATCCCTGAACAGCTCGAGCAGGTCCTGCTTGGTGTGTCGCTGCAGCCATGGGAGGATCAGGGCATCGACCTCCTCCCGGTACTCCCACTGCATGGCGCGCCGGTTTCGGTAGCGAGGCTGCGTGCTCCATTCTGGATCGCCCATCAAGTGCACGAAGCGTTTCCATTGCTCCACCTGGGGCGCGGCCATCACCACCATTCCGTCCTTGCAGGGCAGGACGGTGTTCGGATAGGGCGTGCTATTGCCCGTCCGCCCCGAACGCCGGCCGACCATGCCGCCACCAAAGACGTAGCGGGGAAGGTAGTACCCAGTGTGCAGGCTGGCGAAGACCTCCATGCTGGAGATGTCAATGAGCTGGCCGCTACCGCTCGTCGCTCGCTCGATCAGCGCGAAGACCGTTGCGATCGCCGCCGAAAGCCCGGCCTGGAAGTCGCACTGAAATCCAGGCAGCGGCAACGGTTCGCGGTCCGCGTCGCCCACACCGTAGCTACATCCGCCCGCCGCCGAGACGGTGATGTCGGCGGCACGATAGGCTCGGTACGGTCCGCTCCGCCCGAACGGCGTGACCGCAGTGACCACCAGCCGGTCATACTGCTCCGCGAGCGACTCAGGCGTGCCGTTTGGTACCAGTCGATCGGTGAACGTCTCGTCAATGAAGAGCACGTCGGCGCCGGACAGCAGCCGCTGGAGCCGCTGCCGCCCATCATCGGCCCCCACGTCGAAGACGACGCTGCGCTTGTTGCTGTTCAGGTAAGTGAAGAGGCCGCTGTGCTCATCATCCTCCGCGCTGGCCGGGAACGGCCCGTAGCGCCGGCTCGGGTCGCCGGCATCGGGGTGTTCGACCTTCAACACATCCGCTCCCAGGTCGGCCAGCATCTTGCCCGCATAGGGCACGGCGACAAACTCGCCCAGCTCCAGCACACGCAGGCCGGCGAATGGCACAGGAGGATCGCGACGAGTCGTCCCCGTCACCAGCGCCTCAGTCATTGCTCGCTCCCTAGTCGCCCGCCGACCGCAGTCGGGGGTCAATGGTGTCGCGCACCGCGTCGCCCAGGAAGTTCAACGACAGTGCAAGCGTTGTCAGCGCCGCGCCCGGGAAGATCGCGATCCACGGCGCCTGTTCGAGGTGCTGGCGGGCGGCGCCGGACAACATCCGCCCCCATGACGGTTCCGGAGGCGGGATGCCCAGTCCGAGAAAGCTGAGCGATGCCTCGACGATGATCGCGCGCGAGAAGAACGCACTTGCCAGCACGATCAGAACTGGCACGGTGTTGGCACCGACGTAGCGGATCATGATCCGTAGGTCGGAAGAACCGACCGCCTGCGCCGCCTCGATCATCGGCGATGCCCGCACCGAGATCGCCGACGACCGGACGACGCGAGCGATGGTCGGTGCAAACGCCAGCCCGATTGCGACGACAACGAGCACCGAATTGTTGCCGATCGTGGCGACCAGCACGAGCGCGAGCAGCAGCGTCGGGAGGGCCATCGCAGCGTCAATCAGTCGCTGCAGTGACAGGTCGTAGAGCCCACCAACATACCCGCTTGTGATGCCCAGAACCGCGCCCGCGACGATTCCGAGCAACACCGCGCCCAGACCGACATACATGGACGTGCGGGCGCCATAAACGACCCGCGCCAGGAGGTCCCGACCAAGTTCATCGGTGCCAAAGGGATGGGCGCGGGATGGCGCTTGCAAGCGTGCGTCAGGGTCGATCGCGTAGGGATCGGACACGATCAACGGCGCGGCGACCGCAACCAGGGCAGTGAACAGGACCACGAAGAAACAGAGCGTGCCCACCGGCTGGCGGCGAGCGAACTTGAGCAACACATACGCGAGTCTGCCCTGGTGTGTGCGATAGGACGTCTCGCCCGGCGCGGTCACTGCAAGGGCACGGGATTCGGTGCTCATTCAGGACAACCTCACGCGCGGATCCAGCCGCGCCGCAACAACGTCCACCATCAGGTTGATCACCAGCACCATGAAGGCGATAAGCATGATGATGCTTTGCACCAGCACGTAGTCGCGATTCGCGATACCGCGCAGCAGCCCCCGCCCCAATCCGGGAACGGAGAAGATGATCTCGACGATCGCGACTCCGGTAATCAGGTGAGCGAACTCGACGCCGAGCATCGTGATCACGGCGGGCAGCATATTGGGAAGGATGTGGCGCAAATTGACGATCCGTTCCGACGCCCCCTTCGCTCGAGCCGTACGTGAGAAGTCCTGCCGGCTCAACTCCAAGAAAGCGGAGCGGCTGAGACGGCTGACGTAGGCCATGGATGCGAACCCGGAGACGACCGCCGGCCAGAACATGATCGTGAGGTTGGTGACGAGATCCTGTCTGGGACCGGTGTACCTCACAGGCGGCGCCCAGTCCGTGAGGCGGAGCAGTGCCAGAAGGACGAGCGTGCCCACCCAGAATGTGGGGGCGGCAACGCCGATGACGCTGACGAAGCGCGCGAGATAATCGACCACCGACCCACGCGTGATCCCGCTCAGCACCCCCAGCCCAATGCCGCCGATGGCGGCGATGATCAGCGCAAACACCGCCAACTCGAGCGTGACCGGAAACCACTGCTGCAGGTGCTCCGCCACGGGCCGACCGGTCCAGAGCGACGTGCCGAAGTCGAGTTGAGCCAGGTCGCGTAACCAGTCCAGGTACTGGTTGTAGACCGGACGGTCCAACCCGAGCTCGCTTCGCAGTCGGGCGACCTCGCCAGGGTCGACCGGTAGTTCACCACCGCCACTCAACCTCGCCTCAGCGACATCGCCGGGGACCACGCGGATCAAGGTGAAGACCAGCAGCGAGGTGAGAACGAGTGTGGGCACGAAGGCGATCAGCCGCCGAGTGATATATGGCCACATGCGAGCGCGTCCCCCGAAGCTAGAAGCTATCAGCCATCGAGCCAGATACCCTCGTGCCGAGCGTTGCCGAAGAGCCCGATCATCTTGGTGTATCCCTTGACCTTTGTGGCCAGGGCGTCGTGTTCATTCGTCCAGAATGTCTGTACGTAGGGCGCCCACTCGATGAGTGCCAACTCAAGGTCGCGCACGAACTGGGTGCGCTTGGCGATGTCGAACTCCGCCTCTACCTGCTCGAGCAAGCGGGCGATGTTCGCGTCCCGCACGGGGAAGTCACGCGCCTCCGGCCCCCAGTAGTTGGTGGTGCCGCTGGGGTCGGCGACATACGACGTGCCCGCGGCAACGAGCATGTCGAAGTCGCCCGCCGACCGCAGCCGGGACAACACCGCATTCTCCACTGCCTTGATCCGGGCAGTGATGCCGATCTGCCGTAGCTGGTCGACCGCAAAGACCGAGATCGCCTCGTACTGCGGGTGGCCCGAGCGCGAGGTGATTTCCGTCTCAAACCCGTTCGGGTGACCGGCAGCCGCGAGCAGTTGCTTGGCACGCGTGATGTCCTCCGCCTTCTTCGCGGGGTCGTATCCGGGAAGCGTGAGCAACTCTTCAGGCGAGCGGGCCAGCTTCGGGGCAAAGATCGGACTGCCGACTGTGCCGTCGTTGTCAATGATCGCCTTCAGGGCAGCCTGCCGATCGACGGCGAGACTTATCGCTTGGCGCACGCGCGGATCGACGAACGGCGGCTTGTCCACGTGCCCGCCGATCACGCCATTACTCATCGCAGCCGCGCTTTGAACGACGATGTCCTTCGATTCAACCGACTTCGCCTGGGCGAGCTTGAGACGAGTGGTCATCTGAATCTGCCCTGTCCGGAGTGCGCCCAGACGGGCGTTCTCATCTGGAATGAACAGATACTCGATGCCGTCGAGATACGGGACGTCTTTCTTGAAGTACTGCGGGTTGCGCGTGCCGCTGATCGCGATGCCGGGCTCGTACGATTCGAACTTGAACGGGCCACTGCCCATCACCCGCTTCTCAAGCGCCTTCGCGTTCTCCTTGAGCAGGTGTGACGGTGCGATGTTCATGCTGTTGATCGAGAGCCAGGTCAGCAGCGACGCGCGCGGGCGCGTCGTCGTGATCATCACCGTCCTGGCGTCCGGGGCTGTGATCGCGTCCACGCCGGCCAGCGCCTCGCCCTTGTGTCCCGAACTCTTCTTGTACATTTCCAGCGTGAAGAGCACATCCTCCGTCGTCACAGGGCGGTCGTCATGCCAGGAGGCGTTGTCGTGAAGCGTGAACTTGAACTCCGTCGGGCTGATCACTTCGAACGATTGGGCGAGGTCGCCCTGGATCGCCGAAGCGTCCGGGACGGACGGGTCGTAGCGAAGCAGGCCGTTGTAGAAGATTCCGAGGATGTTGTGAAAGGTCGTCGAGGTCCCTTCGATCGCGTCGAGGTTGGGCGGCTCCTCGGTCGAGTGCGCCACCACGAGCGTGCCCTCATGCTTCGGCTGCGTCGTGGCGGGAGCGGTGCCCGTCCCTGTGCTTCCAGCAGCGTCACCACTCGGACTGCTCTCTTCATTGCTCGAGCTGCAAGCGAGCAAGAACGCGCCCGCAAGACCGCCGCCCCCGACGGCAGCCCGGCGCAGGAGACGTCGCCTGCCCGTCGATGTCTTCAGCAAACGTGATGGGAACCGGCCGTTCGACATGAGTATTCCCCCTCCGCATCTTGCGCCTTCCCAAGTCGTGGTAACGCTACCATCGCACCATGGGGGACGTCAAGGGGACGGAACGGCACGCGACATCACGCTGCCGAACGTGGGACGCACGAATATTACGCGGGGCGGCGAATGGGGGAAATGTGTGGCGCCGCATCGCGCCGCATGGTGCGGTCCGGCCGCGGGCCGACCGAGCCACGGTTGACGAACTCACGGTCAAACGTAGGGACGGGCGCTGTTGGCCGCCCCTCAATCAGGTTGAGGAGTTGCTGGGCCACGAAGATGCCGCGGGCATGACCGACGCCGCGGACCACCGACAGGGGCGGCCGAACTGCCTTCAGCCAGTAGGAATCACCCGAGACGATCACACTGATGCTCTCCGGAGGGTGCAGGCCGGCGTCCGCCACTGCCGCGAGCGTCAGTGCTGTGAGGTCATAGTTGAGCACGAACACGGCGGTCGGCGCATCGGGGCGGGTGAGTTCCGGCGACAGGTCCGACGCCTCAGCTGTGCGTGGTTCCAGGTGGTAGACGCTCAGACTCATCCCGCTCGCGCTCGCGTACTCAGTCGCGATCTGCACTCGATCGCGCTGGACAAACGACCCGGCGGTCGTCACGAGCGCCACATCGCTGTGTCCGTACCCACGCAACAATGCCAACGCCGATTGGATCGCCGGCGCGCTGTTGACCGGAACCGAGAGCAGGTTCGGATGAGGCAGAACGGGTTGGCCGCTCTCCAGCACGATCGGAATCCCCTCATCGAGGATGGTTTGGAAGATCGCGGGTGGCTCGTCCAACAGGTTGGCCACGATGCCTGCGACGCGGCGGCTGAGGAACCGCTCAAGAATGGCGGCCTCCCGCATCGAATCGCGCGCCGAGTCGCCGAGAAAGACCGAGTAGCCTGAGAGTTCGGCATGGGACTCGATCGCGCGGATGCCGTCCCAGTAGCTGTGGTAGGCCAGGTCCGGCATCAGCACGCCGATGCTGCGACTCCTGGGAGAGCGCAGTTCCCGCGCGGCAGCGTTCGGCCGGTACCCGAGTTCGGCGACCGCGTCGAGTACCGCTCGGCGAATTCCTGGACTGACCGACGGATGGTTGTGCAGCACGCGCGACGCCGTAATCGGCGAAACCGATGCGCGGCGCGCAACCTCACGGAGCGTCGGCGCCTTCGCGGTTGGCCGACGTGGTGGCTCGCTCTGTGGATGAACCATTTCGGAGCTCACGCGCCTTCCATCTGCTGAACCGCGCTCCGTCACCTCGGCGGCTTCAAGCGCGTTACCTGTGTCTGGCGAAGGTATGTCACGCTGCTCATCCGGCTTCTTCAGGAAACTGTAGCACAAGAAGCTCCACTCCTTCGTCACCAGCGACGAAGCGGGGTGCGATACTGCCGCGTGCAACCCAGATGCAGGATAAGGGTGGCAGTTCCTTGCCCTCATATCGGGCCAGACCGTGGGCGACCATGCAGTACTGCCCGCCGCCGCGGTCGGTGGGCAGCCCATCGAAGGCCATCCCTGGCCGTGCTCGCAGCGCGAATGCCGCCAACTGGTCCGAATGCGACTCGATCAGGATCTCGACAGCCGCGGGATCATCGCCTGTGAGTGGAACCCCGGTGGTCATGTGGCGGGCGATGTTCCGTCCCGCCTTCCGTTCCATCTCTCCGCGCGATTCGGGCATATAGTGAGCACCGGAGTGATCCGGGATTGCCCGGATCGTGAAGAATGAGATGCCATCGTCATCGGCGACGATTGGTCCGTAGGGCGTGAACGCATCGGCATAGTGGAATGCGATCGGTGTGACGGGAGTCTTGCCAAGGTGACCACTGCCGTTCACGATCACCTGAAACTGATTCACGCGGTGAAAGTGGGGCTTGATCACGCCGCGCGGCTCAGGGAACTCGATCCGGAAGGCCTGTGGACCATCCGCGAAGTACTGTGAGCGGATGTAGTTGTTCCCGCTTCCGCCGATTCGAGGCTTGCGCTCAACGTCGCTGCTGGACACCGCAACTGCCATGACCTTTCTTCCTCCTCTACGCTCCGGCCTTGTCCACGACCTTGATAACGCTACCATCGGCAGGGCCTATCGGCAACCGTTTCAGCTCCGGTGCGAGAGATACTGGAACTGGTCCGCGCAGGCCGCTCACTTCTTGGCCTGTTATTTGTCCCGGCTCGGCAGCCGCACCGTCGCCGATGCCTGGGAGTGGCGGTCGCGGCGCTGGTTCTCGCCCCAGAGGTCGATCGAGACGAGCGGCTCTCTTCCTTGCATGTGCTTGTCGGTGACCCGCCCTCGAATCCAAGTTGTGTCACCAAGCCAGTTCGGGCTGAGCAACGATACCCTCAGCGAACGCAGGAAGCCGTGGTCGCCGTGCCAGTTCGTGAGCGCGTGCGCGAACCAGGCGATCCGCTGGGCGCCAATATCGTAGCCGAGCGGAAAGCCAAGCTCGTGCACCAGCGGGTCGCCCCAGTGGGCACGGTCCTGGAAGTCGGGGACGTTCGTATCAGGATGCGGAAAGACATCGTGTGGATGGAGCCGTCGGTAGTCGCGTGCGATCTTGTCGGTCATGCCGTACGCCATGCCCCAACCCATGAAGTACGTCAGGAGAGCGAGAACCGTGAGCGGCCCCTTCACGACGTGACCGATCTCCTCACCGACCTCCACATCCTCCCAGTAGCGGGGTTCTGCCCCCCGGCGGATTTCGCCCTCGTAATCCCAATCGATCATCGCGAGTTCATCGTCTGAGTAAACCCACCGATTGATGTCTGCGTACCGCTCGTCGGCCCGCGCAACGCCCCGCTCGTGGGATACGGTCAGACGGTTGTGCCGCGCTAGGACTGTTCCAACCTGGTTGACATACCGTGCCTCGCGTTGTTGGTACACCATGCGGCCCCGGCTGCGACTGAATCGGTCCTCAACGCCAGCCAGGTACTCTGAGACGGCGATCCGGTCACCCTCCCGCGTCGGCGTGAGGAACTCCCAGGTGTCGGAGACGCGGAAGCCGTGGATCCCCGCCAACCCCGGCGCTGGCTTCGGGGGTACACCAGGGCCGCGCGGGCCGTGATTGGTTGTGGAGAGGAAGGTGGGAGGCGCGATCACCCCTCCCCACGGTGAGCCGGCCGCGTACGCAGGGTCCGTCCACAGCGGGTTATCGTCGCCGATTCCCCACGCATAGTGCCGGATCGCGTCAAACGTGGCCGCTTCATGCCAGGGATTGTGCGGCGATGACTCCACGCCGATCTGCGCCCGAAGCGCGGCGACCATCGCATCGGTGATTTGAAGATGAGCTGTCTCGGTCATAGTCGTCGTGCAATCTCCAACGAATGCGCTCGTCGCCTGTCTCACCGTGGTGGGTCGGACGCCGGCGGGCCGCGGTGCGGTTCAGCCGGCTGTTCCGGCCCGTATGGTTCCGCTCCACCCCCGAGCGCTTCAAGGTAGCGGCGGTAATTGGGGTCCCGACGGGTAACCGCACCCGTCCGTTCCAGACTCGCAACGTCGATCATCTGTACGGCTGGCGCCGGATTGGGCCGGACCGAGGCCACACCGTCGGCAAAGAACCGGTCGATCTCCGTGGCTGAGAGGCCGGCCTCGTCCAATACATCCCGCGTATCAGCGCCGAACCGGTGCGACGGCCGTCCGGTCACCGTGCGCGCACGCTCGAACTGGATACCGGTGCTCGGTACAAGGCGCCAACCAATCACCGGTTGCTTCACCGGTATCAAACTCCGCCCAAGGAGGTCTGGTGCGTGGGCGACCGCTTCGGCCGTGCGCACTGCAACGGCAACGCCACCCGACGCCGATACCGACGCCGCGATCTCCGTGTCCGACTGAGGCGGGATCGGTCGCGTTGCGCCGTCACGACGCCGCTGATGCGCGTCGGTGAGCGCGAGCAGCCAGCCATCGCGCCCGGCGACCGGCTGCGCGATGACCTTACCCCGTGCCGGAGCGTGGTTGTCGGAAACGAGCAGGTCCCCAGCCATCCACAGGGCGGACTCACGCTCCGAGAGATCGATGAATCCGTTCTTCGCTCTCCCCAGCCCGGCGTAGCGGGCAATGGCAGCGAGCGCCGCGAAGAGACCGGCGATGGGGTCGCTGAGGGTGCTGGCGACGGTGATCGGTTCGCCGGACGGGTTGTCCGTGAGGAAGGCGAGGCCGGAGATCGCCTCGAGCGCGACGCCGAAGGCGGGGAAGTTCGCGTACGGCCCATCCGCGCCATAGCCGCTCATTTGAATCACGGACAACCGAGGAAAATCCTCACAGAGAAGGCGTGGGTCGAGGCCGAGGTTGGGCAAGACGCGCGTGCTGGTGTTGGCGATGAGTAGGTCACACCGGGCGAGAACCTTTCGGAAGGCCGTCCGCCCATCTGGCGCATTGAGGTCGAGAACGACGCTCCGCTTGCCCGCAGCGGTCATCGTTGTCCATCCACGTTCCCACGGGTCGGGACCGGCGATGGAGTCGGCGATGTTGGAATACCGGCTCGGGTCGAAGTTCCGGGGAGACTCCAGCTTAATGACATCGGCACCCAGCTCCGCGAGGATTCTGGCGGCGAGCGGCCCCGCCCAGTACATCCCCATTTCCACTACCCGCATTCCGCGTAGCGGTGGATCGCCTGCACGACCGGTCGCCATTGCTGGCGCTGCCCGCTGGCCCTGCTGCCAGGTGAACGGCAAGCGAAGCGCGCGGCGACCGGGCGGGTCGCCGTCAACGAAGAATTGGCGGTGATGATTTTGCGGATCCCGAACCTGCTCCTCCAGTCGCATAAACTTTCCGAACGGGAGCTGCAGCTCCAGCGCGGTGGAGAAGATCTGATCACGGGTTCGGATCGCGAACCACGGTGCCAGCTCCGCCCGCAGCGCCGGCATATTGTTGGCGCGTGCATCGAGGGTGACAAACCGCGGGTCGTCGACGAGATCGGGGCGGTCCAGCAGGCCGAGGCACAGCCGTTCCCAGCCATCCTGCCCGCGAAAGATCGGCGCGATGTAGCCGTCTGCACAGGGAAGTACTCGTAGCTGCGAGGTGCGCGTCCACCGGCCCGACGGGCTGACACCGAGGTGGGGATAGGCCACCCACACCCCCTCCACGAGGAGGAGGGCAGCGTCGATCGCGCGTGCCACCACGCACTGCCCCTGGGCGTCGCGACGAGACGCGATCCAGGCCGACATCGCTGCCGTGGTGAGGAGCAGTCCGGCAGCGTATACCAGGGCGAGGGAACGATGCACGAGCGGCGTGCCATCCTCAGCCGTGCGGAGCAGCAGGAGACCGGACTGAGCCTCGAGCACCGCGTTGAGCGCCGCGTCGCTTCGCACCGCATCGGGCAATTCCGGCAGATCGGCGACCGCGACCACTGCCCGCGGTGCGAGCTGATGCAGTTCACCGACCGTCAGGCGGAGTTCATCGAGGACCCAGCTGTCCGTGATAACGATGTCGGCGCCGGTGAGGTCCGCGGCGAGTGCCTCCCGCACGAGAGGACGAATGCGCTTGCCGGTGTGAAGAAAGTCGGCCACCCGTGAATCCGGATCGCGAGGACCACTCGGTCCGGCAAGTCGAGTCACGGGCATGCCAAGGTCGTTGAAGAGGCGACCGGCAAAGCCGGTCGCAGCGGACGTTCCGAGCTCGACGGCATGCCATGCCATGTCAGGTCACCCCACCGATGTTCCTGGGAGTCGCTTGACCCCACAGCCAGGTCGTTGGTAACGTTACCCGAAGTTGGACGCGAAAGCCAACTATGTGGATCAACCGACGTCACGGGATGGTCATGGAGCGAGCAGACGATTCAGCACGGGTCCGCGACCTTGAGGAGGCGATCGCCGATCGCGTTCACCCTGAGATGATGCTTCACATCGACCCATCTGCCCAAGCCGCCGTTCGCGCCATGTTGCGCGTGTTCCGTGGGACGCAACCGAACTTCACGATCGCGATGAGCCGTGCGGGAACGGTCCTTCCCGACCTTCTGCACGCGGGCCTGGTCCGGAAGGTTATCGCGGGCGGGGTAGTCAACGCTGGCGTCCGCGCCGGAGGGTCGGCGTCCCTTCAGCAGGCGTACCGATCGGGAACGGTTGAGTTCGAGCACTGGTCGTTGTATTCGATCGTGCTTCGGTTCATGGCGGGAGCGCTTGGCTGGCCGTTCGTTCCCGTCCGGTCCATCGCGGGCAGCACGATGGCGGAACGCAACGGTGACTCCTTCGCTGAGACCGAGAGTCCGTTTGACGGGTCGCCCGCTTCTGTGATGCGGCCCTTGCTGCCGGACCTGTCACTCCTTCACGTGGCAGTAGCGGATGTCCATGGTGCTGCGCTGAGCCTGCCGCCATATGAAGGCGATCTCTGGGGAGCGAGAGCCAGCCGGAACGGCACAATTCTCGTCGCCGAACGAATCGCTGATGCGGACGAGCTCCGCAAACACCCGCACTTTGTGCAACTGCTGCCCTCAAGGGCTCACACAGTCTGCCCGGCGCCGTTTGCCGGACATCCCTATCGCGTCTCCTCAACGCACTCAACGATTCTCCCTGGCTATCGGCAGGATGGAACATTCCTGAAAGGATACGAACGCGCCGTGGCGGCCGCCGAGTCCCACGAACGGTGGCTCGAAGAGTGGGTGTACAGCGTTCCCAATCACGATGCCTATCTTGACCGGGTTGGCCGTGAGCGGCTTGCCGCTTTGGCGACTCCGCTTCCGCCTGCCAGGGCAGGGGAGTCGCCGACAACGTCGGAGCCAACCCCGCACCCATCCGCCTCGACCGTGGACCTAGAAGACTGCATCGTCATCGCGGTTGCACGCCGGATCGTGCAGCGGGTGGTTGCAGGCGCGGTGGATACCGTCTTGGTCGGCAATGGGCTGGCGGCCCTCCCTTGTGCCGTTGCCTATGTCCTGCTGCGAGAGCTCGGACAGACCGTGCAACTCGTACGGGGAACAGGTGCAGCAGGATGGACGCCGTCTCCGGGTCGATCAGAGACCGAGCTTGCAACGGCGATGATGCTGTGTGGGACGACCGAGGCGTACGGCGTGCTCATCGGCGGACAGCGGAGTCGCAGTCTGGCGGTGCTGAGCGCAGCGCAGATCGACCGTTTCGCCAACCTCAACTCCACCGAGCTGCACGCCACACACGCCCTACTCACCGGCTCGGGCGGCGCCAACGACGCTGCCTCTCTTGCATCAGACGTGATCGTCGTCGCACGCAACCGGCCCGGTCGATTCGTCCGAGACGTTGATTTCGTTACCGCTCCGGGCGATCGGGTTTCGACGGTGATCAGCGACCTCGGCGTGCTGGTCAAGGAACTCGGCAAGGCGGAACTCCGGCTGTCCAGCATATTCCACACGCCAAGCGGCAACATCGAGCTGATTCAGCAGACTGCATCCGTAGGAGGGTGGACCGTCCGACGTGCATCGGAGGTCACGCATGAGCCAGCGCCGACCGCACACGAGCTGGCTGTCCTGGCACGGACGCGAGGTGAACCGACGCTCAGCGAGTGATCGAACGGGCGAGCGGTCGTTGGCGAAGCAGGATGGCTCGATCGCGTCCGGGTGGCAGGTTCCGGGGCAGCGTGGAGCCTGCCGACGCCGTCGTCCGTCTGCTCATCCTCCGGACTGTCCGCGGCGTGCGTTCGGAACCGTGTCGATGTGCTGGTGGCATGATGGGCGGCGATGCTGACGGCTGGCCGCCTCCCGTCGCCAGCACACCGGCGTCTGGAGCCACGCCACCCACGCCGCTTTTGCCGAACGCGCGACCGGACCGCCGCCCCTTGGGCCGGCCGGGCGAGCGACCAGAGGGTTTTGGTGGGCTGGCCGGGGTGCCGAGTGCCGCCTGAACGCGCGAAACGGCGCGGCGCACCCGATAGGGGGTCAAGACGACGGCCAACGGTGGGGGCCGCTCCCACGGCAGCCGCTGACCTTACACCGCCGACCGTGCCAGTCGCAGCTGGGTGGAGGCGATGACCACCACCCACGTCCAGCGGTCGGCCTGCTCTGGGAAGCGCACCCGGGGCGTCGTCCAATTGAGCACTTGTTTGACAAAGCGGAAGGTGTGCTCCAAGTCGAAACGGCGCACGTAAGCCCGCCAGATGAGCGCCAGATCGGGTGCCCCGGGTCCGTGCCACCAGAGCCACAGCACCTGGGATTTGCGGGTGCGGCCCGGCAGCCGGCTGACTTTGATGAGGATGAGCGGACCCGGCACCACCGGCTTCGGCGAGCGCACGGGGCGGGGATTGGCCCGGTCCTGCCCAGGAATGGCGTGCAGCCCGGCCCAGGCGCGTACACGCACCGTCCCGTATTGCTCGTCCAGTTCGACCTGCTCAGCGGTCGGGGTAGACCAGGTCTGCGGGTCGTCGCAGGCGAACTTGGCGCCATGGCGGCGCGGGCGGCCCCGACCGGTGGGCGGTGGCGGGTTGGCGTAGAAGTACCGCCCGCGGCGCCACCGCACCAGGATCGCCGCGGGCGTGTCGATCAAGGCCGCGGCGAGGTGCAACGGGTCGTAGCCGGCGTCGAAGACGAACAGCGGGACGGAGGCGGAAGCGGGCAAGCGGGCGACCAGCGCCTGAATGTGCGCGACGGCTACGGTCGCCGCACTCTCGCACGGATGGACGCGGCGGACGTCCAGGGGAACCGTCCAACTGTCCCGGGTCAGGCTTAACTGGGCGATCCACTGGTACGCCCAGCCGGCGACGATCGGCTGGCCGGCGGCGTGGCGCGAGGGGTGGTAGTAGTAGCCCCGGTCCGGGCTGGCCTCGGCATCGCAGCGCGGCCACACGCTCACATCGACGGCGAAGATCGGCGCCGTCTCAGGGAGGGCTTGGCCGGCAAGGAGGCTGCGGAGCGCGTCGACATCGATGCTGCCCTGTGCCAGAGCGGCGTAGAGACTGCCCCAGCCACGCCGGTGGACGGGTTCCAGGCTCAAGTGGACGGGGGACAACACGGGACCGCCGCTCAGGAGCGCGTCACTCAGTTCAAAGAGGGCGTCGCGCCGCCGCCCTAGGCAGGCGTACACATCCGCGCGGAAGCCGCACAAAACGGTGAGAGGGCAAGCCGTTACAACCATAGCCGGGTGAGCCTACCAGAATCTGGCACCTCGTGGTGGGTCGGCGGCTGGCTCCCCGGCTGAGGTTAAATGACAAGCTAAGAGGAACGCGCGACGGGGCACTCTTCCCGCTCGAGTTACTTGAACCATGGGATCCATATGGCTGATCAGGACAATACGCTAGCCAGACGGCAAGGTTGATCACGTCGGTTGGCTCACCCGCAGTGTCGGTGAAGCTTTGCTTACGTATACTACCGATCTCACAGACCGAACCGCGAAAACTCTCGCTGCTCGTCTGCTGGCGCATCCGGGTATCCAGGTCATCATCCGCGATCGAGCGAGCGCGTATGCCGATGGCGCGCGCCATGGGGCGCCGCACCTGATCCAGGTGGCCGATCGGTGGCACCTGCGCAAGAATGTCGGCGATGCGTCCGAACGCATGCTCCTTGGCCAGCAGACGGCGCAGCGCTGTGCGCTGGCCGCCCCCGACCACGACCGCGCCGCATCCATCACTAGAACCTGTGCTGAACTCTCGCTGAGTACGGTTGAAGGATAGGAATCCGACAGCTGTACAAATCGACGTGAGCGATGACGAATGGGCGTTCGTGACGCCCTAACCTGACCTTGATGGCAGAGGCGGCACCGCAGCGCCGCCAGAGCTGCAGCATGTGTTCAACGGGCTGCGCTCCATCGTGAAGACGGGCGCGCAGTGGCGGTTGATGCCGCATGACCTGCCGCCGCGGGAGTCGGCGTATCAGCAGGCCCACCGCTGGCCGCAGGCAGGCTGCTTCGAGGCCATCGTGCACGACCTACGCGTGATGTTGCGGTTGGCCGCAGAGCGGAACGCGCGGCCGAGCGTGGCGAACTCCGACTGTCAGACGCTGCAATCGACACCAGAGTACGGTGAGCGGGCCGGCTAAGACGGCGCCACGCGCAAGACCGGCTCGAAGGTGCACATGGCGGTCGACACGCTCGGGCACCTGCTCGCCCAGCATGTCACGCCCGCCGACGAACAAGACCGGGCGCAGGTGGTCCAGCTGGCGGCGACGGTGCAGGAAGCCACAGGCCAAGCGGTGGAACTGGCGTACGTCGACCAGGGTTACACGGGCGCGCAGCCAGCCGCGGAGGCGGCCGCCCACGGCATTCAGTTGCCGGTGGTCAAGCATCCGCAACGCACGCATGGCTTCGTCCTGCTCCGACGGCGCTCGGTGGTCGAGCGCCGTTTCGCCTGGAAGACGTGCTTCCGCCGGCTCGTCCGCGACTATAAGTGCCTGACGACCGCGCAGGCCGGCCTGCACTTCGTCGACTTCGCCTGTCTCGCCCTCACCCGCGACGCCGCTGCTCCCACAAGTTCATAACAGCCCCTAGCGCGCCCCATCGCCTGCGATCGGCGCCTGCCGTGGGAGCGCCCCAGCCGGCACTGTCGCTGACGCCCGAACGCGTCCGGCGTGCCCTTCCGCACCTACTGGTCGTACTCGGAACACCCGCTGCCACACCGAAACCATGTGGCCACTCGCCCGGTCGACCTCGCGGTCGTCGCTCGGGTCCCGCACCACGCGCGCCCGCGCTCAACAAGACGGCCTGATCCCACCAGCCGCTTACGGTTTCGCGATTTCCTGACGGTGGTCGCACCGCCGGCTCGATCGTCATGGTTAAATGACGAGCTCAATAGAAGTAGGCAAACCGACTCCAGACCCAGTTTCGAATTCGAGGCCAGACTCCAGCCGGCTTGATGCCGGGAATCGAGTGGGCGATGCCATCCTCGACGAATTGCGCCTGTGTCCGGTCCGCGATCTCCTTGTCCTCGAATCGAAGCGCGATCTCCAGGTTGCGATAGAGCGCCCAGGCGTCGAGGTTGATCGTGCCGATGATCGTGATGTCGTCGGCGACGACCACCTTCGCGTGTTGGATGGCGGGATATTCCCAGATCTGCACACCCGCGCGCAGCAATCGGCCGTAGTTGTGCTCCAGCGTGTACTCCGCCGGTTTATTGTTCGAATCCTGCGAGACGAGCAGCCGCACCATAACCCCGCGCCGGGCGGCGGCCACGATCCGATCGATCATCCCGTCGTCGCAGATGTACGGATTCATGATGTCCAGCCGCGACCTGCTGCTCTCAATCGCAGCCTCAATAGCGTGCGTACCTGCAACGAAGCCACCCGGAATGTTCTGCAGCACTGTCGCCGAGATCGTCCCCGCGCTCGTCGGATCGGGAAAGTAGGATGCAAGTGCATCACTCCCGGACGGCAGCGGGCCACCGTAGGCCCGGAAACTCGTGAGGAAGACCGCCTGCATCTGCCGGACGACGTCCCCTTCGACCCGGACGAACACGTCATGGTACTCACCGTTGGCGAAGTGATCTTCGATGCCCGCCCCGCCGACCCAACCGATCCGGCCGTCGATCACGAACATCTTGCGGTGGTCAACTTGGCCGATCTCATCGTGGCGCCAATCGATCGAGTGATCCTGGAGGAGCCCATCGCGATCCAAGGGGACCGCGTGATTGACGACGATCTGCGCGTTGGCCTGCGCAAGCTGCGTCAGCATCGCCTCTGACGTGCTACGAGTTTCTGATCCCATGGCATCGACAATAAGGCGGACGTCGATGCCATCCGCCGCCTTCTGCTCGAAGACGGACACGAACTGGTCGGCCACCTCGCCGGGCTTGAAGCCGAACTCCAGCACATGCACCGAGTGCTGCGCCGCGCGGATATCGTCCAGGATGCGCGGGAAGAAGTTGATCCCCTCCACAAACAACTGCACATCGGAGGCGGTCGCCGGCGCATAGGAGATGGCGACGTCATCGCGAGCGGGATGGTCGCGCGCCGCAAACGCTTCGGTCGCTGCTTGTGCCTCGGCCGATTGCACCGCGTCTGCCGGCGGTGGCCAGCTCGGATGTTCGACGATCCGTAGCACGACCCACCAGACGCTGAACAGGATGATGCCCACGAACAACGCCAGCATAATGAGGAGCTTCCGACGTCGCGTCCACCGCCGAACGTTCCACCGCGACCGAGATGCCCTCGCGGCCGCGGTCGTCCGATCATTCGCGCTCGCACCGGAGTTCGGGCCGCGGCTCTCCATACCGACCTCCTTCCTCTTGTCCCCTTCCCCTGGCAACGCCCCGCTGGTCTGCGCACCGCTTCGAGTGCGGAGGCGAAGGCCAACCTCAGTCCGAATTCAACCAGTTTGGCGCAGCCGGCGGCTGGGCGCGTAGCCGGACGCGGAGAAAGTCGATCGCGATCCGGACCATGGCGGCCAGCGGCACGGCCAAGATTGCCCCGAGTGGACCGGCGATTTGCCCGCCGATGATCACCCCAAGGAAGATCACGATCGCCGGTATGTTGAGCACTGCGCCGAACACGAGCGGCTGGACGACGCGGCCGTCAAAGGTGTTGATTGCGATGTACCCGAGCGCAACAATGACGGCCGTCCAGAACCCGTGCTCGACAAAGGCGAGGATGACGGCGGGAACGGCGGCGAGCCAGGCGCCGATGTAGGGGATGATTGCCGTCACGGCCATCCACAACCCGAAGAGTAGCGGGTAGGGCACGTCGAGGATCCACAGCATCAGCGCCACGAAGATGCCCTGGTCGGCCATCGAGATCGCCAGACCACTGAGGTAGCGGCTGATGCCTTGCGCCAGCGCGTCCCACAGCTCGCGCGCATCGCGCCGGTAGCGTGTCGGGAACACGAACACGAACAGATCCCGATAGCGGTCCGCGTCGAGCAGCAGATACAGCGCAACCAGCATCATGCCGAAAAGGATGAAACCGGCCGTACCGATACCGGACAGGAGCGCCAGCAAGGCGTCCAGCAGCCACCCGAGGATTGCGGCCAGGTTGTCGGTGATGCCGGCGCTCATCCGATCGGCGACTTCGTCCGCGCTGGCGTCGATGATGCCACGCTCCGTCAACGGCTGCATCAGGCTGGCCAGCGCATCGCGAATAGAGGGTTGCGACGCGGAGAGATGCGCGACCGCGCCGCGCAATTGGTCGATCAGTGCCGGCACAAGAGTGAAGAGGGCGATCAGGACCAACGCGATCAGCGCGAGGAAGGTGACCACCACGGCGAGACCTCGCCGCATCCAGCGGCGCAGGGTATTGACGAGGATCGAGAGATACATGGCGAGCGTGAAGCCGCCGACGACCATCGTTCGGGCGGCGGGCGCCAGCCAGAGCAGCACCATCGCCGCCGCCAGCACGGCGAACACGAGGAGCATCCGGCCTCGACCGGTGATCGGGATCGGCGTCGGTTGCGATGCGGGATCCGCCTCGGTCTGCACTGCCACCTCCGCGCTATCGGGTCGACAACATGGTGCGGGGCGCGACTACGCGTGAGACCTTCCGAAATGTCGCGGGTTCATTGCAGCCGTGATCATGGGCGTACGATCAACCCGCCATGTGTATAGGCGCGTGAAGAGTCAATGCTGGTCGGTGCTGATGACGAGGTCTGCCCGTGTTCGGGTCAGAGCCGTACAGCACCGCGGTGTGTCGCCAGCGCCCAGATGACCAAGACGTTGAGGGCGATGATCAGCAATGACCAGAAAGGGTAGTAGGGGAGATAGGCGAAGTTGGCGATCGCACTCAGTGCCGCCACTGCAATGCCGACGATCTGCGCCCAGAACGCCCCGCGCAGCACAAACGCTCCCGCTACGGCCACGATGATCCCCGCAATCAGATGCACCCACCCCCAGGTGCTGATGTCCAATTCGAAGGCATAGCTGCGTCCGACGACGAACAGGTCGTCCTCCAGGATGGCGGCCAGTCCCTGCAATCCTTGCAACACCCCGATCACAAGCATCATGATGCCGGCGAAGAGGGTGAGGCTGGAGGCGAGGGCGGCCGCGGGGCGGTGTGCGGACAGGGCCGGAGCGGTTGGTGGTGCCGAATTCTGCGCTGTCATCCTGATGCTCCTCTCTCCATCACGATCGTCGCGACGCTCGTGGTCTCCCGGCGCAGTCCATAGCACCCGGCTGTTGTGCTTCTACGGCTCAGCTCATTCGCCCATGAACGTCCAGTACGGCCAAGCATGACTCACCTCGCCGAGCGGCGGCACGTCCCGGGCCTCAGGCGACTGATGTGAGTTCACTCGAGATCGACGCCTGCCTGCTGCCAGACGGCGCGAAACGTGAGCGCGGCGAGCTTGGCCATCACGCGGGTGAGCAAGCCGTGGAAGGTCTTGGCGCGATGCT
>JBFXAN010000029.1:0-50994 GCA_050184225.1 Dehalococcoidia bacterium | reverse complement strand
CCCGGGCCCCGCCCCCGCCGGGGGGGTGCGGGGAGCTACCGCCGGCACGGGTTCGACTGTAACTCCCCTCCCCCGCCCGGCGGGTGCGGGGCCGGGGGTGAGGGCCGACCCCACCATCGTCCTCCCCTTCACCCCCGTCCAAGCGTTTGGCGGCCGGCTTCGTTCCGTGTTCGCTGATGTCAATGGCGCTGTTCGAGCGGGCAATCGTGCCGTCATCGTCACCTTGCAGTCTGCCCGGCTCGCGGAGTTGTTTGAAGGCGAGGGGCTTGCGGTTGCGCCGATATCCGTGGTGGACGATCCGCCGCCGCCCGGATCGCTGGGGCTGGTTCACGGCTCGCTCGCCCACGGCTGGTCGCTGAACGTGGCAGATGGACCATTGCTGCTGGCGACAGACGCCGAAATCTTTGGCTTCACCAAGCAGCGCCGGGCGGTTCGCCAGCGGACATCGGGCCGCGAGGCGTTCCTCGCCGGCCTCACCGTGGGCGACATGGTCGTCCATGTCGAGCACGGGATCGCCCGGTTCGCGGGGCTGGTCCGGCGCCGCGCGCCCGACACCGGCGTGGAGCGCGAGTACCTGGAGCTACGCTACGCCGAGGGCGACCGTCTCTTTGTTCCCACAGAGCAGGTCGATCGCGTCGATCGCTACGTCGGTCCGAGTGATCATGCCCCGTCTCTCACCCGGCTCGGCAGCGGCGAATGGGTCCGCATCAAGGAACGGGTGCGCCGTGCCGTCACCGACCTGGCCCAGGATCTGCTCCGGCTCTATGCCGAACGCGAGCTGCGTCCCGGCCACGCCTTCGGTGAAGACACCCCCTGGCAGCAAGAGATGGAGGCGGCGTTCCCCTACGTCGAGACGGTGGACCAGCTGAGCGCGCTCCGCGAGATCAAGGGCGATATGGAGCAGCCACGACCGATGGATCGCGTCGTGATCGGCGATGTTGGCTATGGCAAGACCGAATTGGCCGTGCGTGCCGCCTTCAAGGCAGTGATGGACGGCAAGCAGGTCGCCGTACTCGTGCCTACCACCGTCCTCGCCCAGCAGCATGTACAGACCTTCCGCGACCGCGTCAGCGGGTTCCCCGTGCGCGTCGATGTTCTCTCCCGCTTCCGCTCGGAGAAGGAGCAGCGGGATGTGCTCGCCGATGTCGTCGATGGCAAGGTGGACATGCTGATCGGCACCCACCGCATCCTCCAGAAGGATGTGAGTTTCCGAGACCTCGGCCTGGTGATCATCGATGAAGAGCAGCGCTTCGGTGTCGCGCACAAAGAACGGCTCAAGCAACTCCGCAGCGAGGTTGATGTGCTCACACTGTCGGCCACACCGATCCCGCGCACACTGCACATGTCCCTCACCGGCATCCGCGACATGTCGACGATGGAGACGGCGCCGGAGGATCGCCTGCCGGTCAAGACCTTCGTCAGCGAATGGGATGACCACCTGATCCGCGAGGCGATCCTCCGCGAGCTCGACCGAGGTGGTCAGATCTACTTCGTCCACAACCGCGTCAACAACATCGAGCTGATCGCCCGGCGACTGCGCGACCTGGTGCCGGAGGCGGAACTGTGTATCGGTCACGGTCAGATGCCCGAGGAGGTGCTCGAGCGGAACATGCTTGCCTTCCAGCGCGGCGAGGCCGACATCCTCCTCTGCACGACGATCATCGAGTCCGGCCTCGACATCCCGAACGTGAACACGATCATCATCAACCAGGCAGACCGCCTCGGCCTCTCCCAGCTGTACCAACTGCGCGGTCGGGTCGGCCGCGGCGCCCATCGCGCGTACGCCTACCTGCTCTACGACCGCAATCACGCGCTCTCCGAAACCGCGCAGAAACGCCTGCAAACGATCTTCGAAGCGACGGAACTCGGCGCCGGCTTTCAGATCGCCCTGCGCGACCTGGAAATCCGCGGCGCGGGCAACCTACTCGGCTCCGAACAGAGCGGCCACATCGGCGCGGTCGGCTACGAACTGTACGCGAAGATGCTCGGGGAGGCCGTGACGCGGATGCGGGCGCTCCAGCGCGGCGAAACACCACCGCCGCCACCACCTTCGCCCGTCACGGTTGATCTCCCGATCACCGCGCACATCCCCGAGGCGTTCCTGCCCGACCTCAACCTACGGCTGGCCCTCTATCAGCGACTCGGCCAGATCGCGGAGGTCGCACAGGTCGACGATGCCGTCGCCGAGATCGTCGATCGGTTCGGCGAACCGCCGCCGACGCTGCGCAACCTGTTGGAGATCGTGCGGATGAAGGTCTATGCCCGCAGGCTCGGGCTGACTTCCGTCACTCTCGAAGAGAACGTGATCGTCCTGCGCGCCCCTCGCCCGATCGACCACCGTGATCGGCTCTACGGCGCCTTTGGCGACGAGGTCCAGGTGGGCAGCACCCAGGTCCGCATCGCCCAGCGTGGCGACTGGCGCGGCACGCTCCTCCGCGTTTTGGAACGCCTCGATCCGGAGCACCAGCCACCGGCCCCGCCCAAGCCCGTCGCCGAAGACTACGGCACCTTCGCGACATCGACACCCAAGGCGTCCGCGAATCGCGACAGCGCGGACACGCCTCGATGGCCCTCATCCAATGGCCGCAAGCGGAACCGACGCACCGGACCACGACGCCGCCCGTGAGATGCGCTATCATTCCAGCGCAGCATTGCGGCGGAGTGGTAGGCGTGTGTGGATTCACCCGGCGAGTCACCCTCAACCGGCGGCGGGCACTGCTCTTGGGCGGTGTCGCCGCGGTTGGCTTGGCAGCATCGCGGACGATCGGCGTCGCATCAACGCCGGCTCGGGCGCATTCGCAGGATCGACTTTCACCGCAACAGGCGCTCCAGCGCCTCATCGACGGAAACAACCGCTTCAGTATGGACGCCGCGCCGCAGGCCGACATCTCAACCGCCCGGCGAGCTGAGTTGACCGGCGGGCAACAGCCGTTTGCGGCGCTGGTCAGTTGTGCCGACTCGCGTGTACCACCCGAGATCATCTTCGACCAAGGTCTGGGTGACCTCTTTGTCTGCCGGATCGCGGGAAACATCGTCGACGCTGGAATCGCCGGGAGCATCGAGTACGCCGTCGGTGTGCTCGGCGTATCGCTTGTGTTCGTGCTCGGACACGAGGAGTGCGGCGCGGTGAAGGCGGCGGTCGCTGCGACGGAGTCCGACTCCTCGATCTCCCCGAATATCGACGTTCTGGTCAACGCGATTCGGCCGGCCGTGGAACGCGTACGGTCGCAATCGGGCAATCTGCTCGACAATGCGATCCGCGAGAATATCCGGCTCGGCGTTCAGTCGTTGCACGCCGAGCCGGACTTGCAACCGTTTGTGCAGTCCGGCGCGATCGAGATCGTGGGCGGTGAATACAACCTGTCGAGCGGCATCGTCGAGTTGATTCAGTGACGCCGCTCAAGAGGTTGTAGTGCAGTGCCGCCTGGCTAGTCGGCTGGTACTGCCGCAGTCAACTGTTGATTGACCCTTGGTAGCACCTGCTTGGCTAGTAGCTCCATCGAGTGGCGCCATGGTTCCGGGTTCTCGCTGTAGTCGCAGATGAACATCAGCAGCGTGCCGAAGCCGCCGAGGTCGTCGTGCATCTGCGCCAGCTTCTCGCTGACGGTATCGACGGAACCGACCAGCCAGCCGTGGTCCACCAGATACTCCGGCGTTACATCGGCGTCCGGCACGTCCGGATCGTGCTTGAACAGCGGTGTGAAGCCGAACGAACCGAACAGTGGCAGCAGATATTCGCGGTAGCAGCGGGCCAGCATACCGTCGAGCGCGAACCGCCGCGCCTCGGCGTCCGTGTCGGCGACAAATACCTCGCGCACTACCTTCCAGTCGCGGCGGTTGGCGGTACGGCCGGCCTGCTCCGCTCCTGCTTCGACCGCTGCCCAGTGGCTGGCAGCGTAGTTGGGGTGGATGTTGAGGCTCATCGGCATGAACCCGCGCTCACCACAAAGCTTGAGCGTGTCTGAGTTCGGACTGAGTCCGGCGATCCCGATCGGTGGGTGCGGCTTCTGAAACGGCGTGAGGTGGAACTTCAACGTCTCGTACATCGTGTCCGGCTTGTTGACGTTCCAGTACTTTCCCTTGTATTCAAAGGGCGCCGCCTCCTCCCACAGCCGGATGATGATATCGAGCGCTTCCGCCGTCATCGTCCGGTTCTCGCCGGCAAAGCCATCGACATTGAATAGCTTCCAATCGCTCGGCAGGCCGCTGGCGCCGATACCAAACATGAAGCGTCCCTGCGCCAGGTGGTCGAGGAAGGCGACGCGGCAGGCCAGCTCCGCCGGGTTGTGATAGGGCAGGAGATGGGCGCCCGGCGCCAGTTTGATCCGCTGGGTCTGCATCAGCGCCTGCGCGATCTGGATGTCCGGCGTCGGGTTCGGCTCCCACGGTGAGGTGAAGTGCTCCCCGATCCAGGCCTCGCTGAAGCCATATTCGTCGGCCCAGCGCAGCACCTGGAGATCCCACTGCTGGCCGTCATAGAGGCTCCGCTCTGGTGGGTGCGACGGCATGTTGAAGAGACCAACGTCCACAGAATCCCTCCCTGTGTGACTCCATCCGTTCGCGACGCGGGGATCATCCGCCAACCACGATGTGCCGTGTTCATGTGCTGCCCGCTGTTTCGGACAGATGCAGAACGAGGTATCCGGCATCGTAGTCTGCATAACGGCCACTCGCAAGGCGGCGTGGCGAGGATCATCGCGCCAGGAGTCTTGTACCATGCCTACAAGAACGACGCTTTCGAGGATGACGGATGAAGATCTGGGACGTTCATGTTCATTTTCCATTGAACTGGCAGCAGCCGGACGCGGACCCATCGGAGCGGCTCGAACCCCTCGCCGAGGCATTGCAGAAGGCTGGTGTGGTCCGCGCCTCATTGCTCTCGGGTGGCCGCTTCGGACTCACGCACGAGGAAGCGATCGAACGCTTGAAACCATACGCGCCGTTGATGGTGCCGGTTGCCGTCGTCGATCCGGAGACGACCTCCGGCGACCGCATCCGCGAGTTACACGCGCTGGGCTATCGCGGCCTCAAGATGATCGGCGTCAAACGGTCCTACGATGATCCGGATTACTTTCCCGTCTACGCCGCCGCAGAGGAGCTGCGGATGCCGATCCTGCTGCACATGGGCGTGATCGGCGGTGGCATCGATTATTCACGCACGCATCCCAGGCGCGACGCCGCGGCGGCGCAGCGTCTCCGAATGATGCGCGAGCGGATGCAGTCGCGGATGGGTCCGCGCGACGTCAGCGCCACCCGCATGCATCCGTTCCACCTGGACACGATCGCCAACAACTTTCCCGACCTGCCGCTGATCGGCGCGCATATGGGTGGCACCGGCAACTACGACGCCGCTGCCTCCGTCGCACGATGGCGACATAATGTCCACTTCGACCTCTCGGGCGGTGAGACGATCGAACAGCATGCCGTCGAACGGGGTCTGATCGGCCGGGAAATCGGCGTCGAGAAACTCGTCTGGGGTTCCGACTGCGGCATCGAAGAGATCCAGGAGCACGTCGATCGCTTCGTAGAGATCTTCGATGACCTCCAACTCACGGAGGACCAGATCGACCGAATCTGGTACCGCAACGCCGCCGAGATGTTTGGCGAGGAAACCCCGCAGTTCGCGGAGGAATAGGAGGCATCCCCCTCCCCGGCCCCTCCCCCCCGCTGCCGCGCGGAGCGGGGAGCCTCGCCGGGTCTGGGGTGCCAACATGAACCAGCCCGCCGCCAGATCGTTACCAAGACGACGCGGGCTCCCACCGTCTGACCGTACTCCCCCCTCCGCGCGTCAGCGGGGGGAGGGGCCGGGGGAGGGGTCCTGTGGAGAACATCGGTGACCGATTTCCGCTCGAAGCGGCGGTTTGATGCACCGCTGAGCCGTCTCGGCACGCTTGGGCCGTTTCATGTCATGGTCGCTCTGGCCGTGGCCTATGCGGTGTTGCTGACCCTCTATCTCGTGTCCGATCTGGCCCTGGTGCTGGTGGTGCTGGTCGCTGTGGTTGCGGGTGGTACGGACCGGCTGGTGCGGTTGCATCCCCAAGCGCGGTTCCACGGCCCAACGGCAACGGTTCTCTACCTCTTCCTGCCGGGACTCTTCGCCCTCTTCTCGGCGCTGGCGACCGGCCAGGTGGACAATACGGCCCTGCGCCTTCTGCTCGGCGCCGTCTCAGTGGTGCTCTTTGGGATCACCGTGATCGCGGAATATCTGACGGTCGATCCGGACGCGGAAACCTACGAAGTCGCGCGGTTTGGTCTGCTGCTTTCAATCTACGTGACGGCGCTCTTTGCCTTCATCGTCGCTCTGGGCGGAGGGTTCCCCCTCGTGGCCGGCGTGCTGCTGGTCGGCAGCGTTGCGTTCCTCCTGTCCGTGGACATGCTCCGCGAGCTTGAGGCAGACGCCGGGGCGCTCTGGATCCAATCCGGCGCGATCGCCGTGGTCATGGCCGAGTGTCGCTGGGTGCTGCACTTCCTCTCTCTCCCCGACCTGCTGGCCGGCGTCTTCATGCTCGTCGTGTTTTACGTGATGACCGGGCTGATCCAGGACAGCGTCACCGGCCGGATGAACCGTGCCAGCTGGACCACCTACGGCGGCGTCTTTGCCGTCGCCTCATTGTTCATCCTCTTCGCCCGGCTGCTGACCTGAGCGATGGAAGTCGCCGGGAAGCAGTACGATGAAGTCATCAGCGGTCGCACCATCCAGACCGTGGCGTACGCCGATCCTGGCATAAGACTCTGACGCGGGAGCCGGAACCGTGTCCCTCGATCGACGGCAATTGTTGGTCCGTACGGGCATCGCGCTGGGCCTTGGCGCCGGGGTCGTCGGCGGCGGGGTAATGGCACGAGAGCGACGATCCGGTAGCGATGAACCAGCCAATGCCCCGGTCGAGAGCGGCCCGGCGGTGGACGACTGGCAGGCTGTCCGCGACCAGTTCGCCTTGTCGCGGGACTTCCTTCATTTCGGTGGCCTCTACATCGCCTCACACCCGGCGCCGGTACAACAGGCGATCGAAGCGCACCGTCGCGGCATGGACGAGAATCCCGTCTTCTATCTTCAGGACAACGGCGGCCGCCTGGAAGCCAACGTCCTCCGCGCCGCCGCCGCCTACCTGAACGCGGGCGCAACCGACATCGCCCTGACCGATAGCACGACCATGGGACTGGGGTTGCTCTACAACGGCCTCGATCTCGACGACGGCGATGAAGCGCTCACCACCCATCACGACTTCTTCGCGACACATGAGGCGCTCCGCTTGAAGGCATCGCGGAGCGGCGCGGTCGTGCGGACCGTGCCGCTGTACCAGGACATCGCTCAGGTTACGGAGGACGAGATTGTCACCTCGCTGATCCGCTCCGTGACGCCTCGGACAAGGGTCGTCGCCGTCACCTATGTCCATTCCAGCACCGGCTTGAAGCTGCCGATTCGCCGCATTGCCGATGAAATGGCGCGGCTGAACGCGGATCGAGAGGAACCGGACCGTGCCCTGCTCTGCGTCGATGGCGTTCACGGCCTTGGTGTCGAGGATTTCACCATGGCATCGCTTGGCTGCGACTTCTTCGTCGCCGGGTGCCACAAGTGGCTCTTTGGTCCGCGCGGCACCGGGTTGGTCTGGGGCAAGCCGAGCGCCTGGGAGCGGATGTCGCCGACGATCCCATCCTTCTCCGGCGGCGATGCACCGGGTGCGGTCGCGACGCCGGGCGGCTTCCACTCCTTCGAGCATCGGTGGGCGCTGGCGGAAGCCTTTCACTTTCACCAGCAGGTTGGCAGGCCACGAATCACGCAGCGCATCCACGCACTCAACCGGCAGCTCAAGGAAGAACTGGCAACGATGCCACACGTGAGCCTCTACACACCGCTTGATGAAAACCTTTCCGCCGGGTTGGTCTGCTTCGACGTGGACGATTTGTCGCCGCGCGCGGTCGTGCAGCGCCTGCGCGATCAGCAGATCGTTGCGACCACGACACCGTATACGCCGGCATACGCGCGGCTCGCCGCCGGCCTGCTCAACTCCCGGGAGGAAGTCGATCAGGTGCTGCGAGAGGTGCGGGCGTTGGCGTAGTGCGGACACGCGATCGGGGGAGAGGCGCCGCGGTCCCGGCGCGGCGTACGAATGTTTGGCCGAGCTATGGCCGCGTCGAATGATCCAGCGCGAACCGGAGCGCCACGCCGACCCGAACGGAGATCTGCCCCGGAGCGATCTGGTCCATGCTTCCTCCGTGCGCTGCCGTCAGCGCCATCGCCCGTGGAGCCTGCATTCCCTGGAGCGGCGCGGGCGATGGCGCACATTGCTCGTCGATCGAGATGACCTCGCCGAGTCGCGCGCCGGCCAGCTGCGCGAGCTCGCCGGCCGCGCGCTGTGCGTTCGAAAATGCCGCCGCCCGCGCGCGGGAGATCAACGCATCAGCGTCCTCAAGTCCGAAGCTGATCCCCTGAATCTGGGCATCCTCTCCCAACAGCGCCGTGGACTCTTGCAGGATCGCGGGGATACGCCCTAGGTCGCGCAGCTTGACAGCGAAGAGGGAGGACGCCCGCCAGCCGATGACCCGCCGATCGGTCGTGTTCGGCGATGGCTGACCGAACTCCGGATCCAAGCTCACGGTCGTGGATTGGATGTCGCGGCGCTCGACACCGCGGCCGGTAAAGAGTGCGACCAACGACTCAGCCAGTTCACGCGCCCGGTCGAACGCCGCGACCGGCGTCTCGCGCCGAACTGCTGCGCCGAGGGTGAGCGTGGCGATATCTGGATCGGCGTCAACCACTCCTTCGCCACGAACCAGCACGCTGTTCTGCTCATCGGACATTGGCCTGGCTCCATTCTGCCGGATTGCTCTCGATAGTACCGTTCTTGCGTGCCGGCCGGATGATCGCGCCCGCCTCGATCGAAGGCAAGGCCAGTGCGGCGCCATCGGGAAGCCTCTTGCAGCGGTGTGGACTGAGACACCTGAGTCGTACAATGAGCGTGGTCTTTTGGCCGGAAAGCTTGGTTTGAGGAAGGACGGCGCACGGGCGTGCGGCCATGGACGAGATCTTCGCACGGTTGAGCAAGGCAGGGCGCATCGTCTGTGGCAGACCGGACACGGCCCTACGCTACTCCTGCGACGAGCCGCTGGCGGGCATCGTCACGGTACACGAACCTCCTCGCTACCCGGAGCGCCGGCTCGTGCCGCTGCCCGGCTGGCGGCAGGACAAAAAAGGTGTGTGGCGCCGGACCACGCACGTCGAAGACCTCAGGACACGGGGCGTGGCCCCGGCACGGGTGGCGCCACTCCCCCGCGGCCAGTACCCCGAACTCCCGGCCCTGGCCTGCTGCCCGAAGTGTGCGTCGGTGCAGTGGTTGGATGCAGAGCGGCTGAAAGTCGCCGCCCACCCCAACGCTGTCAGTCCCACGATGGAGCGCCCGAACCGGTTCCGGTTGGGCAGTGCCGAGCGAAGGCGATGACGCGCCCTCGTGCAGCCACGAATCGACAAACGCCGCTCAGTTCGAGCGGCGTTTGTCGGATCTTTGCCAATGGTTCAGGGATAGGCCGGTGGGGTTGGCGACGGTCCCGACCACCCACGCAGCCGTTCGCCGGTGCGGACAAGTCGGTCACCAATCCACTCGGCGATGCGGTACCGCCGCGCCCGTTGACGCTCGCCGGCGTTCAATGCATCGAGCTCTTGCAGGAAGTTGATCCTCCGTTCCCCTGCCGGATCTGAAGCGTACTGTTCCGATATCTCCCACCAGGTCACTGCCTCCCCAAGCGAAGTGAAGCTATTGATCTGGGGCTTGGTATGGATGACGCTCTCTCCTCTCCTGCTCTACCGTAGTGCCCGTCGGTCTTCTGTTGTCTGCCACCTCCACAGAACGATCGGCTGAACCCGGCCCGATTTTGGCGCCGGGATGGCCCATGCTATGCGCCGCGTCATGACACGACAACCCGTACGATGGTCCGTTGTCGTATGAGCAGGTGTTTGGGATAATGTCAGCACATGGACAGCAGAGCTGCGGCCGCCGAGACGAGAGTCTCGGCGGCTTCACTTTTCAGCATCCATCACGAAACCGCCGCGCCGCCCGCTCGCGCTATCTGGGCGGCGTGTTCATGTGCGTGGGCGGCGTAGATGCGCAACCAGTCTTCTACCGAATAGCGTCCGCTCTCGCTGTGCGTGCCTTCGCGTTGCCACTCGTCCTCGATCATGCGTTCGAGGATCGTGGCCGTCGAGGCCCGCGCCGCTTTCACCGCCGCCAGTGATGTCTCAATCGGCCGGTCATAGTAGAGACGGCGGGCATATTCCGGCTCGTCGTAGCCGACGATCTCCGGCCGGTCCTCGGCGATCAAGCGCCGCAACCGGATCGCCGAGGTCATCTCACTGTCCGCGAGGTGATGCACGACCTCCCGTGCCGTCCATCCATCTTCGGCCCTGACATCCAAGCGATCCGCGCCGATGCGCGCCAGCGCCTCCTCCACCACACGCGGCCCCTCGACATACCGCGTAATCAAGACCTGTCGTTCCGACTGATCCATTGGCTCGATTCACCTTCCGACTACATGGGAGTCTGTGAATTCACGACAGCAAGATCAATGCCGCATACCGTACAGAGAAACCACCACGCGCAGCAACCTGCGGATATCCGTTTCCGGTGAACGGGTCACTGTGGCCATAGACAGATAGTGCAAGAAACCGACTGATTCATCTGGCGTGAATTGTCGTCTGGCTGCGGCCGCCGCGGTGATAGGACGTCTGGCGTCGTTGTCCGTTACGATGTATGCGACGACGCGGATCCGTATGCCCTTGCAAGTGAGCGAATCCGGTCGGCGAGTGGTTCGGCCGCTTCCACCAGTTGCTGCTCCGCGATCGCCAGCCGCTGCTTCTCAGCGATTGCCGTGAGATCCAGACCCAAACTCGCGAAAAAGGAGACAAAGTCACCGACTGCTTCCGGCGCCGATGGCAAGTATCGAGCGAGATGATCTCGCGACGGTATGTGAATCCGTCCCCTGCCCATTGACTGGTCCCAGATGATGGCTACCGTTCCCATTGATGCAGCCTTCGAGAACACGCGGATGGTCCAACCTCTTTGCGTTATCGTCATGACCTGCGCTGTTCCGGGCGCTATGGGCGGTGTGCCAAAGCGTAGTTCGTGTCCGAGATGAACGGTAAGAGCCTGGATAAGCGGTTGATGTCGTACGATTTCTTCTGGGTCAACATAGTCCCACGGCTGTACTGATCCAGTCATCTGACTTACAAGCGTGGTAAACACACCAGCATTGATCATCTGCTGATGATCGAACGTTTCGGTGAGTGTATCCGAAACAACACGCGCAATCTCTTCGAGAGATAGATCTCCGCCTGCGTCCTGTGGGCCGACGATCGACCGAATGGGCCGCGTCAAAGTCTGTCGGTACTTCATCAGTTGCGCTTGGTTCTCGGCACCAAGTTCAACTTCTATCCATGCAGCGACGGCACCTGTGGAGTCGACGACCACAAAGTCTGGCCGTCCTCCGGAGACGTTCTTCGGCGGGTAAACCTTGCTGTCCGATGGAAGGGCCAATCGCTCAAGAAACCACACCCGCACCTGTGGGATGAGCATCAATCCAAAGAGCGCCAGGTTCGTGCGGTTTTCCAGCTTCGAGAGATCTTCGTTGACAAACGGTTCGGGGACAGGTGATAGGGTCATCATATAAGTCTACCACCAGAGACTTCAGAATGTTGATTGGCCCCACGTAAATGGCGCGGGACCAATCACTCAGGCGCTAGTCCAGGTAGTCTTTCAGTGTCTTGGAGCGGCTGTGGCGGAGCTTGCGCAGCGCCTTCGCCTCAATCTGGCGGATGCACCCGCGCGTCACCGTGAACTCCTTGCCCACACCGTTATATGAAGCATCGCATCACAGGTCGGGTATCTGACGCGCTGAATGATGAACGGCAAGAATTCGCACCCGGTCGCCTTCGACCTCGTAGAAAATGCGGTACGGGCGAACGATCACCTCGCGAATGGACTGCTCTCCGTACTCGGGAACGACCCTTCCCGATAGGGGAAACTCTTCAAGGTGGCTGACTGCGCTGTATACGCGACCAACCAGCATCGCGGCGGCACGCAGCGAGTCTCGGGCGATGAATAGGCGAGCAGCTTCGAGATCGTCCCGTGCACGAGGCGTCCATCCTACTGATGCAGCCATTCAGCGAAGTACTCTTTGACCCGTTCGTGGGGAATGAGCATCCCCCGGTCGGCCTCATTCAAGCCCGCCTGAATCTTGGAAACGACCACCAGACAGTCGATCGCATCCTCGATCGTTGCGTCATCCGGCAGCGTTTCAATAGCCTGAATTGCCCGCTGCTTTGATGTGAGACGTTCTTCGGTCGTCATTTCTTCACCGCCATCCAGTCAAGCGAGCATGGAACATTGCGGTCCGTGCTCGCTTGACTTCGTCCTAGGTCTAATCCAGGTAGTCTTTCAGCTTTTTGCTACGACTGGGGTGGCGGAGCTTGCGCAGCGCCTTCGCCTCAATCTGGCGGATGCGCTCGCGCGTGACGGTGAACTCCTTGCCCACCTCTTCCAGCGTGCGGCTGCGGCCGTCTTCGAGGCCGAACCGAAGCTGGAGCACCCGCCGCTCCCTCGGCGTCAGTGAGGCGAGCACGTCCTCAACCTGCTCCTTCAGCAGTTGGTGAGAGGCCGCCTCGGCCGGTGCGAGCGCGCCCTGGTCCTCGATGAAGTCGCCCAGGTGGGAGTCCTCCTCCTCACCGATCGGTGTCTCCAGCGAGACAGGCTCCTGCGACACCTTGATGATCTCGCGCACCTTCTCCGGTGTGATCTCCATCCCTCGGCCGATCTCTTCGCTGGTCGGTTCGCGGCCGTACTCCTGCACCAGCCGCCGCGAGACGCGCACGAGCTTGTTGATCGTCTCGACCATATGCACGGGGATGCGGATCGTCCGTGCCTGGTCCGCGATCGCCCGCGTGATCGCCTGACGGATCCACCACGTCGCGTAGGTGCTGAACTTGTAGCCCTTGCGGTAGTCGAACTTCTCCACCGCCCGGATCAGACCGATGTTGCCCTCCTGGATCAGGTCGAGCAGCGACATCCCCCGGCCGATGTACTTCTTCGCCACGCTCACGACCAGCCGCAGGTTCGCCTCCGTCAGCCGCTTCTCCGCCTTCTCTCCCTCGACCATGATCCGGTCGAAATGGATGCGGTACGGTTCCGCATGCGGTCGCAGATTCTCCACGAAGGATTCCGGCGGCGGCAGAAGCTTTGCTTCACCGCCGATCGCGCTCGCCGCAACCGCCACGAGGTCCGTCGTGAGGATGTGCGTGACGATCGACAGGCGGACGATTGACTGCTCTGCTGTTCGATACTCGTCATCGGTCGGCTCTGGACCCTCGGCGATCATGCGCGCGACGTACTCCCGCAGGCCGCGGTCCATTTCTGCATCGACGGTGGCGCGGAAGAGCGGATCGGAGATCATTGCGGTGAGGGTTCGCGGTTCCGCCTTGAACGAGGAGACGTCGAATCCCTCCACCGGCCGCTCGCCGCTGATCACGCTCGCGGCGAAGACCGCGAGATTGAACGGGGGAATTTCCTTACCCTGTCGCCGCTCCTCGTCGATTCGCTTCCGTTCTTCGTCGCCGGCCGGCCGTAGCGCTTCTTTGACTTTGAGGTAGCGCTCGGTGGCCGCGCTCACGTTGGTCAGCTCGGCCAGTTCGGTAAAGAGCATGTACGCTAGTTCGGCGGAATCCGGGCGCCGTCCGGTGGCGGCCTCACAGGCCACCGTCAACCGCTCCAGATGCTTGCCCTCTTCCATTTGCCGGGCCAGCCGCTTCTCGTCATCCGCCGTGAGCAGGAAGACCTTACCGATTTCGCGCAGATACATCCGCACGGGATCGTCGATCCCCTCCTGGTCTTCCAGGGGGACCGCCGACTCCAGTTCTTTTTCCGGTTCTTCGTCCTCTTCGGTCAGCTGTGGCTCGCCATCAGGACCGACCACCGGTTCCGCGATGTCCACAGTCCGCAGGGCACGATCGCCCGAGGGCGCCGCGCCACCGTCGCCGGTGACGGTCACATCGTCCTGAAGCTCATCCTCAACGTCCTGTTCGTCCGTGAGACTCGCATCCTTGCCGCCCTCGGCAGCGTGCTCATAGGAATCCTCGGGCTCGGTTGCGTCATCACGTCGTGTCGCGCGTTCGAGCACTGCATCGGTGGTGTCCCGATTCGACCGCGCCTGCTGTCGTGTCGGTGCTGTCCGCCGTCCGTTCACCATGATCGATCTCCTGTGATCTCATTGTTCCGCCGCTGCGCATCGGTCCGATGGGGAGTGACCGAGCGCAACATCTCTTGACTGTCTCGCAACCGCGTTTCCGCATAGTATCGTGCCCGCGGATCAGCACAATCCCCCGATCGTCACATCTCGCGTTTCTCGCCACGACGCAGCGCTGCCTCATGCCGATGCAGCTCCACACCGGCCTCGACATCCCGGATCGCATCCAGCGCCGCTTCGGCCATGGCGTCCGTTTCGTGAGGCGCGCTGTTGCCGCTCAGCAGCGAGCTGGCGAGTTCCAGCATGTGTGTCCGGTCGATCATCGACTCCGTCTCGTGGATCGCCGCCAGGGAGAGCCGCTTTCGTTCGTCGAGCCGGCGCAATTGCATTCGATTGACGGTATCCTCCAACGCCCGCGCCGCTTTGACCTCGTCGAACGGGGGCACCGCCAGGGTGAGTACGGTCGTGAGCCGTGCCCGGAGCGGCTCATCTAACAGGTCTGGTATCAGACTCACGTTCGGCGACCCTCGCCAGACCTGGAACAAATAGCGATTGGCCGCATCCTCGAACAGTCCTTCATCCAACAACATGCCTGCCATCCGCAGCCCGGCGAAGGAATACAGCAGGTGCAGGCAGAGCATCTCCTGTCGGGCCGCCGCACCAGCCGCCGCCGTCACCGGACCGCCTGCTCGTGTCAGTGGATCGACGCTGTCGCGGTCGACGGCCGGCCGCGGCCGGCCGGTACGCTCCTTCAATGACATCGCCGCCGGTAGGGCGGACGGCGTGCGACCCTCCGGCAGGCGTCCGCGCAGGTCATCTTCGCGCAGGCCCGTGGCCGTCGCCAGCTGCGAGAGATAGTGTGCCTGAAGCCGTCGGTCCGAGATGCCGCTCAGCACCGGCAGCAGCCGATCGGTCAGTTCCACCATCGCACGGGCATTGGTTCGATCGGCCTTCGAGAGCTCGTGCCGGAGCCGAAATTCGAACGGCGGCATCGCCCGCTCGGCCAATCGGTTGAAGGCGTCGGGATCCGCTCGGATCAACTCGTCCGGATCCTTCCCCTGTGGAACCGTAAAGACTGCCACTTCGACCGGTGCGACCGCATGCAGATAGACCATGCCGCGCCAGTCAACTGTCGTCTCCACCGGGGCATCCGGATCGGCGGCGGCTGCCCGCTCGACCACGGCCAGGCCGCGGCTCATCGCCTCCTGACCAGCGGCATCGGCGTCCATCGCCAGCGTCACCCGCTTGGTAAACCGCTTCAGGATCTGGACGTGCTTCTCCGTCAGCGCCGTGCCGAGCGTGGCGACGACGTTGCGAATGCCGTGCTGATGCGCGGCGATCACGTCCATATATCCTTCCACCACAACCGCACTCCCCGCCGTTCGGATCGCATCCTTGGCCAGATCCAGCGCATAAAGGGTGCCGCTCTTGTCGAACAGCGCCGTCTGCGGTGAGTTCAGGTACTTGGGGACTCCGTCACCCAACACCCGGCCCCCGAAGGCGATCACGCGGCCGCGCTCATCGCGGATCGGAAACATCAACCGGTCGCGAAAGCGGTCGTATGGCTGGTGCTCCCCCTCGGAGAGAAGGCCCGCCTGCACCAACTCACCAACGGTAAAGCCACGCTCGACCAGATGTGACCGGAGCGCGTCAAAGGAGTTGGGCGCATAGCCGAGCTGGAACGTCTCCGCCGTCGGCTCGTCAACACCGCGCCGCTCGACGTAAACGCGGGCCGGATCTGCCGCCGGGGCGGTGAGCAATTGATCCCGGAAGAACTGGACCGCTGCCTCATTGGCCTCGATCAGCCGTCCATGGTCGTCGTGCGGAGCACCGCCACGGCCACCAGATAGCTCATAGCCAACCTGCCGGGCCACCTCGCGCAACGCTTCGGGAAAGCTCAGGTTCTCCCGCTGCATCAAGAATCCAAAGACATCGCCCTTGGCGCCGCATCCGAAGCAGACGAAGATCTGCAACTCTGGATTGACGATGAAGGAAGGGGTCTTCTCTTGATGAAAGGGGCAATTCGCCTTGTAGCGTCGGCCTTCAGCTTTGAGTGAAACGTACTGCGAGATGACCGCAACGATGTCCGCCTGCTGTTTGACCGCCTCGATGTCGTTCATCCGCTCCCGCAGCGCCTGCGCTCCCGCCCGAACGCATCGCATCCCTCACTCTTAAGAACACCGGAGCGGGGCAAAAGTTACGGGTCGGTGCGATGCCGGCGGGAGGTTACCGTTCGTCGGCTGCTGGTTCGAGCAGGGTGTCGCGTAGGGTCGCGATCGTCGACTCTCGCACACCCAGGGCGCGCACGGCGCCATCGATCGAGTCATGGCGGTCGGTCAACGCTTGGAGGAATCGATGCATGGCGTCGGCTTCCGTTTCGAGCACCTTCGTCATCTGGTCCGTCGTCAGATCGAGTCGCGCGGCCTGTTGGGCAAACCGATGCGCCTGCCGTTTCAAATGCGCCCCGGTGATCGCATAGTCGGCAGCGATATCGCTGCCGCTGACGCCGAGCGATCCGAGCAGCAACGCCGCTACCACGCCGGTACGGTCGCGGCCGGCGATGCAGTGGAACACGGCGGGCGTGCCGTCCGGGGCAGCCACCAGCTCGAAAATCGAGCGGAGCGCCGGCGCGCCGTATTCAACCATGCGCAGGTAGGAGGCGGTCCAATCGAAGCGCCCTTCCCGCATCTCCTGCTGATACTGCCGGACGATCTCCGGCGGTGAGGCCGCACGCGAGCTGAGGGGCTGGTGATGGTACGACACGCCCGTCGCCTGAAACGGCGCGGTGCCGTACTCGGCGATCTCCTCCGTCGATCGGAGGTCGATCACCATCCGCAATCCGTACGCGCCGGCGAGCATCGAGATGCCATCTGCCGAAATGTCGTGCGTCATCGCCGAGCGATACACCATGCGGCGGCGAACCGTTGCGCTGCCGGCACGATGCCCGCCAAGGTCGCGGAAGTTGAGCGCGCCATCGATCGAGCCATCGAGGCACCGATCACAGCATTCGAGGATCATAGGAGAGCCACCATCAAGAGAAACTGAGCCGTGCTTCTCTTATAGCAGACGCAGGTTAACAACAGTTTATGACGCCATATCGCGGAGCGTGCAGAAGCGGAGGAGCACCCTCCCAAGTACTCCTCCGCCCTGCGACGCTGCCAGCGCCCGCGGCAACGGTCCCTCCTGTGCACCCCTCTCGTGACTCAATGCAGAGGGGCCAGGGGTGAGGGCCGCGATCAGTGTTCCAGAATGTACACCGTCTCCAACTGTCGCACAAAGATGTTCCAGTCGGGAACCTCGTCACCCTTCGAGTTTTTCGGTACGCCGACCACATACGGCTTCCGCAGACCGTAGGCGAGCGGATAGTAGGCGAAGACCGCGCCGCCGTCCTTGATCATCACCTCGTCGGCCTGAACATAGAACTGCTTGCGCTTCTCCAGGTTCGGCTCACTCTTGCCCTGCTCGACGAGCCGGTCGTAGTCTGCGTTCTCCCACCAGGAACGACGGCTGCCGGCGGGGATCTTGGAGTAGAAGCACTCGAAGCTGGTGTTGTTGGCATCCGGGTAGTCCATGTACCAGCGAAGCCACATCAGCTGTTTGTTCCCCTGCCACATCTCCTTGTAGAGCGCCTGCGGATCGCCCTGCTCGGCGTCGATGTTCATACCCAGATGCTCCTTGAACATCTGGATCAGAGCCGCCATCGCCGCCCGATGGGCATCGGCCTCATTGTTGCGCACCGACATCGTGATATTGGGCCAGTTCTTGCCGCCCTCATACTTGGTGCCCTTCAGCAGATCCATCGCCATCTTTGGGTCGAACTTGGTGTGCTGCTCGTACGCGTTCGGGTTGTAGAAGACGGTACCCGCTGGGTTCATCGTGAACGCCGGCTTGCCGAGGCCCTGCAGCACATCCTTGACCAGTTTGTCCCGGTCGATCGCGTGGGCCAGTGCCAGCCGTACCTTTGGTTCATCGAAAGGAGGGAACTTGGGGTTGGGCATCAGATACCAGGTACCGACCTGGTCGAACTGGAAGATCTCCTTGGAGAGTTTCGCGTCGGATTGCAGCCGCTTCAGGTCACCGAAGTTCGCGCTCGGAACAACGTCGATCTCGTCATTCTCGTAGGTCGGAACGCGCTGATCCTGCTTGACGATTAGCGAGGTCACCCGCTGTAGCTTGATGTTCCCCGCGTCCCAATAACCGTCGTTTTTGACCAACTCGAAGGACTTGTTGTGCTCCCACTTGGAGGGCTTGAACGGTCCGGCGGCGATGAACTTGTCCGCATCGAGGCCGTAGTCCTTGCCAAACTTCTCGACGCCGCCCTTGTTGACGACGGCGGCAGCGGTATAGGCGGCGAGGGACGGGAAGTATCCGGCCGGCTGTTCCAACGTGATCTCAAGCGTATAGTCGTCGATCGCCTTCAGGCCAAGCTGCGACGGATCGGAGATCTCTTTCGTGGCGAACTTCTTGCCGTTCTTGATGTCATACAGAAACGCCTTGTAGTCGGCGCCGCTGTTTGGGTCCAGCCGGCGGGTATAGGAATAGACGAAGTCGCCGGCCTTGACATCCTCACCGTTGGACCACTTCGTACCCTTGCGGATCTTGAATGTGTAGACATCGCCGGCGTCGTTGGCGGAGAAGCTCTCAGCCAGGTCAGGCTTCACATTCAGGTCAGGGTCGAACTTGAGTAACTGCGCGCCCACATACTGGCTGCTTGCCGCGTACAGGCTGAAGTTGTAGTCGAATGTCGAGGGTTCGTCGGTCACGGTGTTACGATAGAGTTGCTCTTTCGCCAGCTTCTCCGTGGTGGCGCCGGTCTGACCGGCAGCTTGCGTTCCTCCGGCCGGCGCCTGACCACCCGCGGCCGGCTCCTCGTCATCGCTGCCGCCACAGGCGACGAGCGCCGTGCCGGCCGCGAATGCGCCGATGATTCCGAGTACTCGGCGCCGGCTCATCCCGCCGACATCCATCCGTTCTTCAAACCGCGCCCGCTGGACCGGGTCGTTCCACCATTCCCGGACGTTCGGGTCCACGTTTTCCATGACGCCCCTTCCTTCCTCTCTCCGGGCGATCCGCCCGATGCGGCGCTCGTCACAAAACGAGCGTGTTCCGCCCCCTCCCATATAGGTCTGGAATGTCAACGTCCCCCGGTTTCCTCCTCCTTCCGCGCCGCAAGCCCCCACCGACGGCGCCATACAGCCGGCGGGTTGTCCGCTGCTCCTATCGATTCATCTTTGGATCAAGCGCGTCGCGCAGCCCGTCTCCAAAGAACGTGAATCCAAGCATGGTGTAGGCGATACACAGCGCCGGGAAGATTGCCATATGCGGCGCCGATCGTAGATACGACGAATACTGCCCGACCATCTGGCCCCAACTGGGTGTTGGCGGGTTGATGCCGACGCCGAAGAAGGAGAGCGTCGCTTCGGTGAAGATCGCCGTCGGGATGCCGAAGGTGACGGCGACGATGATCGGCGTCATCGAGTTCGGCAGCAGGTGACGGGCCATGATGCTGCGGCTGGCGGTTCCGGAAACCCGCGCCGCCTTGACGAACTCCTTCTCCCGGAGCGAAAGGAACTGACCGCGCACCAGCCGGGAGAGCGTCACCCATTGCACGAGGCCGATCGCAAGGAAGAGTTGCCAGAGGCCCTGGCCCAGCACAATCATCAGCATGATCGCGAAGAGCAGCGCCGGCACGGCGTACCAGATATCGACGAAGCGCATCAGGATGGTGTCGACGATACCGCCGAAATAGCCTGCCAGGGCGCCAACGGTGACGCCGATCAACAGGATGATGATCTGCGTGCAAACGCCAACGACCAGCGCAACGCGCGCGCCGTAGATCAGGCGGGTAAACATATCGCGGGACTCGAAGTCCGTACCGAGCCAGAACTCGCTGCTGGGCGTCTCCTGCTGGTGGCCGAAGTAGATCCGGTCCCGCTCCTTCGGCGCGAACATCGGGCCGAAGACCGCGACAAGGATGAGGATAGTCACCATCGCCAGGCCGACCATCCCCAGCTTGTTCTGGAAGAACCGGATCGCCGCGTCGCGCCAGAGGTTGGAGCGACGCCGGACCTGTGCCTCCTGCCCGCCGAATGCCTGGGTACCGGCCAGCGCCTCGCTTTGCTGCGTCATCGCTCGCCTCCTCGATCACGAGTACCGGATTCGTGGATCGACCACGCCGTAGAGGAGGTCGACGATCAAGTTCATGAACGTCAGGAAGACGCCGTACAGCAGGATCACGGCCATGATCATCGTGTAGTCACGGGCGATGATGCTGTCGGCGAAATACCGCCCGATTCCGGGAACCCGGAAGATCAGCTCAATCGCGGGACTGCCGGTGCAGATTGCCGCGACCAGCGGTCCGATGATCGTCAGCGGCGGGATCAGTCCGTTCTTGAGCACATGGCGGACCATCACGCGCCGCTCGGTCGCGCCCTTCGCACGGGCGGTTCGGACATAGTCTGAGCGAATCACCTCGACCATGCTCGACCGGACATAGCGGGCGATGATCCCCAGCGGTCCCAACGCCAGCGCGATCGTGGGCAGCACCCAGTCGATCGGCTCCTCGAGGCCGCCCATATGCGGAATCCAGCCGAGGCGCAGAACGAAGAAGTAGAGGAGAAAGACGCCGACCACATAGTTCGGGAAGGCGACGCCCATCGTCGCGAGGACGGTGCAGGCGTAATCGAGCGGGCTATTCTGCCGTGACGCGGCCAGCACACCAAGCGACACGCCGCCGGCGACGGCGACGGTCATGGCGAGGATGCCAAGAAAGAGAGAGTACTTGATGCCACGGCTGATGATCGTTTTCACGTCTTGACCACGGCGGGCGAAGCTTTCGCCGAAGTCGAGTTGCGCGGCGTTCTTCAGGTAGGTGGCGTATTGCTGCCAGAGCGGCTTGTCCAGCCCGTACTTGGCGGCAAGGATCTTCTGTTCGTCTTCGGTGAGCGGATTGTTCGCGCCCACCGGATCAAGCGGGCTTCCCGGCGTATTGTGCATCAGGATGAAGACGACCAACGACATGCCAATGAACGTCGGAATCATCCAGAGCAAGCGGAAGAGCGTGTAGCGGAGCATGAGGGCCGTCCCCTTCCCCGGCGCCGTTCTTGCCGGCCAAAGGCTGTGAAGTTCAGCCGGCAATTCCCCCTGAACCACGCTTGGTGGAATGATAGAGAGTTAATTGAAGCTGTCAAGTGTGGATTTCGGAAGGCCCGTAGTCGATGTGAATGTGACGGTTCGATGACGCGGATCGTTGACAGAGACAATCTTGACAGGCACGGCGGAGCCTGCCAGGATCATCATGTCGCCGCATGAACGTGCGGGCATCGGCGCCCGATGCCGGCGACAAGGGCATAGAGCCGCTTTGAGCGACGACGCGGACCCTCCAGATTCCCGGCCGCCAGCAGCCGGATGCGTGTCACCCACGGTGACGCTGTCTGCATCTGCGCTGCCTTTCCTCATGCGATTCGACAAACCTGGAACGGCAATTCGCGCGTCAGCAAATTTGGCTGACGCGGTCTTCGCACGCGCCGATCAGCGCTGGGAGTTCACCACACTTGGACGGAGATAGTTGGCTGGGCATCGCCGTGATCGCTGCATCGGCGGTGCTCCTGTTCGTTGTCGCAGCATCAGAAGCCGCCATCATCTACATCAGTCGGTCGCGCGCTCGCGTCTTGATGGCAGAGACCACCAACCGCACCGAGTTGCTGCGCCGCTATATGGAAGAGCGACAGCGCACGCTCTCCGCGCTCAACCTCGGCCGCAACCTCGCGGTCGTTGCCGGCACCGCCGCCGCCCTCTATCTGGCCGCGGGCGGCAACAGCCTCACCTGGACAGATGTCGCGGTGGTCGCGGTCATTTCGCTCGTTGTGATCGGCGTGCTCGATGGGATTCCCGACGTCGTGGCGTCGCGGAATCCGGAGTTCTGGGCGCTGTTCCTGACGCCGGTACTCCGCATCCTTGGCCTGATCTTTACGCCGCTCGCGTGGGTGCTCGATCTGCCGGGACGGTTGATCGCCCGGTTGCCATTGGCGCCGGAACGGACGCCGGCGGTCGAGGAGCAGGAGGTGCTGCTGCGCCTGATGGAGATGCAGCGCCCCGGCGACGGCGATTCTCAGCAGCGGGAATCGCTGGAACGGGAGATGATTCGCGGCGTGATCGAGCTTGACGACACGACGGCCCGCGAGATCATGGTGCCGCGCATCGACATCTCGGCGGTTTCGGCGGCGGCGCCGATCGACGACTTCCTCGATGTCGTCGTTGAGAAGGGCTACAGCCGCGTGCCTGTCTACGAAGACCAGATCGACAACATCATCGGCGTCGCCTATGCCAAAGATGTACTCAAGTATCTCCGCAACGGCCTGCGCCCCGCCTCGCTGCGCGAGATCGCCCGACCCGCCTACTTCATTCCGGAAACCAAGAAGGTGGACGAGCTCCTGTCCGAGCTGCGGGCGCAGAAGATTCATATCGCGATCGTGGTCGACGAATACGGCGGCACCGCCGGTCTGGTGACAACCGAGGATATCCTCGAAGAGATCGTCGGTGAGATCGAAGACGAATACGATACCGCCGAACCGCATATCGCCCGGATCAGCGAGACGGAGGCAATCCTCGACGCCCGCGTCAGTCTCGACGAGCTCAACCATCTCTTCCATGCCGATCTCGACGACGACGAGGTCGATACCGTCGGCGGTTTCATCTTCAATCACCTTGGCAAGATGCCGCTTCCCGGTGACGAAGTCCAGGTCGATGGGATCCTCGTCCACGTCCTTGAGGTGCAGGGCAACCGTATCAAGAAGGTTCGCGTCCAAAAGCATGTAGTCGAATCGGTCAATCATGGGAGCAACGGGAGCTAGCGCCGTCCGGCTGCGCCAATCTCCGACCCGGGTCGACGCTGTGCGGCGTGCGGTTGTCCCCTTCAATCTCGGCACGCTACCCTTGCCTCACGATGCCCAACGTGGGCAAGGGAGGTGATGCGATGCGCATCGTCGAACACCTGGTTTCGGGCCGGCGATCGTTCTCATTTGAGTTCTTCCCGACGAAAACGCCGGCCGGTTCGCGCAAGCTTATGCGAACGGTCGCCGAGTTGCACGAACTGAGTCCGACCTTTGTCTCCGTGACCTACGGTGCGGGCGGCAGCACCAGAAGCAACACCCTGGAATTGGTGTCGCGGATCAAGCAGGAGATCGGCATCGAATCGATGGCGCATCTCACCACCGTCGGCCACGCACGTCACGAACTGCGCGAGATCCTGACCGATCTTCGCGGCGCCGGCATCGAGAATGTGATCGCCCTGCGCGGCGACCCGCCGAAGGGTGAGACACAGTTCACGCCCACTCCCGACGGCTTTGCCTTCGCCAGCGACTTCGTGCGGTTCATCCGCGATGAAGGCTTCGACTTCTGCCTGGCCGGCGGCGCCTATCCCGAACCACATCCGGAAAGCGAAAGCCGGGCGATGGATCTGGTCAGGCTCAAGGAAAAGGTGGATGCTGGCACCGACTTCCTCATTACGCAACTGTTCTATGACAACGCCTTCTACTTTGACTTCGTCACGCGCGCCCGATTGCGGGGGATCACGGTGCCGATCGTGCCGGGATTGATGCCGGTTCGGGATGTCGCCCAGATTCAGCGCATCACCTATGGTTGCGGCGCGACGATCCCCGCGCGCCTCGCGCGCCGGCTCGAGCGCGTCGATACACCAGAAGCAGCCGAGGAGGTTGGTATCGAGTGGGCCACGGAGCAGGCGATCGAGCTCCTCGAACGTGGCGCCCCAGGCATTCACTTCTATACGCTCAATTCGAGCACGGCCACCCGCCGCATCTTCGAGAATCTGTCGCGGGCGTGAATATACCTCTCCCCCGGCCCGTCCCCTCGCAGGGGAGGGGGGACTAACTCAGACGAGATGTGCCAGCATGGACCTTGCCACCGCCAATTTGCGACATCGTTGAAGCTGACCCCCCAACCCCGGTCAGGACTCCCCTCCCCTGCGAGGGGAGGGGCCGGGGGAGAGGTATGCTATACTAAGTGAAGATCCCTGATAACGCTTCATTAGACACCCCCTTCTGGGTCGCCTTCAGCCGGATTCCGGCGATCGGACGGGCGCGGATCGAACGGCTGGAGGCGGCGTTCGGCACGCTTCGTGATGCCTGGACCGCATCGGCGGCCGACCTGAAGGAAGCCGGTTTAGAGGCGAAGGCGCTGGGATCAGTGCTGGCCCGTCGCCCGACGATCGATCCGGATGCGGAGATGGATCGGCTGGCCCGCGGTGGGATCACGGCGCTGACCTGGCACGACCGCAGGTATCCCGCTCGTCTGCGCGAGGCCTATGACAAACCACCTGTGCTCTATCTGCGGGGGACGCTTGCCGAGGCGGATGACTGGTCGGTTGCGGTCGTGGGCACTCGCCGCGCGACTCCATACGGCCGACAGGCTGCCGAGGGGATCGTCGAAGGGCTGGTTCGCAACGGCGTCACGGTCGTCAGCGGGCTCGCTCGGGGAATCGATGCGGTTGCCCATCAATCGGCGATCAAGGCGGGCGGACGGACGATCGCCGTGTTGCCGTGCCCGGTCAATGAAGTCTACCCTGCCGGTCATCACCGCCTGGCGGAACAGGTGCTCGATCACGGTGCGTTGCTGAGCGACTATCCACTCGATGCGCGGATGCAACGTGAAAGCTTCTGGCGGCGTAACCGCATCGTTGCGGCGATGACCATGGGGACCGTCGTCGTCGAGGCGGGTGAAAAGAGCGGCGCGCTGCTGACGGCACGGCTGGCGCTGGACGAGAATCGAGAGGTGTTTGCCGTTCCCGGCTCAATCTTCGCGCCCATGAGCCAGGGTCCAAACGGCCTGATCCTGCAGGGTGCAAAACTGGCGCGCAGCGCCGATGATATCTTGAGCGAGCTCGATCTGATGCGGGTTCCTCAACAACTTGAACTGCGCCAGACGCTGCCGGTGGATGCGACGGAATCCACGCTGCTGTCAGTGCTGAGCACCGAACCGCTGCATGTCGATGACATCACCCGCGACGCCGGCCTGCCCGTGGCAACCGTCAGCGGCGCCCTCGCCATGCTCGAACTGAAGGGAATGATCCGCCAGGTTGCAAGCATGCAATATGTAAAGGTGTAGTTGTTAGCCATGAGCGATGAGCCGTTAGCTGTTAGGGGGCAACGGTGGTCGGGGATCGGGTTCACGGATGGGAGTGAACGGGGCGCCTCGGCCGTGGCAGGTGGCCGAACGGCCAATGACTAACAGCTAACGGCTAACAACTATCGGCTCGAACAGGGGTTTCATTGGCCATGGGTTCCGTGGTTCCATGATCTCCGAGGAATATCAAGGCATGGTATCGAAAACCAAGAAAAATCTAGTCATCGTCGAATCTCCGACCAAGGCGCGGACGCTCTCCGGGTTCCTCGGTCGTGACTACGAGGTCAAGGCGTCGGTCGGCCATGTGCGCGACCTGCCCAAGTCGAAGTTGGGTGTTGACGTAACGCATGGATTTCAGCCGGACTACATCGTCCCTGAAGACAAAGAGAAGGTCGTCCGCGAACTGCGAGCGGCCGCACGGGGCGCCGGTGCGATCTATCTCGCCACCGACCCCGACCGTGAGGGGGAAGCGATCTCCTGGCACGTGATGGAGGCGGCCGAGATCAAGCCGCGCCGCGAGCGGCCGATCCATCGCGTCGTCTTCCATGAGATCACAAAGTCGGCGATCGAAGAGGCGTTCCAGCATCCCCGCAACATCGACTTTCATCTCGTCAACGCGCAGCAGGCACGGCGCGTGCTCGACCGGCTCGTCGGGTACAAGATCAGCCCGCTGCTCTGGAAGAAGATCCGGCGCGGACTGTCGGCCGGGCGGGTCCAGTCGGTGGCGCTGCGGATGATCGTCGAGCGGGAGCGGGAGATTCAGAACTTCGTCCCGCGCGAGTACTGGACGATCGAGGCCGAGCTGAGCAAGGTCGTGTTGCCCGACGCCCACTTCCGCGCTCGGTTGCACGGCTATGCCGGCAAGAAGAAGAAAGATCTGGAGATCGCCGACGAGCAGACGGCGTTGCAACTCGTGGAGACGCTCCGCTCCGCCCGTTATGAGGTCGGTGAGGTGCGCCGGCGAGCGATCAACCGCCGGCCGTCGCCGCCCTTCACGACGAGCACGCTCCAGCAGGAGGCGTCGCGCCGATTGGGCTTCAACGCCCGTCGCACTATGAAGGTCGCCCAGGAGCTGTATGAGGGTCGCCAGCTTGGCAAGGAAGGCTCCGTCGGCCTGATCACCTACATGCGCACCGACTCCACCAACGTCTCCAAGGACGCGCAGGAGGAAACCCGCGCCTATGTCCGCCGGCGGTTCGGCGGCGACTTCGTGCCGTCCTCGCCCCGCGTCTACACGAAGAAGGCCAAGGGCGCGCAGGAGGCGCACGAGGCAATCCGCCCAACCTCGGTCCAACGTGAACCGGAGACGATCAAACGGCACCTGACGCCGGACCAGCTCAAGCTCTACACGTTGATCTGGCAGCGGATGATCGCCAGCCAAATGGCCGATGCCGTCTTCGACCAGACATCGGTCGACATCACCGCGACGCCACAATCGGGCGGCGACGCCTATCTCTTTCGGGCGACGGCGAGCCGGCTTCGGTTCCCCGGCTTTCGCGCCGTTTACTTCGAGTCGCGCGATGACGGCATCGACGAAGACGCCGACACGAACGCGCTGCCGGACCTGACCGCCGGCGACGCGCTGCTGCTGCACGAGCTCTTTCCCGACCAGCACTTCACTGAGCCGCCGCCGCGCTATACTGAGGCTTCGCTCGTGAAGGCACTCGAGGAGAACGGCATCGGCCGTCCCAGTACGTACGCGCCGATCCTTGCCACACTCGAGAACCGCGAGTACGTCGAGCGCAACGGACGCCAGCTGCGCCCGCAGGAACTCGGCTTTGTCGTCACCGACATGCTCACCGAGCACTTCCCCAACTTCGTCGATATCGGTTTCACCGCCGGAATGGAGGAGGAACTGGACGATATCGCCCAGGGCTCGCGTGAGTGGCAGCCGGTCGTCGACCAGTACTATCAGCCGCTCGACGCCGCTGTGAAGAAGGCGGCCAAGGCGACGGTCGTCTTCAAAGAATCCGACGAAGATTGCCCGGAGTGCGGCGCGAAGATGGTCGTGCGCTGGGGCCGCTTCGGCAAGTTTCTCGCCTGCTCCCGCTACCCGGAGTGCAAAGGTTCCAAGCCCCTGGAGGGCGAGCGCGAGGAGCAGATCGTCTCCGACGAGTTCTGCCCGGAATGCAACTCGACGATGACGGTGAAGCAGGGCCGGTTCGGCCGCTTCCTCGCCTGCTCCCGCTACCCGGAGTGCAAGGGCTCGCGTCCGTTCCTCAACAAGATCGGCGTCCCTTGCCCGAAGGACGACGGCCAGATCGTCGAGCGCAAGATGAAGGGCCGGGGCAAGCGCGTCTTCTACGGCTGCTCCAACTACCCGAACTGCGACTTTACCAGCTGGACCAAGCCGACCGGCGCCCGCTGCCCCGCCTGCGACTACCTTGTCGTCCCCGACGGCCAGCGCGGCCTCCGCTGCCTCCAATGCGACTGGCGGGACAGCGAGGCGCTGCCGGAATCTGCCGAACCGGAGGTCGAGAAGATACCGGCGTGAGGGACTGGCCCTCACCCCCGGCCCCTCTCCCAATGCTGGGAGAGGGGAGCCTCGTCTCGGCGTTCCTTCCAGCTTGGGCCGTCGCGGCAGATTGCGGGCCAGGAGATACTGGAAGCTCTGTGCCGATCAGGCTCCCCTCGCCCGCTCCGGCGGGAAAGGGGTCGGGGGTGAGGGCCATCACTCCTTCCCGTAATCCCACGAGATCACCTTGTGCGGCCGCACCCGGACGTACGCAACGCCGGGCCGCGCCTCGGTCGGAAGCTGGTCCTCCGGCATCCCGCGCCGCCGCGATGCCTCGCGCAACAGGGGCAGCACGGCGTCCGGTTCTGTGACCAGATCGGCGTCGCCCTGAATCAGCACACCCTTGATATCGGCCATCGTCGTGCCGCTCTCGATCTGCAGGCTCACCTTTGGGTTTCGCTGAATATTCTTCGCCCGTTGCGTGCTCAGGCGTCCGCCCATGTAGATCTCGTCGCCCTGGCGGAAGTATCCGATCGGAACGCTGTGCGGATATCCATCGCGCCCGATCGTGGTCAGGATTACCCAACCCGGACGGCTATCGAGGAAGGCGTTGACTTCATCCGGTGTCATCGAGGCGGCCATGATCTTCTCCACGGTGAATTGCCTTGAGTATAGGGCGGCGAGCCTAGCTGACGCTCCGCATGACCTCAGGTCTGGGCGGCGGGATCGGGTATTATGGCGGCACCTTTGATGTGAGGTGCCACGATGCGTGGTCGAGTGGTCGCCTTTACCGATCCCGGCGAGCGGTTTGCCATCGAAGAATACGATGTGCCCGATCCGGAGCCGGGCGCGATCATCGTCCGGGTGACGATGGCGGGCATCTGCGGCTCCGATCTGCACTTCTGGCGGGGCGACTTTCCCAATCGGGGCATGGCTGCCGGTCATGAGATGGTCGGACGCGTCGCCGCGCTGGGGATGGGCGTGACCAGCGACTCACTCGGCCGGCCGCTGCATGAAGGCGACCGGATCACTTATCCGTACTTCTATCCGTGTCAGCGCTGTCCCGTTTGCCTGCGCGGTGACCTTGCCGCCTGTCCGAACGAAGTCGCCCGCCAGATGATCGGCACGGCGCCCTACTTTACCGGCGCTTACGCCGACTACTACTACCTCCGGCCCGGACACCACGTCTTCAAGGTGCCTGACGACCTCTCCGACGAGATGGTGACGCCGGTCAACTGTGCCCTCGCCCAGGTGATCTACGGACTGGAGCGGGCGGGCCTGCGTCCCGGTGACTCCTTTGTCACCCAGGGCGCCGGCGGCCTGGGACTCAACGCGATCGCCGTCGCCCGTTCGATGGGCGCCGGACAGGTGATCGCGGTCGACACGCTGCCGGGTCGGCTCGACCTCGCCCGTCGCTTCGGCGCGGATGAAACCGTGCTGATCGGCGACTTCGAGAGCACCGAGGACCGGGTCGCGCACGTCCGTTCACTCACCGACGGCATCGGCGCCGATGTCGTCGCCGACTTCGTCGGCATGGCCCGTGTCATTCCCGAGGGTATCGCCATGACCCGCAACGGCGGCGCCTATCTGGAAATTGGCACGATCAGCCCCCCGGACCACGTCGAACTGCACCCCAGCCTCCTGGTCCGCGGCAACAAGCGGATCGTGGGTGTGCTGCACTACAATCCCTGGGCGATCCCGGCGGCGCTCGATCTGCTGGAGCGTAACCGGCACCTGCCCTTCGATGAAGTCATCTCGCATCGGTTCCCGCTGGCGGAGATCGATGCCGCCTTTGAGCACTGCGAGTGGTCTGGCCGCGACGAGTGCCAGGTCGTCCGTGGTGTGCTCGTGCCGTAAGGAAGAGGATCATGCAGTCAGAGACGTCGACACTCGAACAGTTGCGGATCCAGCTTACCGCCGTGGGCCTCACGCTCGACGACGAGCGGCTATCACGGCTCTTGCCGGTCTACGTTGGCGTCCTCAGCGGCGCCAACCGCCTCGCGCTCCTCGACCTTGGCGAAACCGAGCCGGCGATGATCTATGCGTTGCCGGGCGACCCGACCGTGCGGGAGGACCGCCGATGACGGCCACCGATCTCTCCTCGTTGACGCTCGCCGAGGCCGTCGCGGAGCTTCAATCTGGGACGCTCTCGCCGGTTGCGCTGACCGACGCATATCTCGATCGCATCGAACGCCTGAACCCGCCACTCAACGCCTTCATCACGATTACCGCCGATCTCGCCCGTGCCGAGGCGCGGGCGGCAGAGGATGGATCCGGTCCGGCCGGCCCGCTCCGGGGCATTCCAATCGCGCTCAAAGATCTATTTGACACTGCCGGCGTGCGCACCAGCGCCGCCTCGAAGATCCTCGCCGATCGCATTCCCAACCAGGACGCGACCGTCACCGCACGGCTTCGTGCCGCCGGTGCGGTGCTCCTCGGCAAGCTCAACATGCACGAGTTCGCCTACGGCGTCAGCAATGACAATCCGCATCACGGCCCGGCCCGAAATCCCTGGAACACCGAGCGGATTCCCGGCGGCTCCTCCGGCGGCTCCGGCGTCGCGATCGCCGCCGACCTCTGTCTGGGGACGCTTGGCTCCGATACCGGTGGTTCAATCCGCATTCCGTCGTCCTTGTGCGACATCGCCGGGATGAAGCCAACCTACGGCCGCGTCAGCCGCGCGGGCGTGCTGCCCCTCTCCTGGTCGATGGACCACGTCGGCCCGATGGCGCGTACCGTCCGCGACTGTGCGATCCTGCTCGGCGTGATCGCCGGGCACGACCCACACGACCCGGCATCCGCCGCCGAGCCGGTGCCGGATTATCTCGACGGTCTGGAAGATGGCACCCGTGGTCTACGTATTGGTCTGCCGCGGCGCTACTTCTTCGAACAGATAGACGATCAGGTGCTCGCTGCGGTCGAAACAGCGGCTGAGCGGTTCCGGGCGGAAGGTGCCGACGTGCACGATGTCGATATCGACCAGATCGAATTGGCCGCCATCGCCGGGGCCACGATCCTTGTGTCGGAGGCGTCCGCCTATCATCAGCGCTGGTTGCGCGAGCGCCCCGAAGACTATGGTGAGGATGTGCGCCAGCGGCTGCTCACGGGGGAGCTCTATCCCGCCACCGCCTACATCAACGCTCAGCGGGTGCGAACCGTGCTCCGCGAGAGTTTCCTGCGAACGCTGTCCGATGTTGACCTGCTGCTCGCGCCGGCCACACCGATCACGGCGCCGCCGATCGCCGGCTTCTCCACCGATGTCCGCGCCAACCTGACCCGCTTTACGACGCCGATCAATCTCGTGGGTCTGCCGGCACTGTCACTGCCCTGCGGATTCGACTCGTCGAACCTGCCGATCGGCATGCAACTGATCGGCCGTCCGTTCGACGAGGCGCGGTTGTTCCGCACCGGACGCGCGTATGAACGAGTGACCGACTGGCACAACCGCCGCCCCACCCTGTGACGGTTTCGGCTAGCGCCAGTCCAACGGCGATCCATTCGGCAGGATCGCGATCCAGGTTCTGCCCCGATTGAACTGGATCTCCTCGCCCTCAGCGTCCCAATAGCGGGTGCGCTCCTCTCGCGTGGCCTTCGTCCATGTGCCTTCGATCGCGTAGCCGTCCTGAAAGATCACGGCCGGGCCGTCGCCGATGCTCCCGTAGAGCACGTGCCCCTCACCGTTGACGACTTCTATCCGGTCGAACTGAACGACGACGTTCTTCGCGGTCAATTGCTCGCCGGTCTGGCCATCGATGTGGGCAAAGCCCGCCGTCGATCGGAGGTAGAGGTTTCGGTCCTGGTCGTAGGTCCATGTTGCGGCGTAGTCGCGCAGCGCCGGCAACCCCCAGAAGAAGGCGTAATCGATCTGCGTTGCCCCGCTGCTCGTCTCGTTGCCAGGAACGAAGTCCTCCTTGAATTGCCATGCCGCTGGCTCACCCTGACTCTGCCAGCCCAGGCCGTAGGCGTGGCCGCGTAGGTGATAGGTACTCGTCATCGCATTGTGCGGTGCCGGGCGGTCGGGATCACGGCGAAAGGCGCCCGGATTGAACTGCTCGTCCAGATGCAGGACACCCCACTGGCCGAACTGGCTCTGGGTATCGGTGGGACCCGCTGTCTCTGCCGCTCCGACATGGCCCAATACGGCGCCCAACTCCCGCGCGAGATAGAGGAACGGCGTCCGTGCTGAACGCACCGGCTCAATCCGGTCTGCCTCCTCCCGCAGATAGACGGCCATGAATCGCGTAATGCCGCCCTCGACCAGCAGCTCGTACACGAGATCGGCGGCGCCCAACCCGATCTGCGGCCGGGCGTCGATCAGGTTGTCCACCATGACCGCGACCGGCAGATTACTGTTGACCAGTGCAGCATCCTCGCGGCCAAGCAAGATGCCGTCGAGCGATGCCGGCTGCTCCTCCGGCTCATCGGCCTTGATGCCGAGTTGCAGAGTCGCTGCCGCGACGGCTAGACAGGAAAGCGTGAGGATGAAGGCGAGCGCGAGCGTGAGGCGGGTTCGTGTCATCCAGCCAATGCTAGACGGTGGATTCGTAACAAGAAAATGACTGTTATGGTCATCAGCCTCAATTGATCATATTCGATGGACTTATGCAGAGATTCAGATCAGCACCGCGCGATGTACGCACCGTCTGTCTTCCTAGGCCGACGTTCCAACATCGCGCAGTGAGTCCACAAATCCGGCCACCGCACGCGTACTTCGCAACCGAATGACACGGCGGCCGGGAGCGTATGCCGACAACATGGTCAGGATGGACGGGCGCCGGCGGGTCGGATACGTCCACACCCAGCGAATGAACTCCCAGGTCAGGCGCTCCTCGCAGCCGGGCGCCATATCCGGCCGCGATTGATTGGTGTAGCGAAGCCGCCGGCTGACAATGCGCCACAGACAGAGCGTGCGCGGCATGTCGAGAAAGACAACCGTGTCGGCCGCGCGCAGTCGAATGTCGAGCGTGCCGCCGTAATTGCCGTCCATCACCCATCGGTCGCGTTTGGCCAGCGCCCGCTGGATCTCCTCCCACTGCTCGCGTGGCGTTTCGACCCATCCCGGACGCCAAAAGAGCGCATCCAGATGGATCACCTCGATGTCGAGCGCTGCGCCGATCTTCCGCGCCAACGTCGACTTACCGGACCCCCCGGAACCGATCACCATGATCCGATCCATCAGAGACACTCCACGCACGCAGTAGACCGTAGCGCGACGCCACATCGAAACCGTCGCTGCGGTATCATGCCCGGCGACGGCTCCGTGACCGCTGTCGAGCGAGGACGACGATGAGCTCTGTAGCAACCAAACCTCGATTGAGCCGCGACGCGATGGCAGCGCGGGCCGCGCGCGAGTTTCAGGACGGATGGATCGTCAACCTTGGCGTCGGTATGCCGACCCTCTGCTCGAACTTTCTTCCCGCCGGTCGTCGGGTGATCCTCCACTCGGAGAACGGCGTCGTCGGTTACGGCCGCAACGTCGCGGAGGACGCGATCGATCCGCACACGGTCAACGCCGGCGTGCGCCCGGTCGAGTTGCTACCCTTCGCCGCGATCCTGCATCATGCCGACGCCTTTGCCGTGATCCGGCGCGGGCTGCTCGACGCCGGCGTCCTCGGCGCCTATGAAGTGGCGTCCAACGGCGACTTCGCCAACTGGAAGACGGCCGGCCGGAAGGGCGGCGGCATCGGCGGGGCGATGGACATTGCCGCCTGTGCGAAGCGGATCTTCGTCATGCTCGAACACACGACCCACGATGGCGAACCCCGCCTGCGCCAACACTGCACGCTCCCCATCACCGCACCAGGTGTGACCAAACTCGTCATCACCGACCTCGGCGTCTTCGAACCGATCGGCGACGCCTACCGCCTCGTCGAAATTGCCCCTGGCTATACGCCCGCTGAAGTCCAGGCCCTCACCGCCGCGCCCCTCGTCGTCGATTCCCCCCTGAAAGAGGTGCGCATTCCCGGATGAGCGCCGACCTGGGAGCGCGGGCATCCTGCCCGCAAGATCGTCGGGACCCTGCGGGCAGGATGCCCGCGCTCCCAGGCTGCATCTAACGGCTAGCGGCTAACGGCTATCGGGCTAACGGCTAACCGCTACTCCCCACGGCACCGGCGCATCCCAGCGGTCCAACGCGCAGACCTCGTCGAGCGGCTTGCGTGATGTCGGGCCGAAGTTGCCACGGGGGTAACCGAGCGGAATGCAGTAGACGATCTGGGCCGTGTCCGGGATGCCAAGCAACGCGTGGACCCGCCCCTCGACGGTTGGATGCAGCGTGGTGATCGTTCCGCCGATACCGAGCGCCCGTGCGGCCAGCAGCAGGTTCTGTACCGAAGGGATCACCGATCCCATCGCGCCAGCGCCCTTGGCCGTCGCGCAGACGACGACCACGACCGGCGCAATCCCGAACTCATCGGCGAGCCGCATCGCCGAACGGGCCACGCGATCGCCGGGGCGGATATCCTCCGGCCCGTGAATCCCCTGGTCGCGACGCTTGGCCCACCATGCCTCGCGATAGAGGGTGGCGAACCGCGCCCGCACATCGGCGTCCTGGAGCACGAGGAAACGCCAGGGCTGTGCGTTGCCGCCGTTGGGTGCGTGGATCGCCGCGTCGAGGATCACGCGCAGGTCGCCCTCCGCGATCGGGTCGGGCCGCATCCGCCGGATCGCCCGTAGTGAATAGATCGCGTCGCCGAGTGGCATCGTCAATCGGTCCGATGGTGTCGTGGCCATACCGTTCCTCCAGGCTGTGCGTGGTGTCCGTCGCCGTCGTTCGGGTTCCTCATCGGCCGAACTGTTCTGCCACGGGTGATCATGACGGCTGGCAGGTGCCGAGGCGGATCGCGTACGATTGACGGAACCTGTTGGCCGTGTCCAGATAATCGCGCGACGCCGCATCAACATGCAACAAACCTTCGACCACGCGCCATCCGGCCCCAACCCGAAGCAGGACCGCTCTCGGATCTCGACCCGGTTGCTCGTTCAAGCCGCCGCCGAACTGATCGCGGAGCGCGGATACGAGCGCACGACCCTCGCCTCGATCGGCAAGCGGGCCGGATATAGTCCTGGGCTGGTCACATTGCACTTCGGCTCCAAAGAGGGACTGCTTTGGGCCGTGATCGAATCGATGATGGTGGGATACTGGCGGCGCTCGGAGATGCGCTCCGCCGTCGGACAGGCGGTCGGATTAGACTACGTCCACCGGCTCTGCGACACGCTCCGGGCAAGTGCGCGGCGTGACCCGGTTTCGCAACGGGCGATGTATGCGTTGACATTTGAAGGTGTCAAGCCGGGTTCGGTCTTCCACGACCGAATCCAGGCGTTGCTTCGCGACCAGCGACGCACAATCGAGATCAGGCTGCAGCGAGGCATCGAAGCGGAGAATATCCACCCGGATACCGACCCCGCTGAGGTTGCGGCCGTAATCATGAGCGGACTCCGCGGTGCCGCCTACCACTGGCTGCTCGATCCACAATTCGACTATGACGGGACGGTCGCCACCTTCGATCGATACCTTCACGTCGTCCTTGCCAACCCCGGTCGGCCGGACCGCAACGCCGCGGCGAAGAGCAACGGTCATCGCGACTAGCGGCTTAACTGCTAGCATGCTTGAGCCACGTTCCGGGATCATGTCTCCGCAATCGAGGCGACGAACTACCGTCTGCCCTGTCGTTGTGATATGACGTGCCGTGAATGTGGCCACCGAATCACATTGGGTGCGGCTGGTGTCTTTGGCCTGCGCCAGCGCCGGTTGCACGGAGCACTCAGCCGCCGATGGAAGGAACTGGGAATCGATGCAACATACTTCACCGGATCGCGCGTCATTGCCGCTCACGGGCGTCACCGTCCTCGACCTGACGCTGGCGCGTGCCGGCCCGACCTGCGTGCGCCATCTCGCGGATTGGGGCGCGGACGTGATCCGGATCGAAGCGCCGGAAGAAGGTGGCGAGGATCTGATCGGCCGGCGACATGGCTCTGATTTCCAGAACCTGCATCGCAACAAGCGCGCGATCTGCTTGAACTTGAAGGCCCCGGAGGGTCACGCGGCCTTCATGCGGCTTGTCGAGCGGGCGGATGTCGTCGTCGAGAATATGCGACCCACGGTCAAGCACCGGCTGAAGGTCGGCTGGGACGACGTGCACGCGGTCAACCCGCGTATCGTCTACGGCAGCATCAGCGGATTCGGCCAGGATGGCCCCTACGGCGCCCGCGCCGGTGTCGACCAGATCGCGCAGGGGATGGGCGGATTGATGTCGGTCACGGGGTTGCCGGGGCAGGGTCCGGTCCGCGTCGGCATCGCCATCGCTGACCTCACCGCCGGCAACATGCTCGCCCTCGGTATCGTCATGGCCCTCTTCGACCGCACCCGCACCGGCGAAGGCCGGTGGGTGACGACCAGCCTGCTGGAGTCGCAGATCTTCATGCTCGACTTCCAGGCCACCCGCTGGTTGATGGACGGCCAGGTCGCACCACAGCAGGGTAACGACCATCCGACCGGCGTCCCAACCGGCGTCTTCCCGACCAACAACGGACACATCAACATCGCCGCCAGTTCTGACCGGATGTGGGAGCGGCTCTGTGACGCGATCGGCCGTCCCGATTGGAAGTCCCGCGATGAATGGAAAACGCAACGGAACCGTCGCAAGAACCGTGACGGCGTCAACGCCGCGATCGCCGAGGAGACGCAACATCAACCATCGGCCCACTGGATCGAAGTCTTCGAGGCGGCGGGGATCCCCTGCGGCCCGATCTACACAATCGACCAGACATTTGCCGACCCGCAGGTGAAGCACCTCGGCATGACCCGCACGATGGCAAGTCCGGCCCTGGGCGAGGTGGAGGTCGTCGCCTCCCCGATCAACATGACCGGCTACTCGAAGGACATCCGCATGCCCACGCCGGAGATGGGCACCAACACCGCCGATGTCCTGCGTGACGTGGGATACACCGACGATGAGATCGCCGAACTCAGCCGCAAAGGGGTCATCTGAGCAGTTGCTGCCATGGTTAGACCAACGCGCCTGGGAGCGCGGGCGTCTCGCCCGCCCGATACCCTGGTCTGACCGATACGATGCGGGCGAGACGCCCGCGCTCCCAGGTGGGCTGCGACCATAAGAAGCGGGACCGTTGTGCGGCATCGCACGGAGAGGGAACGAGATGGCAGGCGTACTAGACGGCATTCGAGTGATCGACTTCGGTCAGTACATCGCGGGACCGCTTGCCGCGATGCTCCTCGCGGATCAGGGCGCCGACGTGATCCGCGTCGACCCGCCCGGTGGACCCGTGTGGGATACCCCGGCAAACGCAACCTGGAACCGAGGCAAGCAGAGCATCACGCTCGACCTGAAGCAGCCGGACGGGCGCGAGACCGCGCGTCGCCTGATCGACTCCGCCGACGTGGTGATCGAGAACTTCCGGCCCGGCGTGATGGACCGGCTCGGCCTCGGACCCGAGGCGATGACGGCGGCCAACTCCGGCTTGATCTACTGTTCGATGCCGGGGTTTGCGTCCGATGACCCTCGCGCCGGCGTCGCCGCCTGGGAGGGCGTCGTCGGCGCCGCCACCGCCACCTACCGGCAGGCATCGGCCGGCGGCCCGCCCGTCTACACTGCGATCCCGATCTCGTCGGCCTATGCCGCGTTCCAGGCCGTGGTCAGCATCGCCGTCGCATTGAACGCACGCGCCCGTGATGGATGCGGTCAGATGATCGAGGTGCCGCTCTACGACGCGACCTTCACCGCGATCGGCAGCCGCGGGCTGCACTATCACGACCGTCCGCCGGTTGAAGACCGCGCCGCCCTGATCATGCGGAGCATGTCCGGTCAGTTCCAGTGTGCGGACGGCCGCTGGGTGATGTACGTGCCCGGCAATTTGAACGCCCGTGCCTTCCTCACGGCGATCGGCGCCGACGAATGGTTCACCGCCGCCTGCGACGGCAGCATCGCGCCCGATGAGTTCCTCGATCGGATCCGCGGCGTCTTCCGCACCCGCCCGGCGAAGGAGTGGGAGCGGTATTGCGAGGAGGTCGGCACTGAGTGCGCCGTCTGCCGCACCAGCGCCGAGTGGCTCGAAGACCCCGGCGGACTGGACACCGAGATCATTGTCGATCTCGACGACCCGCTGCTCGGTCGCGTGCGCGGCCCCGGCATCAACGTCCGGCTGTCGGAGACGCAACCGTCGATCCGCACCCCTCGCCCGTTGCCCGATGCCGGCCGTGACGCGATCCTCGCCGGGCTTGCGTCCGCCCAACCCGCTCCGCCGCCACTCTTCGAGCCGGAGATGCGCGCCGCCCTCGACGGGGTCAAGGTGCTCGACCTTTGCATCATCCTCGCCGGACCGACTTGCGGCCGCACCCTCGCCGAGTTTGGCGCCGACGTGATCAAGATCGATAGCCCCTCCCGTGCCACCGTCGCCTTCCACAACGACGTCAATCGCGGCAAGCGCAGCATCATCCTCGACCTCAAATCCGAGCAGGGCCTGGAACTGTTCTGGCAGTTGGTCGAGGACGCCGATGTCGTCGTCCAGAACTTCCGCAGGGGCGTTGCCGACCGCCTTGGCATCGGCTACGAGGCGGTCCGGGCGCGCCGTCCTGACATCGTCTACGCCTCGCTCAACACCTACGGCCAGATCGGCCCCTATGCCAATCGCCCCGGACACGAGCAGATCGCGCAGGCCGCCACCGGCATGCAGGAGCGCTACGGCGGCGATGGCCGCCCCACCCTCCAACCCTTCCCCGTCAACGACTACGGCACCGGCCTGATGGGTGCTTACGGCGTCGCCCTCGCCCTCCTCCACCGGCAGCGGACGGGACAAGGCCAGCACGTCAACACCGCCCTCGCCTATACCTCGACGATCCTCCAGTCTTCGCTGATTCAGAATTTCGCCGGGAAGCAGTGGGATGCCCCTCGCGGCCAGGACGCGCTCGGCTCAGGTCCGCTGAACCGCGCCTATCAGGCCGCCGACGGCTGGCTCTTTCTCGCCGCCCGGCCCTCAGACCTGGGACGGACGCCGGCCCTCGCCGATCTCGCCGGCCTCTCCGGCGCTGAGCTGGAACGGGCGCTGGAGGAGCGGCTGCGCGACCGATTGGTTGATGCGTGGGTGGCGACCCTCACCGCGGCAGGCATCGGCGCGCATCGCGTCGTACTGGATGTTCAGGAGGTGATGAACGATCCATGGAGCTGCGCCCACGGTCTGAGCATCACCCGCGAGCACGACGAGGTCGGCCGGGTCACGACCAACGGGCCCGCCCCGCGGCTGTCGCGGACGCCGCCCGTGCCCGGCAATCCGGCGTCAAAGCCCGGCGCTGACGCCGCCTCGGTCCTCGCCGGCATCGGACGGCTCGACGACATTGACCGGCTCGTGCAGTCGGGTGTCATTGTCGTCGACGGTGTTCTCTCCCGATAAATCCTCGTGAAGGAGCAGGCCATGTTTCTCGAAGGTAAAGTGGCGGTCGTGACCGGAGCGGGACGCGGCATCGGCCGGGCCGTGGCGCTCGACCTGGCCCGCGCCGGCGCCCGCGTTGTCGTCAACGACTACGGCGTCGCCGTCGATGGCTCGGAGCCATCCGAAGGTCCCGCCCAGGAGGTCGTCGACGAGATCAAGCGCGGCGGCGGCGATGCCGTCGCCGTCTTCGAGACCGTGACGACGATGGAGGGCGGCGAGCGGATCATCAAGACCGCGCTCGACCAGTTCGGCAAGCTTGACATCCTCGTCTGCGTCGCCGGCATCCTCCGCGAGCGGATGATCTTCAACATGCCGGAGGACGACTGGGATGCGGTGATCGCGACTCACCTCAAGGGCCACTTCGCCTGCATGAAGCCCGCCACGATCGTCATGCGCCAGCAACGCTCCGGCCGGATCATCACCTTCACATCCAGTGCGGGGCTGGACGGCAGTCCCGGCCAGCCGAACTACTCCGCCGCAAAAGAGGGCATCGTTGGCCTCACCCGCAGCACGGCGCTGGCGATGTCGCGCTACAACGTCACCTGCAACTCGATCGCCCCCTCCGCCGCGACCCGCATGACCGCGCGGTCGGCCGGGACGCCGAGCGAGCGCCGTCGCGCCGGTGGTCCCGGACAGCCGGAGGACATCGCGCCGGTCGTTACCTTCCTCGCCAGCGACCAGGCCGCGCATATCACCGGCCAGGTGATCGGCGTCAGCAACAATCGCGTCCTTATCTACTCCCAGCCGCGGGCGTTGCGCAGCGTCGTCCGCGAGGAGGGCTGGACCGCCGAGCAACTCGCCGAGGTCTGGGACACCGCCCTCGGCCAGGATGCCCTCGACCGCTTCCAGCAGATGAGCCTGCCCCTACCCGGCCAGGCGCCCGCGCCGCAGCCCGCCGGTAGCTAACAGAATGCCCACACCACCAAGGCGTCAGGACACCAAGACAAAGCTATAGAACTTGGTGTCCTGACGCCTTGGTGAACGACAGGAGCGACCGATGAGCATTGTGGAAACCGAGTGCAGCGACGGCATCATGGTCATCCGAATGAACCGGCCGGAGCACCTCAACGCCTTGAGCGCCGAGTTGCGTGAGGCGCTCGCCGAAACCTGGTGCGAGTTCCGCGATCGGCGCGACGTGGAGGTGGCGATCTTCACCGGCACGGGCCGCGCCTTCTGTGCCGGTGGCGACTTGAAAGAAATGGCCGCGCGGAATGTCGGCACCACGCCCGGCCCGCGGCCCGCCAGCCCCTACGACCAGGGCACCCTCGACAAGCCTGTGATCGCCGCGATCAACGGCTATGCCATGGGTGGTGGTTTCACCCTGGTCGAACACGCCGACCTGCGCGTTTCCGTCCGCTCTGCCGTCTTCGAGATGTCCGAGGCGAAGCGCTGGCTGCTGGGCGGCTACGCCCACGGCTTCATCGGCGGCATGGCCCAGGCAATCGCCACCGAGATGGCCTTCGCCTTCCGCTTCACCGCCGAACGGCTCCACCAGCTCGGCTGGCTGAACCGGTTGGTCGACGCCGATGACCTGATGCCCGCCGCACGGACGATGGCCGAACACCTGATGACCTTGCCACCCGCCTCCCGCGTCAACACGCTCGCGATGATGCGCGCCATGCGCCCCCGCGTCTCCCCGGAACTGGAACAGCTCGCCGTTCGCCTCCGCAATCACGGCCACGTCCCCGATCTGCAAGAATCGCGCCGGGCCTTTGCCGAAAAGCGGCAGCCGCAGTTTAGAGGCTGGGACGATCCCGAGGACCGCTATCGCACGCCGACGCTGGAATCCGTGCGACAGGAGGAGGCAACCGCCGTCTGACGGTGTGATACACTCAAAATCGGCCATGTAGCTCAAAGGATAGAGTGCCCTTTTCGTAAAGGGGAGGTTGGGGGTTCGAGTCCCCCCTATGGAAAATTACCGCCGCTTCATTCCGAAGCGGCGTTTCCTTGCCATCCTTATGAGGGTGATGGTGCGAGATGTCGCACACTGACGCCAATCAAGAGCCGCCAGCCGCTGACGACGGCTGCCTCCTCCCAGGCACAGTCCCGTTGACGACGCGGCAAGGTTTCTCGCTCACGTGGTCGGAGTATGATGCCCTGCCGATCCGTGAGTACGTTGAGTCCGAGGCACATGGCGAGACGGTGTCCTTTCTCCAGCGGCTCACCACCGAGCGGGTGTTCGGTCGCGACTATGAGGTCTGGGATGTTCGCACCGACACTGAACGCTACTGGGTCGTTACTACCCCGACGAACCTGTACTCACAAGATGACTTCCCAAATCTTGACTTTCTCTTGTCCTTCCACATCGGGTTGATGGCGCGCGTACTGGCGCGCTCCGATCCGCCTGCCTCGACTGAGGAGTAAGAACAATTCGCAAGCGCCTGGCGCCGTTGGAGGCAGGCCACTGAGGCACTTGAGCGTGCCGATGAGGCAGAGGACTTCCAGGCGGTCGGCGTGCGTTGCCGCGAGTGCTTGCTGGAGTTCGCGGGCGCTGCGGCCGATGAGAGCATGGTCCCGGATGATGACGTGCGACCCAAGCGAGGCGACTTCATCCATTGGTCAGAACTCGTGGCGCGGACCATTGCGCGCGGCAGCAGCGCCGAAGTCGTTCGAGGGTACCTCAAAGCCGTTGCTAAGGAGGCGTGGCAGTACGTGAACTGGCTCACCCACGCACAGAACGCCACACGGCAGGACGGGCAGCTTGCTCTTGACGCCACGATGCATGTGCTCGTCACTTTCGGAACCGCGTACATCCGATACGAGCGCGGTGTTCCTGACCGATGCGGTTCCTGCGCATCCTACCGAGTCGGACGTGCCTACCGGCCCGACCTCGATGAAGCAGATCCGTATGTGACGATGTGCAACAGCTGTGGTGCCGTGCGGCTGGACTCTCAGCAGCAGATCCGGTGATCGTCCTGTTGCCCTTCGGCCGAGCGCACCTCCGTGGCAAACTTTCTATCATGTGCATACATTCCGTCAGGTGTTTGGCATTACCTGCTATAGGATGTTGTATATTTGACAATCGAGAGGCGGTAAGGAGCCCAATGCATCGTGGAAGCAGTGGGTCGACCCTGGCGTCTTTCGCGGTGCACAACGCGCCACTACTAACGTCGGTTGGGTCAGGTGCGGAACGATGGCGCGCATCTTCGTCTTCGCGGACGAAGCTGGGAACTTTGATTTCAGTGGGGGTCTCGGAGCGTCGCGCTACTTTATCCTTACGACCGTTACAATCGAGGATGGTTGTGGGTCAGTTTGAATCGCGGTCGAGCAGCCCCGCGATTTCGTCCGCCGTCGGTAGGGGAGCGTTGCCGATATGTTACCTTCCTCTCTCCGAGCAGTGAGAAGAACGGTCTAACGGGGGAGGCGGCATACAGGTCTCCACCACGGCATAACGGAGTTCGCTATGCCATCGCGATATGGATTTGAGTCGTCGGAAGAACGGAATGCTCGGCTCGCGAAAGTCATACCAACAATTGAAAGCATTGTAGTTGACTTCGCGGCTTCGCAAGGGAGGGACTGGGCCAGCGATTTCATCGGCCAGAACAATATCGTGCGAAACTGGAAGGTTGCAGGCGTACTGATTCAATTGCAAGGGCGATCCGGCCAATACACGAGGATATTTGTGACACGCCATCTCGACAGAGGGCTTCATCCTGATGTGGAAAGGCTTTGTGAAGTACTCAGCGCGCATACAGGCGTTCCCGTTATGGCGCGGTACTACTTGGGTGGAGGGTGGGGCGAGCAGGACTTTTGATGACCGCGATTGAAGCTAACCCACTACCGATTGCTCCATAGGAGACGCACTCCTGGCGCTGCGGCGGCAGTTGGCATGGGAGTGCGCGGACCAGGCGACTGTTGACCTCCATGCAACCGAGGAACTACAGGCCGTACGGGACAGGGTATTCGCGGCACTCCAAGAATTGGACTTCCGTGTGGATATGAGCGTCTTCAACAAGGCGAACGTGGCGCCGCATCTGCAAGCTGACCAGTCACGGTTCTATAAAGAGGTTTGATTTCTGTACTTCGAGTATGTCGTGCGCCAGGTGGCGAAGCTGGGCGACGAGGTTCTGGTCATCGCTGCCGCCCTTGGTACGAAAAGCCTGCGCGCGAGGTTTAGGACGGCGGTAGAGGACGTCGTGTACCAAGTGGCGCCGACAATCCCGACGTGGGTGGCTCATGGGCGGGTGCCAGCGATCCTTGCCTGTGGGTGGCAGATTGGTGTTGCTGGGCGGTGCAGAGGAAATGGGAGTGCAACGACCCCCGGTCGCACGTCCTCATAACTTCGAAGATCAGGAGCGAGTTTGAATTCTTCAGTAACCAGGCAAAATGAAGGCCGGCTAGCCGAGCATTTGCTCGGCAGAGTCCGAGGGCTCTTTCGCCGACCGCAAAAACCACGCTGATAGAGTCCGGTTATATCTGTGGGGCATGTCTCTATGCCACTGGGTTGGAGAACCCTACAGCTATTCTTGGGCACTCCGCAGCCAGGAGTTACGAAAACCTCATACCCTCGCAATGAGGCGACTACTGGCTTCAACATCCGCAACATATGAACGCTTTTGGCTATCGCCAGGAGTAGGGCGAACCGGTGGGAATCAGTGCAATCCAGGTCGCGCCTCGATTGAACTGAACCTCGGCGCCGTTCCGATCCCAATAACGCGTGCGATCCTCCGGCGACGCCTTGCTCCAGACGGCGTCGATCATCCGGCCGTCCAGGAAGACATAGGCCTGGCCCTCGCCGATCTGGCTGTAAACGACGTGCCCCTCACGGCTGGCGATCCGGGCGGGCATCACCTGGAGGACGACGTTCTTGAACGTCAGTTGATTGCCGGTCAGCCCATCGACGTGCGGCACGCCGGCCATCGCGCGCCGATAGCTGTTGCTGCCCGCGTCGTAGGTCCAGCCGCCGGCGAAGGCCGGTTGTACCCCAACCCGCAGGGCGAAGTTGTAGCTGACGTGCTGCGCGGCGGCGCTGATCAGGTTGGTTTCGGCGTGGTCATCCTTGAACAGCCACGAGGCGGCGGCGCTTGGCTCGGTTACGCCCCAGTCCGCTGCCCGATTCCGGATCAACTCCGTGCTCGTGGCGACGTTGTGCGGCGGGAAGCGGCGACGGTCTAGCCAGAACGGCTGCCGGTCGGCGTCGTAGTCGATGTGGGGCACGCCCAGGTCGTACAGCTGCTGAGCGGCATCGGCGTCGCCGTCCAACTCAGCCGAGCCCGCGTGTGCCATCACCGCGCCCAGCTCGCGGGCAAAGAGCACCGAGGGCGTCCGGGCGGACCGCACCGGTTCGATCACGCCGGCGTCGTGATGCAGATAGATGGCCATGAACCGGGTGATGCCGCCCTCGACCAGCAACTCGAAGACCAGATCGGCCCGGTCCAGCCCGATCTGTGGCCGAGAACCGCCGGGCAGATTGTCGATCATCACCGCCACCGGCGGGCGCGCCCCCGCCAGCGCATCCGTTTCGCCGAACGGAATCCCATCGAGGAGGCCAACAGCGGGCGGCGGTGGCGGTTCCTCCTCAACGTGTGCGACGTCTGTCGGTACCGGCTCCTCCTGAAAAAGCTGGATCACATCGACCGAAAGGTCGTCCGGACGAGCGCACGCCGCGCTCATGACCGCGGTCAGAACCAGGGCGAGCAGGCAGCCGAAGACGAGGGGAGAACGAGACACACGCATCAAGAACAGCATCGGTTGGATTACACCGGACGGGAGTGCTTTGTTAGGTAATGTTGATGAAAACAGACCGGACGGTCAACTTCTGTTCAACTCCCGGCGCATCAGGCGATGCGTTCACGTCACGTGGCGTGTGGCGGCCTGTCGCTGATACATTCGAAGAAGCCCCGGCTGTCCCCACCTCGGCAGCTGACTCACGGAGTTCCCATGCGCGTGCTCTTGGTCGCGGCGGAGATGAGCCCGCTCGCCAAAGTCGGCGGCCTCGCCGATGTGATTGGTTCCCTTCCCCATGCCCTCAATCGCACCGGGCACGATGCGCGGGTGATTCTGCCGCTCCACGCCGGCATCGACACGGCGGCGCGCGGTTTCGCCCGTGTTCTCGCCGACGTGCCGGTGCAGACGCCCCGTGGACCGGAACTCGCCTCGCTCTGGCAGGGCGTCGTCGACGGACTGACCGTCTATCTCGTCGAAGCGATGGACCTGTTCGAGCGGCCGCAGATCTACGGCGAGCCGGACGATAACCAGCGCTTCCTCTTCTTTTCCGACGCTGTCCTCGCCATGGTCCCCGAGCTCGACTGGCCGGTCGAAGTGCTCCATCTGCACGATTGGCACACCGCCTTCGCCGCCGCGCGGCTGGATGCCGATCCAGCCCAGCCACTTGCCGCAACCGGCCTCCTCTACACGATCCATAACCTCAACTTCCGCGGCGACTTCGACACGGACTTTGCCCTGGCAAATGACCTGACGATCCCGCAGGTCGCCGGCATCGATCGCTCGGTCCTCCTGAGTGCCATGGCCCTCGGCATCGCCACGGCCGACCTGATCAGCACCGTCAGCCCCACGTATGCGCGCGAGATCCTCACGCCGGAATACGGCGCGGACCTTGACGCGCTGCTCCGGCTCCGCGCCGACGATCTCAGCGGTATCACCAACGGCCTCGACACCGAGCTGTTTGACCCGTCGCGCGACCCACATCTCGCCGCCAACTTCTCGGCCCGCAACTCGGCGCCCAAGCGCGAGGATAAAGCTGTCCTCCAGCGAGAGGCGGGTCTGCCGGTCGATCCGAATATTCCTCTGATCGGGATAGTCAATCGGCTCTTCTGGCAAAAAGGAGTCGACCTTGCCGCCGGCGCGATCGCCCGCGTCCTTGAGGACACACCGCTGCAATTCGTCGTGCTCGGCACCGGCGATCGTGAATACGAGGAGCAACTTGCGGAGCTTGCCCGCGATTTCCCGGAGAACGTTCGGGCGATATTCGACTTCAATCCGCCGCTCGGCCAACGAGTCTACGCTGGGGCCGACCTCTTCCTCATGCCCTCGCGATACGAGCCGTGCGGCTTGGGGCAGATGATCGCGATGCGCTACGGCGCCGTTCCCGTCGTCCGCCGCACCGGCGGTCTGGCCGATACGGTCGTGGATGATGACGCCAGTCCCGGCGACGGCACCGGCTTCCAGTTCGAGGCCGCCGACGTCGATGCGCTCGATGCGGCGCTGCGTCGGGCGATCCGGGCCTATCGTGATCGCGAGCGCTGGCGCGCGATCATGCGGCGCGGGATGACGCGGGACTTTACCTGGGACGAAGCGGCAACGAAGTACGTGCGGCTGTATGAGCGCGTGCGCGAGCGGGCGCAGCGACGATGAGCGACTCTCCCGAAGCGCGGCTCGGTGCGGTCGATCTGGGTGGTACCAAGATCTACTCCGTCGTATCCGATCGGGAATGCGCACCGCTCGCCGACGACTATCGGCCGACCGAGGTCGAACGAGGAGCGGACGCCGTCATCGGCCGGATCGCCGAATCGATCAACGCGGCGGCCACCGCGGTGACCACAGGAGATCGCCGGCTTGCCGCCATTGGCGTCGCCGCGCCCGGTCCGATCGATGTCGAGCGCGGCCTGATTCTCCATGCCCCAAACCTTCCGGGTTGGCGAAACGTGCCGCTCGGCGGCCGGTTGAGCGCGATCTTCGGCTGCCCGGCCGTGCTGGAGAACGATGCGAACGCCGCCGGTTTGGGCGAGTTCCTCTTCGGCGCCGGTCGCGGCGCGCGGCACATGATCTATCTGACCGTTTCAACGGGCATTGGCGCCGGTCTCATCCTCGATGGACAGCTGTACCGGGGCGCGAGCGGCGCCGCCGGAGAGCTCGGTCATGTCGTGGTCGATGAAACCGGCCCACTCTGTGGCTGTGGACGGCGGGGTTGCCTCGAAGTGTTTGCTTCCGGTACCGCGATCGCTGCCCGTGCCGCCGAAGCAATTGTCGCGGGCCGTCCGACCAGCATCGCCCGATACGCTGGTCGAAATGGCGTTGCCGCCGAGCATGTTGCCCAGGCTGCCGCTGACGGCGATCCGGTCGCGCGCGCGATCATCGGCCGGGCCGCGCACGCGCTCGGCCTCGGTCTGGCAGACATTGTCAACATCTTTAACCCGGACCTGATCGTCATTGGCGGCGGCACTGCCCAGATCGGGCCGCCGCTGCTCGATCCGGCGATGGAGACGATGCGTGCCAATGCCTTCGCCGGACCGGTGGCGCATGTGCGCGTGGTTCCGGCGGCGCTCGGTGGTCGCGCTGCCGCCATGGGCGCCCTTGCCCTCGCACGGGCGCTGATCTGATCGCCGATCACGCCCCGCTGGATGCACCGCGGCGCGAAAAATGAACCGGACCCGTCCAGAGATGGGAGGACGGGTCCGGTAGTCGATGGGTTGGTCGTCGATTGTCAGGCCGAGTCGATCAGCCCTGACAGGCGCCGGGTGAGTGTAACCCGCTCCTGCGGGACCGTCCGATGGAGGCAGAGCAGGCACGTCGAGCGTTCGCCGTCCTTACTGTTCAATACCTCCCCGCACATCGTACACACACGAGTCGACATTCCGGACCTCCTTTACCTCATCGTCACTTTGTGCAATTCCGCACAATCAGAGGATAAGTGTCGGTCCGACACGAAGCAACCACTTCGGCATTGATGCTGTGCATGGCAGATATAGAAGTGCGACGATAGCGGAGAGTCCGCCCCTGGGAGCGCGGACATCCTGTCCACCGGTCGTTTGCTAGTCATGCGGACAAGATGTCCGCGCTCCCAGGGTGCGTGCACCGGACCGTACGGCAATCCGAGTGCTTTGTCGCCTAGGTGATGAACGAATCTGGTTACGCCGGTTGCACCAGCGACTCATACTCAGAATGCCGGCGAATGTACTCCCGTACGAACGGGCAGATCGGCACAACGGTCAAATTGTGAGCGCGAGCATCATCGAGCGCCGCGCGGGCGAGCGCGCTGCCGATGCCCCGTCCCTCCAGCGCCTTCGGTACTTCCGTGTGCAGGTAGGTGATCCGTTCACCCTCCCGCCGGTACTCGATGACCGCGCGATGTCCATCCACCACGGTTTCATAACGCTGCGCTCGCTCGTTGTTCTCCACCACGATCTCGTTCTCAGCCATCAGTCTCTCCGTCTACGAACGTGCTGTCCCGAATTCCCAGACCAGGATCTCCGCGCCCGGTCCATCGGTTGGAGCCGAAACACGCCGGCCGTCGGACCACGAGATGCGGGCGGCGTCCCCCTCGGCAAGTTCACCCGTGCCCTCCATCACCACCGGTCCCCGGGCGACGTACAGATGGAGCGCTGGTGCTGCCGGAATCGCCACGGAGCTTCCCGGTCGTAACCGCGCGCCCCACAGGATCGCGTCTCGTTGCTGGATGCGGACGGCGCCCTCGTGCCCCGATCCGGACGCAATCGGCACCAGCTCGCCGCTGTCGATCAGGCCGCTGATGTCTGTCTCCTGGTAGCTGGGCGTTAGCTGGTTGGTGTCCGGCAATACCCACATCTGCACGAAATGCACGGGGTTGCTGGCCGAGTAGTTGATCTCGGAATGGAAGATCCCTTGGCCCGCCGACATCCGCTGTGCCTGACCCGGCACGATCAAGCCGACGTGACCCTCTGAGTCCTTGTGTTCGAGCTCGCCATCAAGCACCCAGGTGACGATCTCCATGTCGCGGTGGGGATGCGTCATGAACCCGGTCCCAGGCTGAACGATATCGTCGTTCGACACGAGCAACAGGCCGAAATGCGTGTTCTGCGGGTCGTAATGATTGGCAAAGCTGAAGCTGTGCCGGGAGTTCAACCATCCGGTCTTGCTCACGAACCGCTCGTTCGCCCGTCGGATGTCAATCAATGTCTGTGGCATGGTCGTGTGTCCTTGCTCACCACCACGACACCAGCGCGCCAAGCCTGCGTGGAACGTTGTGCCTTGGTGTCGTGGTAGTGAATCACCAGGTTATTCCTGTCGAAGCGCCGCAATGTGCAGCGTGACCTTTACTCGATCTTGCACGACAACACCGCCCGCTTCGATGACGCCGTTCCAATTGAGGCCGAAGTCCCGGCGGTTGATCGCCGTCGTCGCGCTGAAGGCGGCACGTTGTTTGCCGAAGGCGTCGCGGATCTGACCCTCGAACTCTGTCTCGAGCACGACGGGCCGGGTCACGTCGCGGATCGTCAGCTCGCCGTGGACCTTCCACACATCGTCGTCGACCCGCTCGACGCCGGTGCTGTGGAAGGTGATCAGCGGAAACTGCTCCGAACCGAAGAAGTCATCCGATCGCAGATGCGCGTCCCGCTGCTCCTGGCCGGTGTCAACGCTGACTGTCTCGATCTCCGCGTCCACACGCGAGTTCGCCGGATTGACCTCGTCGATCTGGAGGTCGCCCCGGATCGTGTGGAACCGCCCCTTCACGGTGGAAACCATCATGTGCTTGACCGCGAACTCGGCAACGGAATGGGCGCCATCGATCGTCCATGTGCCGGCTGCTGTCTGTGTCGTCACTGCTCTCTCCCTATGTGCTGCCGGACTCGGCAGCAAACTTACTTGATGTAAGTTACTATACTTTGGTCAGATTACCCTTGTCAAGATCCTTACATTGCGTAAGAATGGAAGTATGGATGGGCACGACCAACCCGCCGCCTTCTGTCCGTACTACCACCGGGCCGTCGAGTTGATCGGCCGCCGCTGGTCGGGCGTGATTCTGCGGGCGCTCCTGACCGGCGTCTGTCGCTTCAGCGACCTGACCGCAGCCATTCCCGGCCTCAGCGACCGCCTCCTCTCCGAACGCTTGAAGGAGTTCGAGGCGGAGGGTCTCGTCGTGCGACTCGTCGTGCCGGAGACTCCGGTCCGCATTACCTACCAGCTCACCGATAAGGGGCGGGCGCTCGGCAGTGTCGTCGAGGCGGTTTCCGCCTGGGCAGAGGAATGGGTGGCGGATGCCGCCTGTTCCGAGGCGGCCGTCGAACCGCGAACGCTGACGGCATAGCGCGTCGGCGGTTCCAATATTCCGTCTGTAACCGAGCGCGGTATGTCAACGTCTGAATATTCATAGATCAGACCCGGTTCACGCCTACCGCGCCTGCTGGTACCCTTGTGCGAGGGGGCTTGCCGGAGGCGACGGAGGCTGTGCGATGATCGATGATTCTGCCGCCGGTTTGCGCGCGCGCGTGCTCGTCGTGGATGACGAACACACGATCCTCGCGGTTGTCCGCGACGCGCTCGAGTGCGAAGGCTACTCAGTGGACACCGCCGTCAGCGGCGAAGAGGCGCTGGAGACGGCGGAGCGCCAGCGTCCTGACCTGATTGTGCTGGACGTCAATCTGCCGGACCTGGATGGGTGGGAGGTTTTGTCCCGCTTGCGAGCCACGGCCGGTCCGCAGACGCCGGTGGTCGTCATGACTGCCGGCTTTGCGGCGCAGGATCAGGCGCTCGCCAGCGGCGCCCAGGGCTATCTTGGAAAGCCCTTTGGTCTCCAAGACCTGCTCATCGCGGTCGAGTCCCATGCCCACCTCCCGATGGAAGGCGCCCGCGAAACCGTCCGGCGATTCGCCCGATGATCGCACGTTGATACGAAAATCGAATCTCCAGGGACCCCGCGACGGTACTTACTGCACCCTGCATTGAATCGTACATCCGCCCCTGGGAGCGCGGACATCCTGTACGCCTTGGAGTCGAACGACAGGCGGACAGGATGTCCGCGCTCCCAGGGTGTCGCAATCCGTCGGGCCGCCAGGCTTTCCCAAGCGACGGTTGGT
>JBFXAN010000028.1:0-51778 GCA_050184225.1 Dehalococcoidia bacterium | reverse complement strand
TGATAGCCGAGGGTGGAGAAGTAATCGACACCGGTGAGACACAAGACCTGGTACCAGGGCCGCGCGGCGTGATGCGCGACCTCCTCCTTCTGGTACAGCCAGCCCGTGATCCGGCTCTGCGACTCGCTCGCCTCCACCATCCGATGGCGCTCGAGGTCAACATCGACGGTTCGGGCCACCCGGATCCGGCTGGGAGTGCGGCCGGAGAGCGCCGGCGTTTTGCTTAGGGCCGTCGGCGGATGAGGATCGAGGCCGCGCGTCCGGGTGGACTCTGCATCGACAAGGCCGGGAAGTGATTCAGCCGGGACGCTGCCGGGTGAGCGGGCAAGCCGCCGCACGTCCGGCGGACGGGAATTCGGCGGCCGGTTGTGCGGCTCCGGTGGTGAAGGTGATTCGTCAGTCATAACCAATCGACGGCGTTCTGTGTGAGGCTGTTCGAATGACGGCGCCGAAGTCTCCGGCTCACCATCGCACCGTGGGTCGTCGCTCAGACGGCATCAGCGTCGGAGAGCGTGCCGGCGTCATCCACGGCTGAACTATCCCCAGTCCTCATCGTATATGCCACGATGCGACCGGAGCGCCGGTTTTCCCGTCGCCGGCATAAGCGTTGTATAAGGAATGCGGACAGAGATAGCCCACTCGTGGTATGCCGCCCGGCACGCCGATGGTGAACAACGAAGACGCGGGCCGTTCTCTCAGATCTGGCGGGGTGCTGAGAGAACGGTCCGCGTAGCCGTTAGCCGTTAGCTGTTAGGCATTAGCCGTTAAGGGCTATAACCAGTCCATTTGCAACATATGCCAATTCTGCATAACCTCGCCGAGAACCCTTGCAGGTGCGGCAGGGCCACGCAGAATTGGTATACGAGTAGCAACGGCTAATCGCTAACGGCTAATGGCTAACGGCTAACGGCTAACCGTGGGAGTCCGGGACCATCCGGCGCGGTCAATCGCGCGAGTTCCTCCGGAGATGGCTCCCAGATCGCTTCGAGCTCATTGCCGTCTGGGTCGAGGAACATGATGTTACACTGGCGGTCGCTGTAGCCCACGATCGTGGCGCCGTGGGCCAGCAGTCGCCGGTGCAATTCCTCCAGGTCGGCGAACGAAGCCATCTCCCAGGCCATGTGATACAACCCCACCCGTTGCGGGTCGGGACCCGCTGCCGTCTCCGGCAGCGGGAACAGGGCGAGCTCATGCGAGGCGTCGGCGCGATTGCCGAGAAAGGCGACGCCGCGGCCCTGGTTCTGCACCCGGAGGCCGAGCACCTCATCGTAGAACTGCACGGCCCGATCGACATCGCGCACGCGAAGCGCCAGATGGCCGAGTTGGGTCGGTGCGCCGGTTCTCGTCTGGGTTGTCATCGTCGGTCTCCGGTCAGGACTTCCCCGTCAGGGGCATTCGAGTGACTCGGAGTCTATCACGCCGACCTGTCCGGAGGTCGATTCCGTGCCGCGCTATTGCTCCAGGAGAGCGGCGCGTCGCCCTGTCATTCCCTGCTGCCCCGCTAAACGCTCGTGCCAGGCGGAGCCGGTCACAGGCGTCCCGATCCGGCACCGCCGGCCAACCGCTCGCGGGCGAGCCGGTGGGCATGCTCATCCTCGCGGGCGAGTACGGCAAGCTCCACATCCGACGTCCCCCAGGCCGGCGCACCGTCCCGTCCGGTCGCGACGAGCAGCGCGCGGGCCAGGTCAAAGTGGCGCCAGAACGCCGCCCAATCGGTGGCTCTACCACCGATCAGGTCGCGGATGTCGAGATCGGCGCCGAGCTCGAGCAAGGTGAGTGCCGCATCTGTCTGTCCCTCCCCAGCCGCGACCATCAACGGCGTCCGCCGGTACCGGTCGCGCGCATTCACCGCCAGCCCCCGTTCGACCAGCAGCCGCACAATCTCCGGGTGTCCGCCTTCGGCAGCCAGATGCAGCAGACTCCGCTTCTGCGCGACCTTGATGCCCGTGTCGGCCCCGGCCTGCACCAGCATTCGCACCAGGGGCAAGGAGCGCAGCCGGATGGCGGCGAGGATCGGCCGGCCGTTCCTGGCCAACCGCGGATTCGCCGCAAGCTGCGCCTGGATGGTGACCAGGTCGATACGCATCAATTCACCCGCCGCCTGTCGCTCGGCGAGCGCGGTCAGTTCCTTTGCGAGAGAGTTGTCGGCGCCACGCCGGAAGAACGGCATAACAATAGAGTCCCGATGCGTCCCTCTGCGTCTCTGCAGCGTGCACCCACCCGGTCCGACGCCACAGCTGACGTCGTCCGTCTATCCTAGCGACATGGTTGCGGTCGTGGCGTCAAATACGCCGTGAGCGCCACATGCGGGAGAGTAGGATGAAGCGCGCCAGACCGGCGCCGTCCCCGGATCTGATCGACGGAGGCGCCCGTCGGTCCGTGCTGGGCACGCTCCTGCCGAGCAGTGCGACCCCGGACGCGGCGCGGCTCGTCTCCGCCCACGCGCTCCGCAGCTTCGCCGACGGCTTCGTCAGCGTCGTGCTCGCCAGCTACCTCTCCGGGATCGGGTTCTCGCCCCTGCAGGTCGGTGCGATCGTCACGGGTACGATGCTCGGCTCGGCGATGCTGACGCTGGCGGTCGGTCTGTTCGGCCATCGCGTCTCTCGAAGAGCGGTCCTGCTCGGCGCCTCCGCGCTGATGTTCATTACCGGGGTCGGCTTCTTCGGCGTCACCGCGTTCTGGCCGTTGCTGCTGATCGCCGTTGCCGGCACGCTCAATCCATCGGCGGGCGATGTCAGCGTCTTCCTGCCGGTGGAACAGGCGATCCTGCCCGAGACCGCTGCCGATCGCCACCGCACGGCGCTCTTCGCCCGGTTCAATCTCGGCGACCGCTTTGCCGGCGCGCTGGGCGCCCTCGCCAGCGCGGTCCCGGCGATCATCGCCCACCGAGCGGGGTGGGATTTGACCACGGCGCAACGAGCCGGCTTCCTCCTCTATGCCGGCATGGCCGTGGCCGCCGGCCTGATCTATGCCACGCTCACGCCGGCGGTCGACTTGCAACCATCCGGAGGGCGCCGCGCGCCGCTCTCCCACGCGCGCGGCGTCGTGCTGCGGCTGGCCGCGCTGTTCACGCTCGACTCGCTCGGCGGTGGGTTGGTCGTCCAATCGCTGCTGGCGCTCTGGCTGTTCGAACGGTTCGATCTCTCGGTGCAGACCGCCGCGACGATCTTCTTCTTCTCCGGCCTCTTCGCCGCGCTCTCGCAGCTGGTTTCCCCGCGTCTGGCGGCACGCATCGGCCTGATCAATACGATGGTCTTCACCCACCTGCCGTCCAACGGCCTCCTGATCCTGGCGGCGCTGATGCCCTCTGCCCCGCTCGCGGTCGCCTGTCTGCTGGCTCGAATGCTGCTCTCTCAGATGGACGTACCGGCCCGCCAGTCCTACGTGATGGCGGTCGTGCCACGGAACGAGCGGGCGGCGGCGGCGAGCATCACCAACGTTCCCCGCAGCCTCGGCGCCGCCCTCTCGCCGCTGCTGGCCGGATGGCTGCTCAGCATCACCTCCTTTGGCTGGTCGCTGATCCTGGCCGGCGTGATCAAAGCCACCTACGATCTCCTCTTGCTCGTCCAGTTCCGTTCCCTCAAGCCGCCGGAAGAGCGCACCGGCACCACGCCAGTTCCATAACGGCGTACCGGCCGCTCGTCCAATCGGAGTATGGATCGGCATCTTCAACGTCTCATCTGATGCTCCCTTCGGGCGATCTCGACGGCACGGCAACGATTTACCGTGGGGATGCGGTTCGGCCCCAACGATCCGCATATACGCGAATGTAATTCGGGCCGAACAAGGGAGACTTGTCATGACGATGTCAGGCAGCTACACCGGCGCGATGCCGGCCACCGGCACCGAGGTCTACACCGCCGACGGCGACCGGCTCGGCAAGGTCAAAGAAGTGATGGGGGATTGCTTCAAGGTAGACGCCTCGATGCGGCCCGACTACTGGCTGGCGCGTGACTGCATCACCAGTTCAAGCGGCAACGACGTGCGGCTCGGATTCAGCAAGAGTCAGTTGGGCGACAAGAAGATGGGCAACCCCACGGATAAGAACCAGGCCGAGATGCACACCGGCGTTCACACGCATACGGATTCGGTTGTCTGACATCGTCCGCCGAAGATGGGAGTTTGTAGCGGTTGAAGCCGAGCGCTCGACACACGCTCGGCTTCCGCGCGTCGCTCACCCGGCTTCCTGCTGCACCCGTTCTCTGATCCGCGCGAGCGCCTCTCGCTGCGCGGCGAGATCGCGGGCGCCCGCCGTGTAGAGCTGTGTCATATTGACCGCGCCCCAGGTGAAGCCTACCTCGCGGAACGTCGCCGCCCGCGCTGCGAGCGCCTCCAGATCTCGCACATCGCCGAGCTGGATCTGGAGGCCGATCATCGCGGGGTCGCGACCCGCCTGCTCGGCCGCGCGATGAATCACGGCAAGGCGATCTTTGATTCCCTCGATTCGCTCACCGCCACCGGCCAGCCAACCGTCGCCCATCCGTCCGATCCGGGTCAGCGCCGCGTCCGAGCTGCCGCCGAGCCAGATCGGCGGGCCGCCCGGCTGTACCGGCTTCGGGTCCATCGCCATCGCCTCGGCCTGGTAGTAACGGCCGGTGAAGGTCACCGACGGCTCCCGCCAGTAGAGCCGCAGCAGCTCGATGCACTCATCCATCCGCCGGCCGCGCTCGGCAAACGGCACACCGAGCGACTCGTACTCCGACGCCTGCCAGCCGACGCCGGCGCCCAGCCGCACGCGCCCGCCGGAGAGGATATCGAGCGTCGCCACCTGCTTCGCTACCAGCGTCGGCTGCCGCTGCGGCAGCACCAGCACCTCGGTCCCCAGCCGCACCCGCCGCGTTACCACGGCGATCGCCCCGAGCGTGATGAACGCTTCGAGCAGCGGCATCTGCGCCGGATACGGCCCCTGGGGACGGCCATCCTTCGGATGCCCCATCGTGATGTGATCGAACATATCGATCTCGTCGTACCCGGCCTCCTCGACGGCACGGGCCAGGTCCGGCACGGCGCTCGCGCCCCATCGATAGGCAACCGACGGAAACTCAACGGCGAGATGCATGAAGCGCTCCTTTCAGTCGCGCGGCAGTCGGGAATCGGCAGTCGGCAGTGGGGCCGTGACCTCGTCCGCGCCAGTCATACAGCAGTTGGGCGATGGGTGCGAGGGCGGCGATCCGTATCGGTGCAATGGCAGAACTCCTACGCCTCGCGGAGCAGCGCGCGGAACCCGGCCTGGACGAAGTGTTGGTCGGCGGACAGGGCGTCCGTGATGCCTCGCTCCTGCATCACGACGAACGAGATGCAGTCGGTCAGTCCCCATTCCTTGTCCTGTCGACTTGAGTACAGCGCAAGCGCCCGTTCCGCGAGGCTGCTATCGACGACCACGATCTCGATCTGCGGGTGTGCGCGTATCTGGGCAAGCATCGCTATGCCTAATGCTCGCCAACGCTCCTTGGACAACGCGTTACCAACCTCAAGCAATACACCCTCAGTCGTCACCAACGGCCTTCGAAGCCCGGCAGCATACCACCGAGCGATCGCGTGCCAGCGATCCTTCGAATTGACCAGCGCCAGCCAATAGCCGGCATCGACAAACCATTCATTGCGATTCATCGCTTGGGTGTGCCGTAGAGGTAATGATCAAGTTGCTCGGACAGGTCTTCGACGCCGAGATCCTGTGCGAGCGCCAGAATGCCATCGAGCATGCCGGGTTCTTGAGTTGACTGATCGTTGTTTCCCAGTTCATGAATCGTGACGGAGTATGGAATATCCCGCTCAAGCTCGACCGGCTCCTGCGGACGCAATACTTCGCCATCGAAGATCACAGTAATGGTCCGTCGCACGTCGGCCTCCCGTCTTTACTCGCACATCCATCGTACATGGCCGCCGAGTAGTTATCGCACGCTCGCGTCATACTCCATCGCGATGTGACCCCCCGCCGCCAGCCGCGCGATCTCCTCCTCGCTCATGCCGAGTAGATCGCGGTAGACGTAATCATTGTGCTCTCCGAACATCACCGGCGGCTGATAGAACTCGATCGGCGTCTCCGGGAAGCGCCAGAGCGGACCCATATACTCGTACTCGCCCGCATCGGCCTGGCGCATGCGGCGCATGAAGCCGCGCGCCCGCAGGTGGGGATCGTCGAAGATGCGCGACGCCTCCAGCACCGGCGCCGCCGCGATACCCTCGGCCTGGCAGCGATGCATCACGTCGTAGTCGTCCATGCCATTGGTCCACGCCGCGATCTTCGCGTCGATCTCGCGGAAGTGCGCCGCACGGCCCGTGTTCGTGTCAAAGCGGGCATCGTCCGCCCACGCCGGACTGCCCATCACCCGCTTCAGCCCCTGCCACTCCGCATCACTTTGGACGTGGATGCTGACCCAGCGGTCCTCCATCGCTGTTGCCTCCCCACCCCGACACGGATAGACGCCACAGGGATACTGACCGAAGACATCGCGGTTGCCGATCGTCCCCTGGACGTTCCGGTTCAGGCTGTAGTCCATCAACGCCTGGGTGAACATCGCGGCGGCGTTCTCCGCCTGCGCGATCTCGATCAGTTGCCCCTCACCCGTCCGCCGCCGATGGTGCAGCGCCGTCATCACGGCAAAGGCCCCCTGCGCCCCGGCGAGATAGTCACCGGAGAAGATCGCCGTATTCGCGTCCGGCCCCTCGTCGTCGTAGCCGCGCAGGAGGGTATGTCCCATCACTCCTTCGAGATGCACGCCCAGCGCCCGCGCCTCCTTGTACGGGCCGCTGCTGCCGTAGGCCGGCACCCGCACGAAGATGATGTCCTCGCGCGCCTGCCGCAGCCAGTCATAGGTGATGCCCAGCTTCTCCATCGTCCCCGTGGCGTTGTTCTCATAGACGACATCCGACTTCGCCACCAGCCGCCGCAGCACCTCCATCCCCTCCGGCCGGCGCAGGTCGACCGTGAAGCTCTTCTTGTTTCGGTAGAGGCTGACAAACGTCGGACTGTAGTTCCACGGCCGCTCCCCCGGCACCCCGCCTGGATACCCCCCGCCCCATGCGTTCGCGCTACTAAGCAGCGCCTGCGGTGGCCGCGCCACCGCCCCGCGCGTCATCGGCTGAAAGACGAACGGATTCTCCGGCTTGACGATCTCCGCACCGAGGTCGCCGAGCAGCATCGTCGCAAACGGTCCCGCCCAGACGACGCACAGGTCGACGACGCGGATGCCCGAGAGCGGCAATCGGGCATCGGCAGTCGGCAATGGGGAGTGGGCAGTGGGCCGAGAGGGTTGCGGCGACGTGCCGGAGTTCTGCCGCGCACTGTCCCCGCCCCCATTGCCGACTGCCGATTGCCCATTGCCACCGATGTTCGCTAGGACATCGGCCGTGTGCTGTCCCAGCAGCGGCGCCGACCGCTGCACCTCCCAGCCGCCCTTCGGCATGATGAACGGCCGCCCCGGCATCTCGAAGCTGCCCATCACCGGATGCTCGACCGTCTGCCAGAAGCCGCGGCCGCGGAAGTGCTCGTCGGCGAAGATGTCCTCCATCGAGAACAGTGGGGCGCACAGCACCTTGGCGCGGCGGGCCTCCGCCCAGATCTCGCGCTTCGTCCGCTCCAGGCACCAGACAACGAACTGGGCGTTCCATTCGTCGATGATCTCCGGGTTGATCCGGTTCATCGGGTCCAGGTACTTCGGGTTGGCCGCCCATTCCTCGCCGATCATGTCGATCACCCGGTCCGGGTAGAGCGCGGCACTGGTGAAATCGACGTAGCCGTCGGCGCACTGATAGATGCCGCTGGGCATGCCGTTCGCCGCGCCCGCCGCCCGCAGTGTCCGCCGTCCGCTGAACTGATACGCGATCGCGGCGGCGTGACGCCGGTCGACGCCGCCAAAGTGCGTCTCCGCCAGGGAGACATCGACGTGCTGGCCCGTGCCGAACCGCTCCGATGCCGTGATCGCCGCCATGATCGCGACCACCGACGCGGCGCCGGACTCGAACAGCGCCGCCGTCCCCGCCATCTTCACCGGCTCGCGCTCGGTCATGCCCATCGTGTACATCTCGCCGGCGAAGCCGTACAGCACCAACTCGGACAGCTTGTAATCGCGATAGGGACCGTCCTGCCCGAAGTTCGAGATCGAGACGAGCGACAGCGACGGCGTCACCGCGTGGAAGAACTCCCAGCCGCAGCCGAGCCGGTCGAGCGTCCCCGGCGCGAAGCTCTCTACCACGACCGTCGCCCGCTCTGCCAGCCGGCGTAGATGTTCTTTGCCGTCGTCAGTCCGCAGGTCGAGCACGACCGACCGCTTGTTCGTGTTGAGGTAAGCGAAGAGACCGCTCTTCTCCGGGTGCTCGACGCCGCCCTGGAACGGCGGCAGCCGCCGCGCGACATCGCCCCACGGCGGCTCGATCTTGATCACCTCCGCGCCGTAATCGGCGAGCAGCCGCGTCGCATACGGACCGGCGATGTGTTGCGTCAGGTCGAGTACAACGACGTCATCCAGTGCCTGCATCGAGTCCCCTCCCGTACCGGTTCAGGCTTGCGGCGAGCGTACCAGAGAGGCATACACTCATGCGAAGCGATCCTGAAGATGCAGAAGGGACGGCAGCGATGACCACCACCGACTACAAGACGGTTCTCTATCAGCACATAACCCCGGCGATCGTCCGCGTCGCGATGAACCGGCCGGAGGCGCGCAACGCCCAGGACCTGCAACTCACGTACGACCTCAACGCCGCCTTCGACCGCGCCAACCAGGACAACAACGTCAAGGTGATCCTCCTCGCCGGCGAGGGGCCGCACTTCAGCTCCGGCCACGACATGCGCGGCGGCACCGGCGCCACGCGCACTGACTTCACCCCGGTCGGCACCTGGGCGAACTTCGACCAGCCCGGCGCCGAAGGACCGATGGGCAACGAGGAGGAGATCTACCTGCAGATGTGCCGCCGCTGGCGGAATCTCCCCAAACCGATGATCGCTGAAGTTCAGGGCAAGACGATCGCCGGCGGTCTGATGCTCGCCTGGGTCTGCGACATCATCGTTGCCTCCGACGACGCCGAATTCCGCGACCTCGTCGTCGGCTGGGGCATCCCTGGCGTCGAGTACTTCGCCCACCCCTGGGAACTGGGCCACCGCAAGGCGCGCGAGATGCTCTATACCGGCGACTGGCTCAGCGCCCAGGACGCCTGGCGGCTGGGCATGGTCAACCACGTCGTCCCCCGCGACCAGCTGCGCGACTTCACCGAGACGATGGCGAAGAAGATCGCGGAGAAACCGCTCTTCGGCCTGAAGCTGACCAAGGAAGCGATCAACCAGACCCAGGATGCCCAGGGCCAGTGGACCGCGATGCAATCCGTCTTCATGATGCACACCCTCGCCCACACCCACTGGCGCGAGCTCACCGGCCGCCCCCTCTTCCTCGACGACGGCGCCCCGCCGCCGGCGCGCCGGAGCGAGTGAGGCAGGCCCTCACCCCCGGCCCCTCTCCCGCCGGAGCGGGAGAGGGGAGCCTGCATCAACCACGAGCCTCAGCCAGCACCCTGGTGAAGTTTGACCATGCGGTGAGTGTGATGCTCACTGCAAGGACCAGTCCCCGCCGGCCGTTGAGACGTTCGGGAAGTTTCTGCTGCCTGCGCCATCTGACCATTTGTGTCCGCGAGTGGCCGTGAAAGAGCAAGGGTCCGAATCGGAGGCAGATAGGCATTACCATTACCTGATAGTGAAAGCTCACGGTCGTTGCGTGCTCCCCTCGCCCGCCGGAGCGGGCGAGGGGTCGGGGGTGAGGGCCACTCCCCGCCCCCAAATCCGGATACGATAGAGGGGTGACTCGCCCGTCTCTCGTCGTCTGAGGAGAACGTGCGCCTGACTCCAGTCCTCGCAGGGCCAAGTGAACGTTCTCGATATCCTGATCGTCCTCGCCGTTCTCGTCGGTGTGCTCGGCGGCTACCAACGCGGCTTCTGGCTCGGATTGGCGCAGTACGCCGGCGCGCTCGCGGGCATCCTGATCGGCGCGCGCTTCGCCCCCGATGTCGTCGACCGGCTCGATATCGTCGACCCCACCGGCCGCCAGGCCGTCGCCCTGATCGTGATCGTCGTCGCCAGCGTGATCGGCGGCAGCATCGGCTTCTGGCTGGTTGGACCGATCCGGCGACGGCTGCTCTCGACACCGCTGCTCGGCACGCTCGATAGCCTGGCCGGCGCGGTGCTCTCCGCTGCCGTCACCCTGGTTGTCGCCTGGCTACTAGCGCTCACCTTCGCCCGCGGCCCGGTTCCGGAGGTCGCTCGCGCCATCCAGCAATCGACGATCATTCGGGAGGTGGACAGCGCCATCCCTGCCTCGCCTGCCTTCATCGACCGGGTGCAGCGCGTCCTCTCCGGCACCCTCCTGCCGCCGATCTTCACCGGCCTCGAACCGGAGCTGCCATCCCCCGTTTCACCCTCGACTGCATCGATCACCGACGGCGTCCGCGCCGCCGCCGCATCGACCGTGCGGATCGAGGGACTGGGCTGCGGCGGCATCGCCACCGGCAGCGGCTTCGCCGTCGGCAACGGCCTGATCGTCACCAACGCCCACGTCGTCTCCGGCACCGCCCGCACCAGGGTCAGCGCCCCGGACGGACAGTCCGCCGCCGCCACCGTTGTCTACTTCGACCCCGGCCGCGACCTCGCCATCCTCCGCGCCCCCAACCTCCGCCTCACCCCGCTCCTCCCCGGCGAAGCCCGCTCCGGCACCGATGGTGCCGTGATCGGCTATCCGGGCGGCGGCCCGCTGCGCATCAGCCCCGCCGTCATCCAGAGCCGGATCGACGCCCGCGGCCGCGACATCTACAGCCGCCGCCTCGTCGAACGCGACATCTGGACCGTCAGCGCCGAGGTGCGTCCCGGCAACTCCGGCGGCCCGGTCGTCGACGAACAGGGCCGCTTCCTCGGCACCGTCTTCGCCGCCTCCGTCAGCAACCCCGGCCAGGCCTACGCCCTCACCGCCGACGAGATCGTCCCCGCCATCCGCGAAGCCACCACCGACCCCGAGACGATCGACACGCGGGAGTTCGCCTGTGTACGATAGATTCTCGATAGAACAAGCCTATGACGTGAAGTTGCACGCTACCATGCGTGCTTCCAATATCCGTGCAATCTGAAGAATGTCGTCGAGGTCCGACCAGCCGGCATCATCCTCCCAGAACATGCTCCCAATAGTCCGCCCGACCTGAAAGTGCACGTCAATTCGTTCTCTCGCTGGCCCATCAGCAACTTCTTCGAATGTTCGAATGACTAACGTCTCTTCACCGATCAGCCCGTCCCACCGCGTATACCGTTGTTCAAGTAGATCGAGAACATCTCTGATACCTTGCATGTGATCGCCAGCTTCTTCTGCTGAAGGGAGTACCGCTACCTCTACAATTAATTCGATGTTGGATTGTGGATCGCGCTGTGGCAATGTTCCCCTAAACGTCTGTCTCAAAGTGCTCTCGAAAGTCAAAAAGTCCTGGTCGCGTTCCAATATGAACCCATCAGGTACATCGTCAATGGAAAGCAAGACACTTGCCGGTTCACAATTTTCGACAAGAGCCAATTGCGGCCATTGCGGAAGCCTTGCACCATAATCCGCCGCGTGCATCGCGTCACGATGCACGACGGCCGCCAGCAAGGCAATCATCAGCACAGCTGGTGCGACGAGGAAACCCAGTGCGATACGTAGCATACCCATTCTCAAGCACCTGCTCTGACAACAGCATTGAGTGATCAGTGGGATTATGCGACTCCGTCAGCCACGGCAGGAACTATCAAACCAAGACTGGAATCGACCGCCCCTCCGCCGCCGAGCGCGCCACCGCATCCGTAAACGCCATATATCGCACACCGTCGGCGAAGCTGGTGCGCGTGATCTGCTCCTCGCCGCGGATCGCGCTGATGAACTCCTCCTCGACGCGCCAGGCATAGCGCTCGCCCTCCGCGATCTCGATCTCGCTCAGCTGCGTGTCGCCGCGCCGGCCGCCCCAGAGTTTCGCGCCCGCCTGCTGGAAGCGGAGTGTCCCCTCGGTGCCGTAGAGGGACAGCTCTGGCGCTCCCACCAACCCGGAGACGCCGGTCACCTGCATCTGGAAGACACCGCCACCCGGCATGTCGCCGATCACGGCGACGTGGTCCGGCACCGTCGCCGCCCGCACCTCGCCCGACTCGCCGTCGCGCCGCAGCGGCGTGAAGGTGCGCGTCCGCGCCATCACGCTGTTCACCCCCGGCGTCCAGCGCAGCGCGCACTCGTACCAGATGCCCATCGACATCACGTTCAGGCCAGAGAGTTCCCGATTCTGCCGCCAGGTGAGCGGACCGTTGCGGTTGACGAACGTCCCACCGGGCCGCATGTCCGCCGCCCGAATGTCGACCGAGAGCAGCTCGCCGAGAAACCCATCGGCGATCCGCCGCTGGATCGCCCGGTCGGCGGCGAACGTGAAGGGCGCGGGCACGACCTGCGTCACCAGCTGCGGATGCGCCCGGGATGCGGCGAGCATCGCCTCCGCCTCCGCCAGGTTCATCGCCAGCCGTGCCTCGGTGAGCACGTGCTTCCCCGCCGCCAGCGCCGCCAGCGTCACCGGACAGTGCAGGTACGGCCACGTGCCGATCATTACCGCGTCGATGCCGTCGTCCTCGATCAGTTCCTGCCAGGTGTCGAAGACGCGGGGAATGTCGAGTTGCTGTGCCACCCGCTCGCCGGACGCGCGGCTGCGATTGGCGACGGCGACGACCTCGACGCCCTCGATCGCCCGGAACCCGGGAATGTGACGGTCGCGCGTGTTCGCCCCCGCGCCGACGACGCCGATCCGAATCGTAGAAGACGTGCTCATGCCGGCCTCCTGCCGCACAGCCGTATGAGCGGCACACGCGCCGCCCGCCGTGCTCCGCATCACGTATCACGAGAGGTGCGTGAGACGCAACACGCGCTCAGCGGCGGCGCAATCGGGAGACGTGGACCGGCGGCACTTCGATCGAGCCGATCAGCGGCATCACCGTGACGCTGTACATGTCATTGGGCAGCGTTTCGGCGACTACAGCCGGATACCAGTCCTCGCGCGACTCGAGGTCCAGCAGCACCTCGGTCACTGTGACCGGCCGCAATCCGGCGATGTTCACCTCGACATCGTCGCCCAAGCGGAAGGGTCCGCCGTTCTGTGGTTGGTCATCGGTCATGGGGGCTTCCGGGACGGGTGACTCTTCCCGTTCACTCGGAGAGTATACCAGCCCCGAACGCGCGTTCGGAACGGTGCAGAGTCACGGTCGTACGCAACGGCATCCTCTCTTCGAATTGCCAAAGTCGAGAGGTTATCTTGGTGCTGGTTTATCTGGTATTCACCGCTCGACGTCGGCCTGAATGATGCGGAGGAACTCAGCGCACCTGACAATCCTGATTCCCTGGAACTCTGCGAGCACGAGCAGATCGTGATCCTCACTTACAAGGAAATCAGCCTTGGCTGCTATAGCAGCCGCCAGGAACTTGTCGTCCTTCTCATCCCGAGAGGTCGAGGGAATCTCGACCGGCTCGACTACATCGGCGAAGCTCAGGATGTCCAAAACACGGCTGCTGTCGAGTCCCGCCATGGGCCGGAACTTGCGTGTCAACTCCGGAGGGCGGAGCACTTCCAGAATCTCGATAAGGATTGGTCGCGATAGGTAGAGCCGGTAGAGAGGAGCGCTGTCGAGAAAAACGGTGTGTCCACAGACGCTGTATGGATTGATGAGGGCGCGCACGAACACGACGGTGTCGAAGACGACCCTATACATGCTCTTCGCGGACGGCCTTCACCGCGGCGTCAATGGCCTCGTCTATCTCTTCTTCACTGAATTGCAGAGCTTCTTCTCGGACCGGAGCGAAGAGGTCATACAACTCCTTCATCCAGGGGGAACCGCCCGCGGTCTGCCGGGTGTGCAGCGGTCTCAGGCGCAACTCTCCGTCATCGAGCGTCACCTCCAGCACGCTGTCCTCGTCGATGCCAAGCCTCTTGCGAAAGTCCGCCGGAATGGTGATCTGGCCGCCTCGGAGGGGGCGAACCAGACGCGTGTGTCCTCGGCGCGACGTCATGGCATGTCTCCCTGTTCTACAGATCCTGCAAATCTGTAGAACAGTATACTCTGCCCCTCAATCGCGTTCGAACCGCCTTGCGGCCTTTAGTCCACGCGCAGCCCATCCACCCACAGCTTGTATGACGAGTAGGCGGGAGCGTCGATAATCAGCACTTCGAACGGCGACCGCCCGCCCGGCTCGATCTCATCACGCTCGCTGAACGTAAAGTCGACCCGGATCACCCTCCCGTCCGCGTCGTACAGCGCCGCGATTACCTTGACGTATTCCGCCGCCACGCCGGTGTTGTTCTGCACCTCGCCGGTGATGCGCAGCGACCCGATGCTGCTCGTCCGCACGGATCCGACACTTGTCTCAAAGCCGCGCAGCGGCGCCTGCCGCGTGTCGTCGTACTCCACGAGCAGTTCGTGCCGGTCAATCCCCGCGGGCGGGTCGATCGTCAGGATGTCAAACGGGGAGGTCTCGCCCGGTTGCAACTCATCCATCTCGGTATACGTGAAGTCCGTGGCGACAAGGGCGCCGTCGGCCGCATAGTACGCGACGATGATCTTCACATATTCGATCGTCGATTCGGTGTTGTTCGCCACCTCTCCGACAAGATGGAGCGAGCCGGTGATGCTCTCGTAGCTCGACGTACTAACGATTTCGACCCCGCCGGATTGGGCCGCCGCGTTTCCGTCTTCTGCGGCGGTTCCGGCGAGAACGGCGATCCCCACTACTAACAGGAACAGAATGCGTGCGATCATCTCATACCTCGTGAATGGTCTTGCATCTGTTCCCGGTGAGACAAAAAAGTTCGACAGGCGCCTTGTCGAGACACCTATCGAACGTCGAGTTTCTTCTTGCTGCCGCTCAGGACTCCGAGATGTTCGCCGATACCGCCGAGAACGGCCGCGCGCTCGACTCCACCAGGTCCGGCTGCGGCCCCACCGGGTCGAGCACGTTGCGCGTGTATGCCGTGTAGCGGCGGCGCAGCTCCGCCATCGCGCCGTTCATCTCCAGTTGCAGCGTCGAGACATCGCCGTCGTCGCCCCGCTCGATCGCCTCGCGGATGCGGCTGAACAGCGACACCTGGCCGCCCGCGTCGCGCATCAACGACCGCCGCAGCGCGTGCACTTCCTTCCAGGCCCACTCATCCGCGCCGTCCTCATCCTCGCCGTGGATGCGGCGGCACTCGCGCACGATCGCCATGTTCGCCGGCAGGATGCGTTCAGAGAGTTCCAACAGCCAGCGGCTGCGCATCGCGTCGCGGTAGGAACCGATCAGCCGGTCGTCGAAGACGCCGTCGCGGGTGAGCACCGCCCGCCCGTCCGTGTTGTCGTCGAGGTTGCGCAGCGTCTCGTACACCGTCGCCGGCGGCTTGCCGAACAGCCGGTCGCGCTCCTCTTGGCTGTAGTGCTCGAAGACATCCTCCTCACTGCGATAGGCGCGCCCCGGCTCCAGGTACTCCGCCGGCTCCTCCGGTCCCTTCGAGAACTCCCGCTGCAACTCCTGCGCGTTGCGTCCCGACGAGACGGCGTAGTCGATCCCGTCGAGCATCGCCTGATACATCGCCGCAATTGCAAGGAAGGAGTTGGTATGCGGGTTGGGCGCGCGCACCTCGAAGCGCGTCGCCAGCGGGCTCTGCCGGTCGCGCACCAGCCCGGCGAGCACGCTGCGGTTGCGCGACGGCTCCTCGACCGTATGGCCGACCGCCCCCACGGCGCAGACCGGCGCCTCGAAGCCCGGCTTCAGCCGGTTGAAGGCGTCCGTCGAGCAGGTGACGAACGGGCTCACCACCTCCCAGCGACGGATCAGCCCCATCAGCGCCCCCCAGCCGATCGGCGACAGGTAGTCCTGCTCCGGGTCCGCCGCCGTGAACAGGTTGCGGATGCTGCCGTCCTTCAGCCGCACGGCGATGCCGACGTGGGTGTGCTCGCCGCTGCCGGCCACTCCCTCGATCGGTTTGGCGAGAAAGGTGACCTCGAGGCCCTCCTGCCGGTAGGCGCGGCTGATCAGCGTGCGGGCAAGCAGCTCGTTGTCCGCCGCCTCCAGCGCCGAGGCGAACCGCCAGTCGATCTCGATCTGCTCCATCACGGCGACGCCGGCGGTCCCGATCACGCGGGCGTCGACGCCGCCGACCTCTTTGTGGCCCATCTCCGGCCGCAGCCCCGTCCGCTCCAGCAGGTCCAGCGCCCGCTCCAGACCGGACCGCACCGGCCCCTTGGTCGGCTTCCAGTACTGCTCCTGCAGCGCCTGCGAGACGGCGAGTTGCTCCACTTCCTCCCGCGCGCCGGGAGTCCGCACCCAGAACTCCAGCTCCGTCGCACTCGTGAGCAGCACCTCCTCGACATCCTCCGGCGCGAAGCCGAGGGCGCGCGCCGCCGCCGGATGCTTCCGCAGCAGTTCCAGCAATCGCCCTCCGACCGACGCTTCCGCCCGCGCCAGCACCGAGCGGGAATCGACCCGCTGGCCCGCGTGTTCGAGGAAGGAGGGGATCTTCACTGTCCCCACCGGCAGGCCGGTCGCCTCGTCCCTGTATGCCTCGTTATAGTCGATCGTCCAGCGGGCATTGGCGTCGGCGATCAGGTCGACCTTGCCGTCGTTGAGCGTGGCGATGCCGGGCAGCACGACGCTGGAGCCGTCCGTCTGCACGCCGCCCGCCAGCAGCGTCTCCGCGTCCGGCAGGAACGTCGCGACCGGAATCCGCTCGTCCGTCTCGTTGCCGCCGAGGTCGACGCCGACCAGCGAGATGAAGCGGATGTTGGGATGCTTCTCCACCAGGCGGCGCAGCCCCTTGGCGTTGCGCCCTTTGGCGGGAACGACGTATGGCATCAGTTCGGCGGTGTCGGTCTGGGCGCTCATCGGGGTGATGCTCCTGCGATTGTCAGCATTCGGTACGTTCGCACCGTACGCAGCGGGACGTTCTGGCGCAACGCTGGGGCGGTTGTAGCATGGTGGGCAGGAACCGCCCCCCCCTTTCATCACGGAGGCTTCCGATGAGCGACACGCAACCACTGCGAGGCTTTGCCACTCTGAACCTGTGGGCGGCCGATCTGGAGGCGGCCAAGGCGTGGTACACCGAGTTCCTGGGCATCGCTCCCTACTTCCAACGCCCGGAGACGGGACCGCCGGCCTACATCGAGTTCCGCCTCGGCGACTACCAGCACGAGCTGGGCATCATCGACAGCCGCTACGCGCCGCCCGGTACGACAACCGGCCCGGCCGGTGTGTTCATGCACTGGCACGTCGACGATGTGCCGGCCACGCTCGACCGCCTGCTCTCGATGGGCGCGACCCAGATCGAGCCGCCCCAGGACCGTGGCGCAGGGTTTATCACCGCCTCCGTCGTCGACCCGTTCGGCAACATCCTCGGCATTATGTACAACCCGCACTATGTGGAGATCTTGGAATCAGCCAAGAAGGCATGATCATCGACCCCGAACCATCCCTGATCCGAGAGGGCCGGATGCTCGTATCGGCTGGTGCCAGATCGAACGCAACGCGGCACGGAGGCAACCAGCCATGCAACAGGCACCTGAGCTCAAAGACGTGGTGATGCGCGTCTACGACGCGGCTTCCCGCGGCGATGGCGACCTCATGGAGGATCTGACCTCACACGACGACGCCCTCGTCTTCATCGGCACCGACCCAAACGAATGGTTCGAGGACATCGCCGGCGTCCGGCGGATGCTGGAGGCTCAGGCCGGCGCCGGCGTCATCGTCATCCCCGGCGACCTCCGCGCCTATCGGGAAGGCGCCGTCGGCTGGGTCGCCGACCGCGGCCGCTTCAAGCTCCCGGACGGCAGCGAAGTCCCCTTCCGCATGACCGGCGTCTTCCACCAGGAGAACGGCGCCTGGAAGCTGATCCAGGAGCACGCCTCCTTCGGCGTCAGCAACCAGGAAGCGATCGGTGAGGACCTGACCGGCTAACGTTCCCCTCCCCCAGCTCCTCTCCGCGCTGACGCGCGGAGAGGAGCTGGGGGAGGGGTCGGTCACTGCTTGACGTCGATTACCACTCGGCGCGGTGCATCCAGCAGCGTCACCTTGAACCGCTGCCGATCGTTGACGCCGATCGCCCAGGAAACCTCCCCCTCGAAGTCGCAGACCTGCCGCGCCCCCAGGATCGTGTCGCCCGGTCCAGGAATCGCCCGCCGCGCGATCGTCGGCTGCCCCGCGTTGGTGTGCGCCGCTGTCTGATCGAAGCGCGCCAGCAGGATCGCCTCGCCCGCCACCGTCACCGGCATCCCCGAACCGCAGGCGCTCACCGACGGCACATAGGTGATCGAACCGGGCGGCAGGTTCTCCTCGAACTCGAACACGATCCGGTCCCAGCCGCCCTCTTCCGAATGCACGCCCAGCCGCACATCACGTAGAAGCACATTGCCCTGCAGCGGCAGCGGATCGGGGTTCGACTTCACCGTCACCGGCTCTGTCCCGCCGAATCCCTGCGGCGCCACCGTCCCGTCCACCCGTCCCGACACAGGCGACGGCGTCACCGTGACCACTGGCGCCGCCATCGGTGTTCGTGCCACCAATGTCGCCACGCCACCGGGCTCGACCATCGCTCCCGAATCATCGCCGCCGTCGCAGCCCGCCGCCGCCACCGTAACGATGAACACCGCAAACCAGACCACTACCCGTAGACCCACAATCCACCACCCAATCCCCGACCGCTGCCACCGATCTCAACGCGCTGTTGCTCATACTCGTTTCAGTTCTCCCGTCACAGAAGCCCTTTGCCGCCGTACCGAGAAACCCGCTTCAATAAAGGTGAGCGGCTGCTCGCCGACCGCACCCCGCTCCGCCGCCGCAGTCCCGATCGTCGAGGTACCCGCATGGCAACCATCAGCGTGAAGGCGCAGGGCCGCGTGGCTGCGCCCGCCGACCGTGTCTACAAGATCCTGGCCGACTACCACCAGCATCACCCCCACATCCTCCCGCCCGCCTTTTCCGACTTGAAGGTCGAAGAGGGTGGGGTCGGCGCCGGCACCGTCTTCTCCATTCGGATGAAGGCCGGCGGACGCAGCCGTGCCGCCCGTATGTATGTCGCCGAACCGCAGCCCGGCCGCGTCCTCACCGAGTCGGAGCCTCAGACAAGCCTGCTCACGACCTTCACCGTCGTGCCGGACGGTGACACCAGCCGCGTCCAGATCGCGACCACCTGGCAGAGCACGAAGGGCATCGGCGGCCTCTTCGAACGCCTCTTCGCCCCCCGCCTGCTCCAGCGCATCTACGTCCAAGAACTGGAGAACCTCGACCGCTACGCTCGCCATCAGAGATCGCTCTGAACGCATGTTGAAGAATGAAGCGCGTCGGTCACGCTGTCATCCTGAGCATCAGCGAAGGATCTCGGTGGTCTGCTTTCGTCCGAGGTCCTTCGCTTCGCCCAGGATGACAGCGTGAGCGCGATCACGGCCGCAAACATGATCTGAGCAACCCGGCGACGGGTCGATCACAGGAGAAGGCGTTGCATGACAGAACGTAAGATCGTGGATCTCAGCACGCTGAGCGACCTTTGCACGCCGTGGTGCATTCGCGTTGTTGCCACCCTCGACATTGCCGGCCTCATTGCCGCCGGCGTCGCCGACATCGACGCCCTCGCCACGAAAGCGAATTGCAGCGCCGACGCCCTCCACCGCGTGCTCACCTATCTCGTGGGCAAAGGCGTCTTCGAGGAACCATCGCCCGGCCGATTCGCACTGAACGACGCCGCGCGGCAGTTGCGTGAACCAGCGTGGCGGCTCGGACTCGACCTCAATGGCATCGGCGGCCGCTTCGCCGGGGCCTGGGGCACCCTCCCGACGCTGGTCCGCACCGGCAATCCCGGCTATCAAGAACACTTTGGCCGCCCTTTCTGGGAAGACCTGGACGCCCACCCGGAGATTGGCGCGAGCTTCGACGCCCTGATCGGACCAGCCGGTCACGGCGTCCCCAACGCGGAATTTGAGATCACCGGCGGTTGGGAGTCGCTCCGCACCATTGTTGAGGTTGGCGGCGGCACCGGTGCCATGCTCGCCGAGATCCTCCGCCTCCGCCCCCAACTCCAGGGCACGCTCGTCGATCTCCCCCGCACCGTCGCCCGCGCCGCCGAGATCTTCGAATCTGCCGGCGTCGCCGAACGGGTCACCACATCCGGTCAGAGCTTCTTCGATCCGCTGCTCGCCGGCGCCGACCTCTACCTGCTGCGAGGCATCCTCAACGACTGGCCCGACGCCGAGGCGACGGCGATCCTGCGTCGCTGTGCCGAGGCAGCACGCCCCGCCGGCCGCGTTGTCGTGCTCGGCGGCGTCACCTTCGACGATGCCCCCAGACCCCTCTCGATCGAAATGGTGCTGCTCGGCGGCCGGCATCGCACCGTCGCCGAGATGCGTGAGCTCGCACGACTGGCGGGCCTGGAAGTTGTTGACGCCGGGCAGCAACCCTCCGGCTACTTCGTCGTCGAGTACCGCCCGGTCTGATCCACTGCGAACGCACCGACCCATTGCCAACGCGCCACGCGGGGGGTATCGTCCGTTCACCTACTTGAAATCGGTGAATGAACCTTGTTCAATAAATGAACAGCGTTCAGTTTCGCTCATCGCGTTCGAAAGGAACGGTCATGACCCTCGCGCAACCACCGCTGCCCCACGGCATCAACCTCAACGACCCCCACCTCTTCGAGCGTGCCGAGGCGCACGACGCCTTCCGCATCCTCCGCCGCGAGGCGCCAGTCCACTGGAACCCCGGCACCGAGGATCTGAACGGCTTTTGGTCGCTGACCAAGTACGAGGACATCCTCTTCGTCTCCCGCAATCCGAACCTGTTCATCTCCTCGAAGGGCATCGCCGGTCCCGGCCTGCGTCACCCGGAGCAGCCGCCCGAGGGGTATACCGTCCGCCCCGGCGAGGGCGGCGTCAGCATCATCACGATGGACCCACCCCGCCACGTCAAGATGCGCCGCCTCGTCAACAAGGGCTTCACCCCCCGCGCCGTCAACGCGATGGAGCCGCGCATCCGCGAACTGACCAATGAAGTGCTGGACAGAATCGCGGATAAATCCTCGTGCGACTTCGTCCTCGATGTCGCCAGCCAGCTCCCCCTCGCCGTGATCTGTGGCATGATGGGCCTCGACCGCGAGCACTGGCCGCTGATGTTCGAGCTGACCAACAGCGTCCTCGGCTCCGGCGACCCCGAATACCAGACCGTCGTCTCCGAGGACGAGCGCGGCTCGCGTGAGGCCGCCCGCCAGACCTCGATGATGGGCTTCGCCCGCATGTACGGCTTCTTCCGCGATCTCCTCGAGAGCCGCCGCCGCGAGCCGCTCCAGGATGACCTGATCAGTATCCTGCTCGAATCGGAGGTCGATGGCGAAAAGCTGACCGAGAGCGACATCCTCCAGTTCTCCTTCCTGCTCGTCGTCGCCGGCAACGAGACCACCCGCAACGCGATCTCCGGCGGACTCCAGGTGCTCTGCGAGCATCCCGACGAGCGCGCCCGCCTCCAGGCCGATATGACCTTGATCGACGCCGCCGTCGAGGAGATCCTCCGCTGGACCTCGCCGGTGATCCATATGACCCGTGAGGCCACCGCCGACGTCGAGATCCGCGGTCAGACGATCCGCGCCGGCGAGAAGGTGATCATGTGGTATCCCTCCGCCAACCGCGACGAGGACATCTTCCCCGACCCCTACCGCTTCGACATCACCCGCGAGCCGAACGAACATCTCGCCTTCGGCATCGGCGAGCACTTCTGCCTCGGCGCCGGCTTCGCCCGCAAGGAGATCCGCGTCATGTTCGAGGAACTCTTCCGCCGCTTCCCCGACATCCAGGTCGACGGCCCGCCGGAACGCCTCCTGTCGAACTTCATCAACGGCGTCAAGCACCTACCGGTGACGTACACGCCCGAGCGTTGATAACTGGCAACGCCTCAGGGTGGATTTCAGGCTGATGTCGGGCGTGCTCGCGGGGGCGGCAAGCCGGCATCAGCATCGGCAGAGACGTTCTCGAAGAACTCGTCACCCATCTCCGTCATCCCGATGAGGCCTTGCCGTTTCTCAGATGGTGTATTCCTGCTTTCCGACGGCATACGGTCGGGATCGAGGATCGCATCCTCAGCCTCGGTCGGCGTGACTCCATGTTCCGCGATGTGCTCAATGTTGAATTCATCCCAGTCGAAATCCGGCGTCTGCACCGAACGTACTCGCATCTGTACACATTGCACGCCAGTATGAGGTCAAACATCACTTCCGGCATAGACAGGTTGACGAATTGCATCGACAGCGCGCCAGAACGCACGACACGGTACAGTACCGTGGACCGGATGCGCCGCCCTGGCATCCGCACACACCACAAACATCACCAGCAGGAGGCCGCCATGCCGGAACAAGACACCCCCGAGGCGCTTCTTCAAGAGACGAACGTCGCCATCCTCTCGACGGTCGGACCGAAGGACCGCACGCAAGCCGTCCCGATCTGGTTCCTCTCCGAAGACGGCGCGCTCATCATGACCGCCGGCGCCCGCTCGCAGAAGGTGCGCAACATCACTCGCAACGCCGAGGTCGCGCTGACCGTCGACCGCCGCTCGCTGCCCTACTACGCCGTCATGATCCAGGGAACGGCCGAGATTGGCCCGCCCCCCTCCGACGACCTTCGTCGCCGCATCGCCGTCCGCTACCTCGGCGAGGAACTGGGGCAGCGATACGTATCGGCAGGCACCGGCGAAGGCACCGTCACGATCCTCGTGCGCCCCAACAAGGTCATGGAATACAAGGGTCGCGCACGCTGATCACCACGTCCCGCGCAATGGATATACGAATGTGACCACACCCTCGCCCTTCCCAAGGCCGAGCGTATCGACGAAGCCATTTGGTAGCGTGCGGATTCTCATCGCTTGACACCTGAGTCCATGAATATACCATATGTGATATGGCATGGGGTGAGATTGAATGCGAGCCGGAGATTGATGCCTGGCTCCTGGGGCTGAGCAAGGGAGATTTCGGTCGGGCGTACTTCTACATCGATCTGCTCGAAGAGCGCGGGCCGCTCCTTGATGAACCCTATACCCGCCAACTCCGTGGGAAACTGCGTGAACTGCGGTTTCATCTGGAACGTGAGCACGTCCGCATCACCTATTACATCGCCACCGGCCGCCGCATCATCCTGCTGACGGTCTTCCGAAAGACACGACGGCGAGAACGGGCAGAGATCGATCGGGCCGAGCGGGTGATGCAACGGTGCATCGCGGAGGGCCACACGGCCGAAGGAGACTGAGCGATGACACGACGATCCTGGACGCAGATCAAACGCGAACGAATCGACGACCCTGAGGTCCGGGCCGGCTATGACCAGGCGCAGCTCGCCTTCGAACTAGGCGAACAGGTCCGCAGGCTCCGCGAAGCGCGCGGCATGAGCCAGCAGGAGCTTGCCCGGCGAGCCGGCACCTCGCAACCCGCGATCGCACGACTCGAGGCCGGCGGCGTGGACCCGCGCCTGGAGACGCTCCACCGGCTCGGCCGTGCCCTCGACGCCGACCTGGTGCTCCGATTCCAGCCGCGTGAGGCGCCTGCGACGGCACGCTGACGATCGCCTCGTGTTGGTTCAGACACCCAGATCAAGATGGCCCCGTCATGACCACACCTATGCCGGAAGACGCCACCCTCGCCCGCGTCACCGAGATCTGCCTCGCGCTCCCCGAGGCCGAACGCACCTACACCGGCCAGCACGCCCGCTTCCTCGTCCGCGGCAAGACCTTTGCCTACTATCTCGTCGACCACCATGGCGACGGCATCGTCGGCCTCACCTGCAAAGCCCCACCCGGCGCTGCCGAGGCGATGATCGCCTCCGGCCCCGTCCGCTTCTACCGTCCCGACTATCTCGGCTCCCGGGGCTGGGTCGGCCTCCGCCTCGACCTCGACTCGCTCGACTGGATCGAGGTCGCCGAACTCCTCACCGACAGCTACCGCCTGATCGCCCCGAAGCGCCTTGTCGCCCTCGTCCCGCATCTGCCGCGACCACGCCAGATACTGGATTGAAAGGGTCATATCCTTGTAGGTGCGGACGATCACACCGACACCCCAACCATTCACGCCGTACAATGACCGTGCGCGATCACCTACCAGAAGGTGACACCATGCCCACGGTCAAGCAATCCGCGCCACGCCGTGCCGACGTCGTTCAGATCCTCGCCGATCATCGTCAGGATCTCATCGAGCGAGGGGTTCGGTCGCTCGCGATCTTCGGCTCCGTTGCTCGCGACGAAGCCGGACCGGACAGCGATGTGGACGTGCTCGTCGAGTTCAACCGCCCCACCGGTCTCTTCGCCCTCTTTGATCTCAACGCCTATCTCGAAGGACTCCTGGAGCGCCCGGTGGACCTCACTACATCCGGCGGGCTCAAGGAGCGCGTCAAACCTTCGGTCATACGTGATCTGGTCCATGTCTACTAGATCGTGGCTTGAGCGAATTGAGGACATCGCCGATGCCATCGATGAGATTGGTTCGTTCGTCGCCGGTCTGAGCCGGGATCAGTTCTGCGCCGACCTGCGAACGATCAGCGCCTTCTCCTACCAATTCGTCATCATTGGCGAGGCCGCCCGGCACATCCCAGAGGAGGGTCAAATCCAGCATCCGGCCGTGCCGTGGGCCAAGATGAGGGCGATGCGGAACGTCATCGCTCACGAATACGAGCGGGTTGATTGCACCATCCTCTGGGAAACCGCCGGCAGCGGCCTCCCGTCGTTGTTCCCCTTGTTACGCCGTCTGCTGGAACCCGATCCGTAGCCACCAGTGCTGAGCAGGAATGCAATGGTCCATGTGCGCGGCCGAACAGGGGCGCTTTACGTCGTCGGTCGCCGCACGAGCGCGATCCGCTCCCCGCGCTCCGAGTCCTCAATCAGCGTCGCCAGCCGTCGCCGCCGAGTCTCCTCCCGCTTTGCGCTGATCACCCACCAGGTCGCTATCCGCTGATACCACGGCGCCTGTGACCGGAAGAACTCCCACGCCACTGCATTCAACTGAAACTCGGACTCGAACTCAACCCCAAGCTGAGGCGCACCCTGTTCAAACGAATACGCTGCTGCTCGTTCCTTGTCCCGCTTCTCAAACGCGGCGATGCCGGCGGGCTGCATCAGCCCCACCTCCATCAACTCCCCGACCCGCTTGATATTGACCGCGCTCCAATTGCTGCGTCGCGTCCGCGGTGTGAACCGATTGGCAAAGCGCTCTGCGTCGACTCCCCGTCGCACCCCATCGATCCAACCAAAGCACAACGCCTGATCGACCGCCTCCGGGTGCGTGATGCTCTGCTTCCCCGTCCCTTTCTTGTAATACCCGACCCACAGCTCCGTCGCCGTATCGTGGTGCTTCTCAAGCCACGCCCGAAACGCAGCCGCCGACGCGAAGTACACAACATCCATGCCGAAACCATCCCTGAAACATTGCCGGCTTTTCGAACCACAGAGACGCAGTGGACACAGAGGATTGTAAGGAATCTCTGCGCTCTCCGTGTCTCTGTGGTTCATTCGCCTGAGCTATCGTCACCGCCGTACCCCCGTCGATACAGTGGCCACGAACGACACCATCCCGCCATCGACCGGAGGACGCAACGCATGAGCACACGATCACAGACCCTGGCGGAGCAGTTCGATCAGGCCAACACTGCGGCGATTGCCGCCATCGAATCCTTCTCCGACGCGCAATGGCGCGCCACCAGCCGGGACGAAGGCTGGCCCGTCGGCTTCGTCGCCTGGCACATCGGCGACGCACCCTTCATCGTCATGGACCTGGTCACGATCGTGGCGAACGGCCGGCAACTGCCACCGATGACCGCCGAACAACTCGACGAGATCAACGCCCAGAAGCTCGCCGCCCACGCCGGCGCCGGCAAGACCGAGACCATCGACCAACTCCGGCGGAACGGCGCCACCATCGCCGCCGGCATCCACGCCCTCTCAGACGAGCAACTCGACCGCACCGCCGCGTTGCCGATGGTCGGCGGCCGGTCGCTCAGCGCCCAGCAGTTGATCGAGGCCGGGATCATCGGCCATATCCGCGGCCATCTGGCAAGCATGCAAGCCGCCGACGGAGCAAATGCGACGACGTGACGAGGGGCGGGATGCAGCTTGCCGCGTGAGGCATGACGAGCGGCACCATCGCCGCGCCATTCTCCCGATGGCCGGGTGGTGGTGCCTGCGCAGGGGCGAGCCGTGTGCGCTGGACGTCCTACGCTCTGACGGGTGCGTGCACCTTGAGGAAACGCCGCGCGTGCTCCACGGCCTCGTCGATGTGCTCCGGCGAATCTTTCCAGGGATAGATCGTCACCTCGGCATTCGGCGCGAGACTCGCCACCTCCATCGCGACCGCGTACGGATGCGCGGGCACGTCGTCCGGTGCGATCAGCAGCGGTGTCTCGATCGTGCGGACGAAGTCGCGCGACACGGTGAAGACGAAGTCGGCGCGGTCGGTATACATGCTCGTCAAGAAGGCATGGACCATCTCCATCGTCACGTCGGGCCGCTGCTCGGACAGCGGCGGCCCCCAGTTCTTGATGTTGTTCTGGTAGAAGAGGTCCGGGATCTCCGGCCGGAAGCCGCTCGGTTGCATCATCGCCGCCGCGACGACACGCTCCGGCGCCCGCCGGATCAGGTTGAGGATCATCGGCCCGCCGATGCAGAAGCCCATCACCAGAAACTCGCGGATGCCGAGGTGGTCCATCAGCCCGAGTTGGTCGTCGGCGTAGGCGTCCCAGGGCCGGTCGATCTCCAGCGGGCCGCTGGACTGACCGGGGTTGGCGTTGCGCAGGTCAGCGCAGATACAGCGGAAGTCGTCCTGGTACCGTTCCATCGGGTTGAAGGGCGAGGCGGTCTGCCAGGATGAGAGGGCGGAGTTGAGCCCGCCACCCGGAATCAGCAGCAGAGGAAAGCCGGTACCGACCTCCTCGTAGTGGATGCGGACGGGTCCTCGTTCGTAGAACGGCATGGTAGTACTCCTCCCTCAGCACGTCACTGTTACTTTACGGTATCAGCAGGTTCGGAGTGTGGGATGACCACGTGCGGGCCATTCCAGGCTGTTTCGTCGTACCATGCGCGATGTGCATCGGTCCTGGGCAGGTCCGTGATAGAATGCTGAGGAGGGTTATCAATTGCGGTGCGCGAAGCAATAAAAGTCGACATCGCCACCAGACCCGACTTCGAGCGCTTGGTCGACGAGGTCGCCCGCACCCAGACTTCGCGGGTCATCACACGTGGTGACGAGGAGATCGCCGTGCTCTCTCCAGCCAAACCCAAACGCCGCCGAACCGTGTGGAAGCGTCCGACGCAGGCCGACATCGACGCGGCCCTCTCGGTCGCCGGCTCATGGACAGACGTAGAGGCGGCCGAGCGCTTGAAGCGGGAGCTTGACGAGGCGCGCAGCGACAACAGCCCGCCCGTCCAGCTATGATGCACCGGCCGGAGGTAGGAAATGGTGACCGAACGCCTGGCCTGGGGAACAGCCGAAGACCGGAAACGAGACGCCGAACGGCTGCGCCGTGACTTGGCACGTGCTCTCCGCGCCTATGAGTGCCGGTTCGAACTTAGCTCAGACCGCCTCGAAGCCGAGCTCGCCGCCGGGCGACTTCGAGAGACCGCCGACGTGTCCGAATGGGTCGTGACGCTTCGCGCATATCGGGCGCTGATCCGTGGCCGATCGACACAATGCGTCTCCTCAAGGTCCGAACTATGACAGCTTGCCACGAAACGCCGCTAACTCGCGCGCACATGGCCTGGCCAGTTGACGTTCCGCTTGACTGAACTCGCCGCGGAGCCACGCCAGAACACCATCCTCCCTCACACCGTTCGCACGAGCCAACTCAGACACGGCGATGGAGGTAGTACGAGATAAACCAAGATTGTGCAACGCGATAGTACCCTCCCGACACATGCCAAGTTCGAGATAATATGGAAGACCAAAATCATCTCCTTGAGCTACAAGGTCACTTCTCTGTTGTAATGTGAATTCTACGAGGTCAACAAAGCATTTGGTGCCTCTCACATACGTAAATCGCAGTTTACTCTCAATGTCACGTACAAGTGATCGTATTTCCCGATTAACATCTACTCCTGAAGCTTTTCCTTGAGCGCGTCGCTGTAATCGTGAATTGATGAGCGATTTGAGTGTATTCTCCCGAACCCAGTCAATAGCAATGGCTGTAAAGTATGTAATCGATTGAGGATTATCTGTGCCAATGCGAATCTCTCTGCCAATGAATGCGAATATGCGTGCCATCCTGCGGAAGAAGTCATTCGAAAACGGATTGTTTGGAATCATGCCGAGTAGACTCGATGCCTCCATGTCCATTAGAATGTTGAGAGCATGCTGTTGTCTTCGAATATCAACAGACTTATTCTTCGTTGCTAAGTCAATTGGTATACTCACGTTTTCAGCTATTTCGACAATCTTTGCGCTAATTTGTTCGGACTTGGATGGATTTCGTGATGGAGCGCGTTGTTCCAGAATGCGCGTCACATTCTCTGTGGAACCACTCGAAAATGCCGTCACAAGCGTATTGACAATGTACGTATAAGATTGAGACTTGTCGTCAGGTACACTATCGTAATTGTTCATATAGTTGAGCAAATCCTGATCATCAAGCGTTTGCTCGAACGCGCTAGTGATGCTATACTCACGCGCCCTATCCATGACTGGTGTCTCCCATTTTGTCTCATCCACACAATATACATTTCCTGAAAAGTCCTTCAAGAGACGACCAGCTCGACCGGCCAAATTCCAGAACGAGCTGTCCGTCATATCATTTCCCGCACCTTGTCTGGGTTGGTACACGAAGATATTGCTCGCCGGCAAATTAACTCCTTCTAGAAGCGTTGAAGTCGATGCCACGTAGCTGATATCTCCAGAGCGAAATAGATCTTCCACGCTTAATTTGGCAATGTCCGGCATCGCTGAATGATGGTATGCTGTCCCTGCTGTTAGGCAGGCGTTCAGAGAATACTCATCGTGGATGTACTCTCGCAGTGCAGTTACAGTTTGGGCGATGTTTAGTTGTTGTGTAGAGATTGGGTGGTACGACGCTAGTGCTTTTGCGATGTCTTCGGCATCAGTCGGTCGATTTGCATATATCAGATTCTGAGAACCTGCACCTAACTCGCGCGCTATATATGCGAGTCTTTCGGCCAATCTAGTTGGAGTTTCGGCGGCTGGTGTGTAATCGATCATCCGTACAGGATCTGAACCTGTGCGTAGAAGATCAACGCTAAGCCTCCTTCTTCTGGTAGTCACCGAGAAGACATACTGAGATACAGGCGACGATTCGGTCAATAAGGCCCCATCTGTGGACTGCTCCACGTGTTGAAGCAGTCGTTCGGGATCTCGTGCTAGGGGCGACAGGAATACTACCTGCGCTTGGGGATTGCGTTGTACAAGCTCGAGGATGGTGTCTTCGAGGAGTATTCCTCTTGCGCCGTCGGCTATCTTTTGTGCCTCGTCGACGACTAACAGATGTATGTTGGGCGCTAGAGACCAGTTTGCCAGCACGAATTGAAGCCGTTCGGGCGTCATCACAAAAAGATTGCGGTTGCCGAGAGTATCTGGCGGGTTTGCAGACGAAGTCCACGTTTGGACACTTTCGACGCCGAACCGGGTGAAGGATTCTTGGAGATCGCTGGAATGTTGTCTGATAAGGGCGCGGGTCGGAACGATGACCACTATTCCAACCTCTGCGCGTTCGCGAAGGACGGAAGTTATGTAGGCGATCATCAGGAATGTCTTGCCAGCGGAGGTCGGCGCAGAAATGCTGACTGAGGTGCCTTGCCGGAGTCGTTCCCATGCACTCAACTGGAAGTCAGTGAACTCAATAGTCTGGGAACCAATCGTCTCAGAGTTGCTGACTCTGTGGACAAGGCTCTCCACAGCAGGACCTAGAGGTAACGGCGCCGATGTGGGAGCGGCCACCATTTCCAGCGAGGGAATGTTTCCAGTGCGGGCGAGTACGAGACGCGCGATTGACGCTAGCGCCTGATATTCGCTGCCTGAAAATTCAAGCAATTGGGTTGACAGTTCATAGGCTGCCTTCTGATGACTGACATCCGGGGAGCACGCCAGAATGGTCGCAACTTGACAGAGGCGTTGCATCTGCTCTGCCGAAATCGTAGCAGTTTGTGTGGCCAGCCCGGCCGGAGCAGATTCCAGTTTGCTGAAGTAATGCGCTAGGAAGAGGTCGCGAGAATCAGTTGCGAACTGCGGCTCGCTGCTGATGCGTTGTGACAACTCCTGGTATATTTCCGGCATGGCTTATACCGCAAGAGCTTGTGCAAACTTGTTTCGAAATGATTGAACCGATGGTAATGGCACAAAGAATACATTCCATCGTTGGGATAGCAATAGATCATCTGATTCTATCTTCTTCAAAAGTATCGCATTGAAATGTCTTGCAAGCCGGCAATACTCCTGAATTAACTCATTTTCTTGAACGCGTCCACAGAGCAAGTCCATGTCAAATCCGATTATACATGTGTGCCAATACTGCAAGTTGTCTCTAGCTGCACTATATGGATTGAGAATATCTAAAACATAATTGCGAAGCTTCCCATTTGGAATGTCCAAATTTCCCGATACAAGATTGACTTCATAGTCTCTCATGGTTGCAGTTGAAGTTTTGATCGGCGAGACGTAATGTCGGACTGAATCTAAGGCTGAATCTATTGCTTCGGTGGGATTCTTGTACAGTTTAGATTCCGCGAAGTGAAGTGCAAAAACATCAGATTCGCCAATCCGGAGGTGGACACCGTCTGATCCGTGTACTGGCATTGACGGGTTGGTCTTTAGCGTCATCTTTGTCAGTATCTTGGGTGCTTCCAAACAACCTTCAATGAGAAAGTATGCCAAGATCTCTCCAGGTTCACCACTATTGCTACTTGATCTCTGAAATCGACCCTTTGCATCCAGATATAGCGATCTTATCCGATTGATCGGAACTTTCTTGATCGATGATCGGTTCAAGCAATACGGGACAATATAGTCACACAACACATTAACCAGATCGTCTTCTCTAATCGCTCCGTCCATAAGACGAACATAATAAAATGTTACCTCTAGCATCTCTGCAAGCCTACCGTTTAGTCCTGGTAGTTCCAAGAATATTCCATTCAAATCATCCTGTTTCACCGCAAGTAACTTCTTAAGTTCGTCACGCATAGGATTCCGACATGCGGAGGCGAGTTGCGCCGCCTTAAACTCCGAGAATTGATCTTCTTGGACGCATAGAATATAGCAGCCGAGGGCTGCGCAGCAAGTCGCATTTGGCAGTCCCGATGGATTGGCTTGGAGACGACAGCCTTCTCGTGTGTCGATCGTATAGCAAGTGTGACCTGTCAACGCAGAGCCCGTCTGCACTCAGGCCGCAGAAGTCGGCGGCTTCACCATGCATACGCCCGGGAGCATACAGCATACAGAGGAATGTCCGCTCCTCGGGCGGATATCAGACTTCGTGTGAATGTATCCCGCAACGGTTCCAAGTGCAGTGCCGACCAAAGTTCGTACCAGGGCTGAACCAAGTGTTCAACGTCAGTTCGCTTCCGCATCACTACTCGGCGGATCACTTCTCACGACCCCGCAACCCCCGCCGCCTCCCGCGCAATCTGCTCGTCGTACGCCAGACTCACCGGCGTATCCAGCTCGAACGGGTCCTTCAGCCCCAACTCCTTCGCGTACTCACGGATTGCCGGCAGCACTTCCTGGCCGAGCAGGCGGATGCAGGTCATCGAGTCCTCGTGGTCGATCCGGCCGTCGTTGCCCCAGAGGCCCAGGATGCCCACCCGGTTGTTGTCCAGCACCACCTTCAACTGCTCGATCACCTGGTCCGGCGTCCCCCAGACAAACGTCCGCTCCAGCGCCCGCTGGTGTAGCGGCGGCGGCTGGATCATCGGCCGGTGTCCCGCCGCGATCTCGATCAGCGCCTTCCGGTTCGACCGCGACCCATACCCCGACGGCGACCCCCACACCGGATGCGACAGCCCCGTGAACTCACCCCGCATCCACATGAACTGCTGCGCGTTCCGTTCCGCCTTCTCCGCCGAGTCGGAGACGTGGCACTGCAACAACTGTCCGAACTGTTCCGGCCCCGGCTCGTAGCCAACCCGCCGCGCCGTCTCCGTGTAGATGTCCTTGATCTTGCCGCTCACGTCGAAGTTCGTGTTCAGGCCGATGTACGGATAGCGGTGCTCCGCCGCCCAGATCACCGTCTCCCGGCTGGCGACGCCGGGGATCCAGATGCGCGGATGCGGCTGTTGCACCGGCAGCGCCCAGGGGTTTACCACCCGGTACTGGAAGTGCTTCTCCTCCCAGCGGAACGGTCCCGACTCCGTCCAAATCTTGACGATCAGGTCGTGCGCCTCCTCAAACCGCTCCCGGTTGTACACGGGATTGACGTTCGCCTGGATGTTCTCGACGCCGCCGCCGCGCACGAACCCCGAGACCAGCCGCCCACCGGAGATCATGTCGATCAGCGATAGCTCTTCGGCGAGATGGACGGGGTTGTCGACCACCGGCAGCGGATTGCCGAGCAGCACGATCTTCACCCGCTTCGTCTGCGCGGCGAGGATGCCGGCGAAGATATTGATCCGCGGCGACATGCAGAACGGCGCCGTGTGGTGCTCGTTCAGCATGATCCCGTCGAAGCCCATCTCCTCGACGTAGCCGTACTCCTCCAGCCGCTCGCCGTACAGCCGGCTCCCCTCCCGCGAATCGAAGTGCCGGTTCGAGAGCATCAGCGCCGTCACCCGCTGCGACCGCCCCTGCCCGATCGGCACCTCGTCCCGCGCTTCATCCTCCGGATACGCCGACATCGGCTGCTCGGTGAAGTACATGATGTGCATCGACTCGCTCTCCTCTCACGCCACTCAGCGCGCGGTGTCAGGTCCGCAATCCTGCCCGCAACTGTTCCAGATGCAGCCGGTCGTGCCGCTCTTCTTCGACGATGCGCAGAAATCTGCCGAGACTGACAGGCAGTACGTTCTGTCCCAGATCCTCATCTTCCTCCCGCACACACGACAGCAGCTCCTGAACCTCGTCGCCGCCCTGTTCGAGCTCAGCGATCAACCGTTCGACCGGCCAGTCCCGCCGCTCGGCGACGCCCCGCTCATTCTCCGCGTCGGTATCAAGTTGGAACAGTGCGGGGTCGAGCGGCCCGCACGCCGCCACCGATCGCAGAAACTCTTGCAGGATTTGGTCGTTGCCGCCGGCAGCGTGGGCGAGGATGTCCTTGTGCGTCCAGCCGTCAACTATACTCGGCCGGTCCCAGAGATCAGCCGGCGCCGACCGGGCGAACGCGATCACCTGCCGGCGGTCCTCCGCGAGCGTTGCCGCTATCGGTCTCACCCAGGAGGCGAACTCCCGATCCGCCATCGTCACCAACCCCATGCACTGCCATTGCGGCGGCCGGTATGTCTGCATCTCCCGGCCGTGACTGCCCACGACATGAACCACGCCCGGCACGAGGACGCGACGTTCAGCCGCGCGCAAACTCCAGGATCGCCTCGGCCAGCCGCTCCGGCTCCTCCGCTTCCACCGCATGACCGGACGACTCGATCACGCGCACCGGCGCATTCCCCAGCGCTTCGGCATAGAGCGCGGCGCACTCCACCGGTACGACCTGATCCTCCGTACCCCAGACGATCAGCGCCGGCACCCGACACGAGCCGAGCAGCCGCGGCAGCGAGCGGTTGTACATGTACGGCTTCCACGCCACCCGCGACGACATCTCTCGGTCCGTCTCCCATCCCTCAAGCCGGTCGAAGTCGGGCGCCTCGCCGAAGAGGCGGTTGAAGTTCTCCTGATGATGGAACGCCTGCCGCGCGTACAGCTCCGTGCTCACCAGGAACTGATCGAAGATCGTCCCCTCCCGCGGCTGAATCCCCATCGCGCTCACCAGGACCAGCCGGTCGAGTCCGCGCCCGGACATGCTCGCCATCTCCGCTGCCAGCCAGCCGCCGAAGCCGAGCCCGACCAATGTCACCCCCTCCAGCCCGAGCGCATCGATCCACTGCCGCTGCGTGATCGCTAGGTCTCGCGCGTCCGCCATCCAGCTCCAGCACCCCACGTCGGAGCCGTGATAGCCGGGCAGGATCGGCGTATACACCGTGAACCGCTCCGCCAGCCGCTCGGTGAAGGGCAATCCTGCCGGGTCGATGTTCTCGCGCGGCAGCAGTACGAGCGACTCCCCCTGCCCGATAACCCGGACCGTGATCGGACACCCCGCCACATCCACCCGCTCCTCGCGCACCGCCTGCGACGTGGTCATGCCCCACCCCCGAACACGCGTTATGCGCGACAGCGTACACGCCGCGTCCGCATGCGTCATCCGCCGAGGTCTGCTGCCCGAGCCGAAGGGCCAAGGAGCGCCGTTCCGCGCGGACCTGGTGTAAGGTACAAGACAGGTTCTAACGTTGGGTGCCGGCACGATCAGGCGGCAGGCCCGCTACCTCTGGGACCGAGGAGGAGCGCACGCTCTATGGCGCGGCCAAATTTGAACGCCTTCTTCACCAACTTCGCTACCTATGACGCGCCGTTCCCGACCAAGGTCCGTCTCGCGCTCGCAAATAACTGGCGGAAGCTCCGCACCCGATCGAACTGTTGCGGCAACGATGGACAGCCGGGCTGTTGACAGGTGGCGCCGGGGTCCCGTGCGGACCCGAACGGCCACGGACACCCACACGATCACGGCGGCGGGTCTGATTGAAGCCCGATGAGCGGTGCGGCTCGAGCTCACCGCGCCGCTCGCCCAGAACGCCCGTGGGTCGCATCCAGCATTCGGGGAGTTGACCCCCGCCGGGTGTGACTCATCGGCCCGCGTTGCCCTGCCTGCGGCCACCCGCGTTTCAACCCGGCGGCGCCTATCCGACCTTCGTATACGTGCCGTCGAAGTCGGTCCGCCAGTGCTCGCCGTTCTCGGCGATCTCCCAGCGGCCGGTGATCGTCCGGCCATCCTCGCTGAACGTGCCGGTGAAGCGCTGGGGGAACGGCGGACCCTCGCGCCACAGCGTCCACTCGTCGCCGCGCAGGCCCATCGCGTAGACGCGGCAGACGCCGCGCTCGTCGGAATAGAGCTGGTAGTAGGTCTGGTTGGCCGCATCGCAGCCGATGATCGCCGTCCCGTCGGGCGCCTCCGGCAGCGCGATCGTCCAGCGCTGGATGAGGAAGGCGCCGCCTTCGATCCACTCGAAGCGCACGCGCCCACCGCCCGGCCAGGGTGGGCCGCCGGGCGGGCCGGCCGTCATCGTCCACTCGCCGACGAAGCGGTCGAGCGCCCGCAGCATCGCCTCCGCGGTGGGCTGGTCCATCATCTCATTCCTCCCAACGCCAGCCGGACCAGCCGAACGGCGTGTCGTGAACGTGCAGCCGGTGGCCGTGACGCACCCCGCTCACCGAACCACGCTCCCAGGGAAGCAGATCCCCGGTGGTTCGGCAACGCGCGCGTAGAGCTTCTAACACAATCCGTGGGTGAGTCGTCGCCAGCAGATGAGGACGGCGGCAAGGCGGAGGAAGGCTTCGTGGATGTCGTCGCGGATCTCCCAGCGGATGCGCCGGCGGCGCCAGTGCAGCAGTGTGATGGTGCGTTCGACGACGGCGTGGTGCTTGCCTGGGCCAGAGCCGTGTTCGACGCCTTTGGCGCGGATGAGCCGCCGGTTCTTGTCGTAGTCGTCGCCGCGGCCGGCGTACCGGCAGTCAGGCCTGACGGCACGGCCGCACCTTTGGGAGATCTTCCTGGCCCACGTACCGCCGCTTCACCAGGAGGTTGTTCGTCCGCCGGGGATGAGAAAGGGAAGGAATGGGTAACACTCCTTCCCACTCTAATATATAGCACACTGGGGGACTTGCGGCAAGACCCGGGTCGTGTCGTAGAGTCGCTGGACGGGGTCAGACCCTGGCGCATGTTCGCGAAAGGGAGGTGAGCGGATGGGCTGCTACGTGTTGGGTTTCGAGGAGATCGACCAGACGCAGGTCGCGGTCGTTGGCGGCAAGGGCGCGCATCTGGGCGAGCTTTCGCGGATCGAAGGCATCCGCGTGCCGGCCGGCTTTTGCGTGACGACGGACGCCTTTCAGCGGATCATGGCGGAAGCGCCGACGATCGACGATCGGCTCGATCGGCTGTCGCGCCTGAAGCCGGACGATCGGGAGGCGATTCGCGCGCTCAGCGCGGAGATCCGCCGGACGCTCGAAGGGATCGCCATTCCCGACGATCTGGCGGCGGCGATCGCCGGCGCGCTCGCCCGGCTCGGCGAGCAGGCCGCCTCCGCCGTCCGGTCCAGCGCGACGGCGGAGGACCTGCCGGCGGCCTCCTTCGCGGGCCAGCAGGACACGTACCTGAACGTCGTGGGGCCGGCGGCGATCCTCCGGCACGTCCGCCGGTGCTGGGCCTCGCTGTTCACCGAGCGGGCCGTGACCTACCGCCTGCGGAATGGCTTCGACCAGGGGCAGGTCCAGATGGCCGTGGTCGTGCAGCAGATGGTCTTCCCGCGGGTGGCCGGCATCCTGTTCACGGCCGACCCGGTCACGGGTAACCGGAAGGTCGCTTCCGTGGAGGCCAGCTTCGGCCTCGGTGAGGCCGTGGTCTCCGGCCTGGTGAACGCGGACGTGTACAAGGTGCGGGACGGCGAGGTCGTCGCCAAGGCGGTTGCCACCAAGCGGCTCGCCATCGAGGCCACGCCGGCAGGCGGCACGCGGGAACAGGCGATCGAGCCGGAGCGGCAGGACGAGCCCGCGCTGACGGATGCGCAGGTCGTGCGGCTCGCGCAGCTGGGCCGGCGGATCGAAGCGCACTTCGGCTGCCCCCAGGATATCGAATGGTGTCTGGCCGACGACGGCTTTCAGATCGTCCAGAGCCGGCCGATCACCACGCTGTTCCCCATCCCCGCGGCCGGCGACCGAGAGAACCACGTCTACGTCTCCGTCGGTCATGGGCAGATGATGACTGATGCCATGAAGCCGCTCGGGATCTCCCTGTGGCAGCTGACCGCGGGCCGGCCCATGGAGGAGGCCGGCGGGAGGTTGTTCGTCGACGTCACCCAGGGTCTGGCTTCGCCGGCGAGCCGCGCGGGCCTCCTGGCGGTCCTGGGGAAAGGCGATCCGCTGATCGGGGACGCGCTGCAGACCCTCCTCGACCGCGGCGACTTCGTCCCGTCGCTCCCGGACGAGGATCCCGGCGCGGCGCCGGCCGGCACACCGCCACCCCCGATCGAGACCGATCCGGCGATCGTCGCCGAGCTGATCGAGCGCAGCCAGGCCTCGATCGCCGCCCTGAAGCGCGACATTCGGACGAAGTCCGGATCGGCGCTGCTCGACTTCATCCTGGCGGACCTCCAGGAGTTGAAGCGGATCTTGTTCGATCCGCAAAGCCATCAGGCGATCATGGCGGGGATGGAGGCCACCTGGTGGCTCAACGAGCAGCTGCAGGCGTGGCTGGGCGAGAAGAACGCGGCCGACACGCTCACGCAGTCCGTCCCCCACAACGTCACGTCGGAGATGGGGCTGGCGCTCCTGGACGTCGCGGACGTGATCCGCCCGCATCCGGACGTGGTGGCTTTTCTTGAGCACGTCGCGGGGGTCCCGGGGACGGAACCCCCGATCGGCGGGGGTTGGGGAACCATGCGGCGAAGGCCAGCTGGGGTTCCCCAATTCGAAGACGGCTTCTTCGACGAGATGCTCGAGCTCGAGGGTGGGCGGGAAGCGCGAGACGCCATCCGGTCCTGGCTCGACACGTACGGCATGCGCTGCGTCGGCGAGATCGACATCACGAGGCCGCGCTGGAGCGAACGCCCCACCACGCTCGTGCCCCTGATCCTCGGCAATATCAAGAACTTCGAGCCGGGCGAGGGCGAGCGGCGCTTCGAGCAAGGGCGGCAGGAGGCCCGGAAGAAGGAGCAGGTGTTGCTCGAGCGCCTGCGGGCCTTGCCGGACGGGGAGCGGAAGGCCGAAGAGGCCAAGCGGATGATCGACCGGGTCCGGACCTTCATCGGGTACCGAGAGTATCCGAAGTACGGCATGGTCAGCCGCTACTTCGTCTACAAGCAGGCCCTGATGGAAGAAGCCGAGCGCCTCGTGCAGGCCCACGTGCTTCGTGAGAAGGAAGACATCTTCTACCTCACGTTCCAGGAGCTCCAGGACGTCGTGCGCACGAACCACGTGGACGGCCAGCTCATCCGCCGGCGCAAGGAGGCGTTCCGGTCGTATCAGGCGCTCACGCCGCCCCGGGTACTCACGTCGGATGGCGAGGTCATCGTCGGGGCGTACCGGCGCGACGACGTGCCGGCCGGCGCGCTGGTTGGCTTACCGGTTTCCGCCGGGACCGTCGAGGGGCGGGCACGCGTCATCCGGGACATGGCGGAGGCCGATCTCGAAGCGGGCGACATCCTGGTCACCGCCTCCACGGACCCTAGTTGGACGCCCTTGTTCGTTGCGATCACGGGCCTGGTGACAGAGGTGGGGGGCCTGATGACCCATGGCGCGGTGATCGCACGGGAGTACGGCCTGCCGGCCGTCGTGGGGGTGGAGCATGCCACCCGGCTGATCCGGGATGGGCAGCGGATCCGCGTGCACGGAACGGACGGGTACGTCGAGATCCTGCCCGAGCCGGGCCAGCCCGACCGGTAGCAGGGCGGCACGTGGTCGGTCAGCCAGACGCCGCTGGCGGCCTGGTAGAAAGCGCGGCCGGCCGCGTGCATGGCCGCGCCGTCCACCGTCAGGATGATGGGCGCCCTGCGGCCCGCGCGGGCGGTCTGCATACACGCACCATCGAGATGCTCGTTCAGCGCGGAATCGCTGATCGGTGAGCCTGGCGGCTTCGACATCACGCCATGGGTGGATCGGGTTCAGGCGCAGCTTATTCTGTGAAGAGTTCTTAGCCCTCCTGCCACGCCCAGCGGTCTGTGCCCTGCTGCAGGGAGCGCAGGTGGTTGATCTCACCGCTGTGATAGAGGTCGTGCTGCAAGAGGACGTTCAGCAGCCACCGCGTCTCGCATTCCTGCCCCCAGTTCGCCCGGCGTAGGCCGCGCAACTCCGTGTCATCGTGGAGGGCAAGCAGACTCTCCCGCACACGCCGATGCCCGTCTCGCAGCCAGCCGATTATGCCGGCCGGATCCTGCGCCGGCGGCGTTGGCGGAATCGTTCCCGGTCGGTCCCAGCGCATCGCGCCATCGCCGAAGGCATGGCTCTCATACACGTACGTGCACTCACCGACGTGCCGGACGATGTCGTACACCGAGCGCCCGCCGCCCGGCGGCAGCCAGAGCCAGCCATCCTCACCCACCGAGCGCAGGTTCCAGAGCAGTGAGTGCTCATCATTGCCATCAAAGGCTTCATCCATCAGGTAGGCGAGCAACTCGATCGCTTCCCGACCCATGCGGACACCCCCACCAGGAATCTGCACCGGCAGGTCCTACTACCGAAGCGAATGATACTGCCCGCCGCTCGGTGCAACGCTGCCAGTGCCGTCGTCACTTGGGACCCACATGACCCGGCCGCGAAGTGACATCTGCGGATACGATTCATGCTGGCGCCGCATCCAATCATTGTGACCGGCGTTGACGGCCTCGAATCAGGGTCAGTACGCTCAAGCCATGGAATCCTTCGACTGGCGTGATTGCATTACCTTTGAGCCGGGCAAGCGCGGTGGTCAGCCCTGCATTCGCGGGCTTCGCATTACGGTCTACGACGTACTTGAGTACCTGGCCGGAGGCATGACCGTCGAAGAAGTGCTTGAGGACTTTCCCTATCTTACGCAGCGAGATATCCGCGCCTGCTTCGCCTTCGCGGCTGACCTCGGCCGAAAAGTCATGGTCATCCCCGCGTGAGGCTCCTCTTCGATGAGAACGTCTCGCCGCGGCTTGTCCGTTTGCTCCGCGACGTGTATCCGGATTCGACACACGTTCATGACCTCGGCCTTGGTGGTGCCGATGATGACGACGTATGGAACTATGCTGCAACCCACAACTTCGTCGTCGTAACCAAGGACATCGACTTCTACCATCGATCGGTCCGCCTTGGACATCCGCCCAAGGTCATCTTGCTCCGACTTGGCAATTGCCCCACGTCCGATGTCGAAGCGTTCCTCAGGCGCCGACATGCCGAGTTGCTTCAGTTTCACGATGATGACAGCCGGTCATGCGCGATGCTTTGGCCCGACACAGGTGATCCTCCCTGACGGAGTGAGAGTCCCCCAGCCTCCTCGTCACCAGACACCTCCGAACGGTTGGGAGTGCTGTCTGTTCGTTGACCGCGCTCCGCTCTTATCCGTAGCCTATCTATGCCATCGATGATCGGGTTACATCTATGCATATTCAGCCTGCTCTGTGTGCCCTGATGGATGGCATCAAACGGTCAAGTAAAACAATCAAAGCGGCCCTTCCTAGCCGAATCTGGCGAACAGAAACAATCAAACGTTTCAGATTCGGCGCAGCGCACCTTCGAAAACTCAATATCAATCAGGGGAGATGCAGTCCCCGCTGCCGAAGCCCATGGGAATGGCTGATGCTCAATTCAGCGCGACCGGAATCGTCGTCAGCGGAGGCCGCATCTCTCGGCTACGAGGGGGCATCGACTGACACGGCGCTCTTCAGCCCTCACCCTAAGCTCGTGTCCGTGGTACCGTTGCCCACACACTTGTCAGGGAGGGGGCTGGTATGATGCCGACCGCGCTCGAAGGCGTGCGCATTCTCGATCTCAGCCACCATATTGCCGGACCCTACTGCACCAAGCTCCTCGCCGATTACGGCGCCGACGTGATCAAGGTCGAGCGCCCGCCCAGCGGCGACCCCGCCCGCCGGATGGGCCCTTTCTTCGGCGACACGCCGCACCTCGAGGGCAGCGCGCTCTTCCTCCACCTCAATACCAACAAGCAGAGCGTCGTCCTCGATCTCAAGTCCACCCTCGGCCGCGAGATCGCCCTCCGCCTCGCCGCCGAAGTCGATATCGTCGTCGAGAACTTCCGCCCCGGCGTGATGGCGGACCTCGGTCTTGACTATGAGTCGCTCCGCGCCGTCAACGAGAACATCATCCTCACATCGATCTCGAACTTCGGCCAGACCGGACCCTATCGCGACCTCCCCGCCAGCGAGATCACCCTCTCGGCGATGGGCGGCCCGATGAACGTCACCGGCAACAAGCACGCCTACCCGCTCAAGCTCGGCGGCAACGTCGTCCAGTACCACGCCGGCGCCACCGCCGCCTACGCGACGATGCTCGCCCTCTACGACGTCGAGTCCGGCGGCGACGGCGGCCAGATCGACATCTCCATCTACGAAACCCAGGCCGGCTTCCGCGACCGCCGCACGATCTACCTCACCGCCCACATCTACACCGGCGATATCGGCACCCGCCCGGAAACCGGCGTCCGTCCCGGCATCGGCGTCCGCCCCTGCGCCGACGGCTACGTCAATATCCACGCCACCGGCGCCACCAAGTTTGCCTCCTTCCTGAGGATGATCGGCCGCGACGACCTCGTCGGCGACCCCCGCACCTTCAACGCGGTGATGCTGCTCCAATACCCCGACCTCGCTGAAGAGATCGAAGCCTCCTATCTCGGCTGGCTGATGGGTCATACGAAGCGCGACGCCGCCGCGATCGCCCAGCAGAACAAACTGCTCGCCGCGCCGGTGAACACGATCGCCGACGTGCTCGCCGACCCCGCCTTCCGCGCCCGCAACGCCTTCGAGGTGATCGACCACCCGCACACGGGTTCGGCCACCTACACCGGTCGACCTTTCATCATGTACGAGACGCCGCGCCCGCCCGCCCGCCGCGCCCCCCTGCTCGGCGAGCACACGGTCGAACTGCTCTGCGACCGCCTCGGCTACAGCCGCGACGACATCGGCCGCATGGCGATGATGGGAGTCGTCTAAATGAGTTCCAGGTTCCACGGAGATTGCGTCGCTTAGAGCCTGGAACTTGGAACTCGTGAAGGAATACGCGATAGGAACGGAACCATGAAACGCTTGCCGCTCGAAGGAATTCGCGTCGTCGATGTCACCGTGGTCTGGGCCGGACCGCACTGCACGCAATTGCTGGCGGAGTGGGGCGCGGAAGTGATCCGGGTCGAGCCGCTCCAGCACATCCAGCCGAGCACCCGCGGCGCCGAGCAGCGCGTCACCCAGGAGATGGTCGACCGCAACCCGGAGGCGCGCATTCCCTTGTACTCCTACCCGGACCGCCAGGTGTTCCCCCGTCCGTGGAACCGCAGCGCCGCCTTCAACAGCCACGCCCGCAACAAGCGCAGCATGACCGTCGATGTCACCACACCGGAAGGGCTCGATATCTTCCGCCGCCTGATCGCCGTCTCCGACGTGATGGTCGAGAACAACGCCGCCGAGACGATCGAGAAGGCCCAGATCCGCTACGAAGACCTCGTCCCCTACAACCCTCGCCTGATCGCCCTGCGGATGCCGGCCTACGGCCTCAGCGGCCCCTTCAAGGGCTATCGCTCCTTCGGTACGCACATGGAGGGGATGACCGGCCACCACCACCTGCGCAGCTACCCCGACCGCGACCCCTCGATGACCGGCGACGCCTTCACCGCCGATGCCGCCGGCGGCGTCGTCGGCGCGACGGCGATCCTGATGGCGCTCCGCCACCGCCGCCGCACCGGCAAGGGCCAGCTGATCGAGCTCGCCCAGGCGGAGAACTTCATGGCCTACCTGGGTGAGATCGTGCTCGACACGAGCATGAACGGCCGCAACTGGCCCTCCCAGGGCAACAAGCACCCGTCGCACGCCCCCCACAACGTCTATCCCTGCGCCGGCGAAGACCGCTGGATCGCGATCGATGTCGGTTCGGATGCCGAGTGGCGCGCCCTTTGCACGGTAATCGGACATCCCGCGTGGACCGACGACAACCGCTTCCGCGATGCCCTCAGCCGCTGGCAGAACCAGGAGGAACTGGACGCGCTCCTCGCCGCCTGGACCGCCGAGCAGGACCCCTTCGACCTCTGGCGCCGCCTCACCGATGCCGGCGTCACCGCTGGTCCGGTACAGAACGAACGCGACGCCTACGCCTGCCCCCAGCTCAACGACCGCGGCTTCTTCGAGGAATTGGACCACCCGGAGTTCGGCCCCTATCGCTATCCCGGCCTCAACTTCCGCATGTCGCAGATGCCCAACCACCTGCGGCGGCATCCGGTGTTGCTCGGCGAAGACAACGAGTATGTCTATCGTGAGGTGATCGGCATCTCCGACGAGGAATACGCGGAGCTCGATCGCCTCGGCCACATCGGCATGGACTACCCCTCCGCCACACCCGTCGCTGCCGCCGGCGACTGAATTCTGCTCCAGCGCGGAGCCAAAGGTGGTTGAGCGCGAAGCTTCCCAATGGTGAACGCGCTGTCGTTCCCATTGAGAAGTGAGAAGCTACTATTCTATTCCCTCAATCCGGGCCACCCGAAGGGCAAGCACAAGGCGCGGGTCTTCGCAGCCGCCCTGGGATACTCGATGCGCGACGCCGAGACGCTGCGCGCCCTCTTGTTGAAGGCAGCGAAGGAGGAAGATGCACGCCACGCCGGTACATCCGAGTACGGGGAGCGATTCGTGATAGATTTCAAGGTAGATGGGCGGTCCGCGTCAGCGAGGATTCGAAGCGTGTGGGAGGTGCGCCCCATCGACAGCCGTCCTCATCTCGTCACATGCTATGTCCTGTGAGGTTCGATGACGGCGGATGTGATTCACTTGTTCGACGTTGTTCGGATCATTACCAAAGACGTTGACGGCGGTCCGAAGGAGGGAGACGAAGGGACCGTGGTTGACGTGCTCGCGCCCGGAGTTCTTGAGGTAGAGTTCAGCGACGAGGAGGGTCGTGCGTATGCGATCCTGCCTCTCCGCGCTGAGCAGCTGGCAGTGGTCTATCGCACAGAAACACGCCACAGCACTACCGCGAACAGATTCGAGGTCTACCAGGATAGCAGGGGCCAATGGCGGTGGCAGTTTAAGGCGCCAAACGGGCAGACTTTCGCAATGTCCGGCACCGGCTACCCCAGCAAGGACGACGCGATCAATTCAGTCGAAGCGATCAAGGTGAGCATACCGGCAGCCGAAGTCGTTGCAATCTAAACGATCCGGCCCGGTTTCGGCGGCTTGGGCGCTATTGTAGCCTTCGAATCCGGCCTGTCACCAAGCGCGGTACCCGCCTACCGAGGCTGTGCCCGGAGTCGGTAGATGCCACCGCCGTCCAGATCGGTCACGTGGACTTCGCCGCTGTCATCCTCGCCGAAGGAGCTGACGCGCAGGTCGGTGTCTAGGAGTTCCGTCCGCACCCACGCGCCGCCACTGTCCTGATGCAGCGACCAGATCCGGCCGCTGCAGTAGTCGCTGAAGAGATAGGCGCCCGTCAGCGCCGGCTCCTCGGTGCCGCGATAGACGTAGCCGCCCGTGATCGAGCACTCGCCCGAGACACGGTCCTCATATTCGTGGATCGGCAGCGTGATGCCGGTCTGGTCGCAGCCCGCGCGCGGCTCCCAGCAGTGGCTGGCCTCCATCCGATCCCAGCCGTAGTTCTCGCCGCCGCGGCTGGTTGCAGGTTGCAGGTTCACCTCTTCGTAGCCGGGGTTGCTCTGGCCGACATCCGCGATCCAGAGGTCGCCCGTCTCCCGGTCGAAGCTGTAGCGCCAGGGATTGCGGAGGCCATACGCCCAGATCTCCGGCCGCGCGTTGCCGCGCCCGACGAAGGGATTGTCGCTCGGCACGGCATACGGCTCGCCACCGTCCACGTCGAGGCGGAGCATCTTGCCGAGCAGCGCGTTCAGGTTCTGGCCGTTGCCCCGCGGATCGCCGGCCGCGCCGCCATCGCCGGTGCCGACGTAGAGGTAGCCGTCCGGACCAAAGGCGAGCATGCCGGCGTTGTGGTTGGACGCGAAGTCGTCGATCGCGAGCAGCACCGTCGCGCTGTCCGGGTCGGCGCGGTTGGGGTCGCTCGAAACCTGGTAGCGGGCGACGGTGTTGTCGCCGTTGTCGGCGGTGTACATCACGAAGAAGCGGCCGTTCTCGGCGTAGCGGGGGTGGAAGGCCATGCCGAGCAACCCCTGCTCGCCTCCCGATGTGATCAGCGACGAGATGTCGAGAAAGGGCTGCGGCCGCAGGCTGCCGTTGTCGGTGATGCGGATCGTGCCGCTCCGCTCGACGACGAACAGACGGCTGCTGTCATCGGGCGGCGCGGTGACGAAGACCGGCGACCGCAAACCGGACAGCACCGGCTCGAGCTCAAGCGTGAATGCGTTCGGGTCGTATGTCTGCGCCGGACGTTGGACGCCGACATTGCCGGGTGTCGCCGTCATGGTCGCGGCACCCGCCGCTGAGGGTCCGTCTGAACGTGACGGAGTGGAGGCTGCGATGGTTGGTTGCGGCGCGGCATCCCGCGCCTCGTCGTCGGGGTCCGAGTCCGAACAGCCGACGAGCAGCATCGCGGCGAGGACGGCGGCGATCAGCAGTCTCATTCCCTCAGTGTACCGGCGGTTGGTCATCGCAGCCGTACTCCCTTGTGGTATTGAAGGAACGTCCGGTCCGGTGTCGGAGATTTGTGTCGCCGTGGTCTATGATGTGAAGAGATGCACAAAGGTTTGCTGCTCAGCGCATGGTGGATTTCGGCCGATGAACTCCCGTCCCACGCCTCGATTGTTGCTGCTCGCCGGCGCGCTGCTGGTTGGGCTGGCGCTCGTCGCCTGCGCCACAGCGGAGAAGGATGCCGGCAGCTTCGGTTCCCTGCCGCCGGATAAGCCGATCCTCAAGGAGTATCACGGCGCCCAGGTCTATCTGCTCCGGCAAGGCGACGAAGATGTCGTCGCCTTTTGGGGTATGTCGCCGCTCACCGGCGGTGAAAACGTGCGCTGCTTCATCCAGGACCGATCCGACCGCACCTTCCAGGGCGAGAGTCTCCCGTTCGTCGATCCCTGCCGCAGCGCCTGGTGGGCGAGCGACGGTCGCTTCCTCGGCTATACCAATGATGCAACCGAGGTGCCGTCCTCCGGTCCGCCGCTGGTACGTATCCCCGCCGAGGTGCGTGATGGCCGTGTGATCCTGGACGAGGACTATCTCCAGTGCCTTCAGAACCGCCGCGCGGATTGCGAGAGCCGGCAGTAGCATCGGGTTCCACGGGCGCTTTGTGCGGCATTCGCGGTACGATGCCCTTCAGCAACGGCGGAGGATTGAGATGAGCTACGAGCACCTGACGATCGAGCGCGATGGACACATCGCGCTGGTGACGCTGAACCGGCCGGACAAGCTGAACGCGATCTCGCGGGCGCTACACCACGAGATGGTCGGCGTCTGCGATGAGCTGCGCGACGACGATGGCGTGCGCGCGGTCGTCTGGACCGGCGCCGGTCGTGGCTTCTGCTCCGGCGCCGACCTCACCGGCCGGCCGGCGGAAAGCGCGCCCGAGACGAACCGGCGCGATCGGTTGGATGAGTACGGTTGGGTCGGCGCCCAGGCGATGGCCGTCTACCGGCTGGACAAGCCGACGATCGCCGCCGTCAACGGCGTCGCTGCCGGCGCCGGCATGTCGCTGGCGCTCGCCTGTGACATGCGCGTTGGCTCGGAGGCGGCGCGGTTCAAGGTCGTCTTCATCGAGCGCAGCCTCTCGCCGGACTCCGGCCTCAGCTACTTCCTGCCCCGGATCGTCGGCTACAGCCGCGCCTGCGACCTCGTCTACACCAGCCGCGCCGTCGAGGCGGAGGAGGCGTATCGCATCGGTCTGCTCGATCGCGTCGTTCCGGCGGAGCGGCTGGTGGAGGAAGCGAAGGCGATCGCCCAGACGATCGCGGGCTGGCCGCCGATGGCGATGCAGATGAGCAAGCGTGTGCTCCAGGCGAGTATGGATCACTCGCTCGAAGAGCAGCTGCGCTACGAATCGACGTCGCTCGGCTTCGGCCGCCGTGCCGTCAACGACGTGAAGGAGTCCGCCGCCTCCTTCCGCGAAAAGCGCAAGCCGGTCTTCACGGGAACCTGATCGGCCATCGCGATCTACACGCAATCATCCAGATGGGAATGGGACATAGTCGATGTGGCTCTCCATCTGGTGCGGCTCTTTGAGCTTGGCGATGATCTCGACGTCTTCGATTACTGCGCCGATCGTGGCGATGTCTTGCCGCGCTCGGATTAGTCCGGTAAAGCGGTGACCATCTCGCTGCCACCGATGCGCGATAGCGAGGAAGTCTTTGTCGTTTGTGAGAACCACCCGAGCGAGGGCGGTTGCTCGTTCGAATATCTCTTCGTCAGCACGTTGGTCGAAGCCGTCTTCGATCGCCATGAGCACATCGATGCCACGCGCACGCAAGCCTTCGACAATCGCGCGGTCAACGTTATGGTCGGCATAGAGCGCAAGGCTCATCGTACGCGGTCACGTGCATGGTGCCTTTCGACGAGTTCCTCGCGTGTTGGTGATGGTCCCTGTCGGTTTTGGATCTCCGCCCAGAGTCGTTCTTCCTCACGGGCGTCTTCTTCCATATTCCGGTCCATTTCCTCCTTGTGGTCAAAGTAGAAAGCGAGGGCGCTGTAGATTTCAGCCAAGGCATGTGAAGGGTAGCTCTCTTGGATTTCCTCAGGAGTCCGCCCGTGGTCGTATTCAGCCGCAACATGCTTCACTTTCAGCCGCGTGCCACTCACCGTCGGCGTGCCGTCCGGCCACAGCAGTACATGTTTGTATTCGGTCCGCTTCGTTCGCATCTCGTCACCCCGTTGGGGATTGTGCGCTCATCCTATCATCCGTCGCCGCCGCTCTCTGGTTCGATCGGCGCACTTGCTCTGCACCGTTCACGCACCAGTGGCGGCCCCTGATCATTTGGCAGCATAGCCCGGCTATTTGTCCAGGTTGATAGACCATGCCATCGGCCATGGTTGATTGCACCGACGGACGGTGGCGACGGACGCGGTTTGCTCGACACTGATGCTGGTGAAGTGAGCAGTGTGAAGGGAGATTTTGAGATGCATACGACGCTGTTGGTTCAGACGCAGTCGGACGTGTTCTCGCTCGAGCATGAGGAGCGAATTCGCGAGGGAAGCCGTCAGCGGCTCCTGGCCGAGGCACGGGCGGCGGAGAAGCAGAACCGCGTGCAGTCCGAGCCGCGACGCGGCTTCATCCCGCGACTGGCGGGCGCGCTGGGACTCCTCTAGCGGATGAAGGCAACCTGCGATCGAATGGTCGCAGTGGATCGAGAGACCCCTGACGTGTTCAGGGGTCTCTCTGTATGTCAGGCGGCTCTCGCTGCTCTGGAGAACTCCGGCCTGCCGCCTCACGGATCGACTGTGATACTGTCAGCCCGTGGCTGTGCAGGACCGCTCGTCCCAACCCCAATCCACGTCCTCGATTTCACCGATCGCACTGCTGCGCGAGCAGCGTGTCTTTCTGACGCTGTGCATTCTGATCCTGATCAATCAGCTTGGCTTTGGGTTGATCACGCCGATCCTGCCGCTGTATGCGGACAGCTTCGGCCTCGGCCCGTCGCTGATCGGCGTCGTGATCGGCGTCTATGGCATGGCGCGATTCCTGGTGAATGTGCCTGCCGGACGGCTGGCCGAGACGAAGGGGCGGCGCCCGGTCTTGATCGTCGGGATCCTCGTCAACGCCATCTCGGCGGCGTTGATGGCGACCGCCCAGAACCTGCCCCAGTTGCTGCTCTATCGTGTGCTCGGCGGCGCGGGCGCGGCAACCGTGCTCCTTGCCGGTCAGATCATGGTGGCGGACCTTTCGACAACCGCCAATCGGGCGCGGCTCTCCAGCATCTATCAGGGGTTCTTCCTGATCGGCATCGGCATGGGGCCGCTGCCCGGTGGGTTCCTCGCTGACCAGTTCGGGTTGCAGGCGCCCTTTGCTGCGTACGCGGTGATCGCCGCGTTGACCTGTCTTGCGGCGATCTTCACGCTCGGGGAGACGCGGCCGGCCGCGGCGCCGATACTCTCCGCCGGCGCGATGGCATCGGCTGCACCTCGCGCGGTTGGCTCGATCCTCTGGAGCAAGGGGTTCGTGTTGATTGCCGCCGTGTCGTTCATGCAGTTCTTCGGGCGAACCGGAGCGATGTTCAACATCATCCCGTTGATGGCCCGCGATCGGCTCGATCTCTCGCCGGCACAGATCGGCCTGGCGCTGACGCTGGTGAACGTGCTCAACATCGCGACGCTCTACCACGCCGGCACCTTGAGCGATCGACTCGGCCGAAAGCCGGTGATCTGGCCGAGCACGGTGATCGCCGGGCTGAGTATGGTCGCCTTCGCCGCCAGCGGCGGCTATCTCGCCTTCATCGGCAGCGCGCTGCTCTGGGGTCTGGCTTCTGGTATCTCGGGACCGTCGCCCGGCGCCTACATCGCCGACCTGGCGCCACCGGAGCGCCGTGGCCGCGTGATCGGCGCCTTCCGCACCTGCTCTGATGCGGGTTACATCGTCGGACCGCTGTTGCTCGGCTGGCTCGCCGGCGTCGCCGGATTCACCGTTCCCTTAATCACAACGGCAGTGCTCTTCGTGATCGCTGGTGGGTTGTTTGGGGTGCTGGCGCCGGAAACCGTTCGACGTGACCCCTCCCCCGGCCCCTCCCCCCGCTGACGCGCGGAGCGGGGCCGGGGGAGGGGTCACCTCACAGCACGGTCGGCGTATCGACCGGCACCCGCACCGGTTCTGTTCCGTCATCGGACGCCGCTAACTCAGCCGGCACCATCCGCCCTTCGCGATGCACGCCTTGGAGAATCTCCTGTACCTCATCTCGGCGGAGCGTCTCCACCTCGAGCAGGCGGTTGACCAGCTTGTCCAGGTACGGCCGGTTTTCCAGAATCGCCTGCTTCGATCGTTCCAGCGCTTCGCCCATCATCCGCCGCACCTCTTCGTCGATTGCGGCAGCGGTTTCGTCGCTGTACTCGCGGCTGTGTGACAGCTCGCGACCGAGGAACACGGAGGCCGCGTCGCCGCCGTACCCGATCGGGCCGAGCCGGTCACTCATCCCGTACTTGCGGATCATTTCCCGCGCCCGCTCGGTCGCAACCTGGAGGTCGTTGCCGGAGCCGGTGCTCGGCTCGCCGAAGATGATCTCCTCGGCGGCCATTCCACCAAGGGCGTAGGCGAGAGAATCGCGGAGCTGCTCGCGCGTCCAGAGTCCGCGTTCCTCTTCGGGTAAGAGCCGCGTATGTCCGCCGGTGCCGCCGCGGGCGACGATCGAGATCTTGTGAACCGGGTCGGCGTTCGGCATCACCTGGGCGGTGAGCGCGTGACCGGCCTCGTGGTAGGCAACGCGGCGCCGCTCCTCCTCGGCGATCCGACGGCTGCGCCGCTCCGGACCGGCGATCACCCGGTCGATCGCTTCCTCGACCTCGGTTTCGCCGATCGACTTCTTCCGCACCCGTGCGGTGAGCAATGCCGCCTCGTTGAGCAGGTTCTCCAGATCGGCGCCGGAGAAACCCGGTGTCAGTTGGGCGACGCGCAGCAGGTTGACACTGGGATCGAGCGGCTTTCCCCGCGCGTGGATCTTGAGGATCGCCTCCCGGCCGGCCATGTCCGGCAGGTCCATGAGGACGCGGCGGTCGAAGCGACCGGGACGCAACAGGGCCGGGTCGAGCACGTCCGGCCGGTTGGTGGCGGCCATGACGACGACTGCCGTGTTCTTCTCGAAGCCGTCCATCTCCGTCAGGATTTGATTGAGCGTCTGCTCGCGCTCGTCGTGACCACCGCCGAGGCCGGCGCCCCGCTGCCGGCCGACGGCGTCGATCTCGTCGATGAACATGATCGCCGGTTGGGCGCGCTTCGCCTGCTCGAACAGGTCGCGCACGCGGGCGGCGCCGACGCCGACGAACAACTCGACAAACTCCGAGCCGCTGACGGAAAAGAACGGCACCTCTGCCTCGCCTGCAACCGCCCGCGCGAGCAGCGTCTTGCCGGTGCCGGGCGGGCCGACGAGCAGCACGCCCTTCGGTATGCGGGCGCCGATCGCCGCGTACCGCGCCGGATCGCGGAGGAAGTCCACGATCTCGGTGAGCTCGCCCTTCGCCTCGTCCGCACCGGCGATATCAGAGAAGCGGATGTCGGGTCGGTCTTCGGTGATCCGGCGCGCCTTGCTCCGGGCGAAGCCGAAGACCTGCTCGGCGCCGCCGGCGCTGCGCCGCATCGAGAGGAGCAGGACGCCGATCAAGACAAGCGGCAGCAGCAGATAGAGGATGCTGGTGATGTTGAAGCCGCTCGGCGGCCGCGAGACGACTTCGACGTTCGCGAGCTGGGCGTCGGTTACACCGAAGTTGGCAAGACTGTCGGTGAGGGACGCATCCGGCTCGCGATTCGACGTCAACTCGGTGCCATCGCGGAGAGTGATATCCAGTGAATCGCCGGAAACCTCGATGCGCTGCACCTGGTCGTCTTTGATCAGTTGGGCGACCTCGCTGAGGGGTGTCTTCTCGGTGCCATCACCGCGGCCGAACCACTGATAGGCGGCGATGGCGATGCCGGCGGCGACGATCGCCAGCAGCCACCAGGGGATGCGACGAGTAGGCGGCGCCTCCTGATTTGGTTGAGGAGGGCGTGTTGCCATGGTCTGGTCCTTCCATATGGGACGCTATCGTCTCTTCTTTATTGTTGCACAGCGCACCGTCGTGGCGTGGAGCGAATCTGATCACCGACACAGGTTTGACGCACTCTTGTGCCGGCAGTACCCTTGCGCCGGCGTTGGACATAACACCTGAAGGGGACAAGGAGCCTGCCATGCAAGCCGCCGTCTTTCACGGCCCTCAGCAGCCGCTCACGATCGAGGAGGTGGAGATCGACCAGCCGATGGCGAACGAGGTGCTCG
>JBFXAN010000027.1:0-52731 GCA_050184225.1 Dehalococcoidia bacterium | reverse complement strand
CCACATACTACCGAGGGTGCCAGTAGCTCGTCTGGCGATACCACCGACACACGATCACCCCTCGCCGGACAGAACTCCCCCTTCCCTGCGAGGGAAGGGGGCCGGGGGGTTAGGTCAATCTCCCACCGCGTAGATCTGGACGCCGGGGCGGTCGAAGACGAGGCGGGCGAGTTGGGTGATGGTCTGGCCCGCGTTGGGGCCGTAGCGCTGGCGCTCGTAGCCACCGATGTAGATGTATTCCACCTCGTAGTGGTCGAGGAGGGAGCGGGCAAGGTCCGGGTCCGTGGTGCGGTAGAGGATCTCGGTGTCATGGACGCGCGCGAGCACCGGCTCCAGGGCGCCGCGTTCCTGCCATTCGTGGTTCGGCCAGCCGACGATCGTGGGAAGCCCGGTGCGGGCGGAAATGCGACCGGCGGTGGAATAATCGGGGCCTTCGGCTTCGAGTACGACCGGGAGCTGACCGTCGGCAACGGAACGCAGCCACATCGCCGCCTCGTATTCGGTGGCCTCGATCTGGCGGACGCTCTGGAGTCCGTCGAGCGTCGGTTCGGTCCGGAAGCCGTTCGAGCGGGCAAGGGTCGCCGTCACGGGATAGACAAGCCCGAGGAGGAGGAGGACGGCGCCGCCGGCAAGCCAGACGCCGCGCGCTGGTGTGATCGTCCGCGCCGCCGGCCGCACCGGCACGCTGGGTTTGGCGGTGGGGCGGGAACGCCAGCTGCCGACCAGGTCGGCGACGCCGGCCGCGCCGGTGATGGAAAGCAAGAGCCAGGCGGTGTAGTAGAACTTGAAAACGGTGTTGTGGCGGCTGAGGACGACGATATCGATGATGAAGAACAGCTCAGGGAAGAGGATGAGGAAATACGCCATCAGCATCCCGGCGGAGACGAAGATCCGCGTGCCGTCGACTTCAGCTGTGTCCGGTTGAAAGACCTCTGAGAGGAAGACGAGCGCGGCCAGCACGACGGCCGGCACGAGCACGCACCACGTCAGCACGAGGTGGCCCCGCGCCTGAATCTCGTCGGCCAGACCGGAGATTCCCCGCATGCCGGCGATCGCCGCCAGCCAGATCAGCACGGGCAACACGCCCGCTGCCACGCCGAGCAACAACAGCGCCGGATCGAGCCGCCAGGGGCGGAGGGTGCGGGCGCGCCAGAGCAGGTACGAGAGCGACGGAAAGAGGAGCACTCCCCAGAAGACGAAGAACTGGAACGGCGGCGTCGCCACGGCGTGGCGCTCGATGAAGGTTTCGGTGTGGAGAACCTCGGTGACGCGGACTTCCGTCGGCGCGGCAGTGAAGCCGATGTAGAAGGGCAGATAGAGAACGACGGCGAGCACGGCGATGGGAATGAGGAAGGCGGCGGATCGGAGCACGGGCCGGAACGCAGGCCAGCCCGCGAGGCTGTAGTTCCGCGCGAGGACGATCAGGCCGAGCAGCACGAGGGCGGTGGGGAAATCCCAGGCGTTGGTGACGTAGAGGGCGCCGGCCATCAGGGCGACGCCCGCAACCAGCCAGGGGTGACGGCGAAGGAAGCCACCATCGAGCGGCTCGCCGGCGCGCCAGAGCTGGAAGATGGCGGCGAGCATCACCAATGAGTAGGGGAGGACCATGACGTGCGCGTGCAGATCGCCCAGTAGGAAGCTGAAGAAGGGAAACTCTTCGACGTTCCAGCCTGAGCCGAGGCGCGTGGCGCGCCACCACCACCAGTGTTCGGTCGGATACCAGGCCGTGCTCTCCTTCGGACCGGGGAGATTCTCGACCGCGATCGCGCGATAGAACCAGTCCGCGTCGACGCCGTTGACCGCGAGCAGCTCGAAGACGCCCTCGATGTTGCTAACGATGAGGAGGAGCACCGGCGCGAGCAGCGCCGCAAGCACCGAGGTGCGGAAGCGCAGGCGATCGCGGGCGGCGATCAGGTTGTAGACGAGGCCGAAGGCACCGGTGGCAGCCATCCCGCCGGTCAGCGCCAGCCCCAGGTTGAAGGCGACCTCCGGTGCGGTGCGCGTGAGGTGGGTGATCGCGCCGATGAGGACGTAGCCGAAGTAGTAGTAGGACATCGGCTCGCCGCCGTACCAGGGATCGCGTGGGCCGAAGGTATCGGAGCGGAGGACGGCCTGAAAGAAGGCGGACTCGAACGGCTTTTCCGTCCCATCGATGTCCGGCGCGTAGGCACGGAGGACGGCGGCGCCGATGAAAAAGAGCAGGAAGACGGCCTCGACGGCGATGATATACCAGAGCCGGGCGCGGAGTTCGGGCAGCAATGCGGCGCGGTCACGCCCGGCGAGCCAGAGCCCACCGGCCGCGAACAGCGCGATCAGCAGCGCGGCGGCGCCGCCCGTGTTCGGCAGTATGCCTGAGAATGCGCCGAGCCAGAGGAGATAGCCGACGATCAGCAACCCAAACGGGCGGGCGACGGCGATGCCCCGGTCGGGTAGGAAGCGGAAGAATCGATAGCAATAGGGCAGGGCGGCCAGTCCGACGGCCGTTGCCGTCAGCCACCACCAGAACGCGTCGATCACAGGGTCCTCGATAGAGATGGCCTGAGGGCCGCTCAATCCATCGTACTCAACCGGCGTGGTTGAGTGACATTGATCCTTCCTCCGCCACTACCTACCCTGTCGTTCATGATGCAGCAGATCCCGCCGGACGATGGCCGGCCCGAACTCTCGCTGGTGATACCGGCCCTGAACGAATCGCGCCGGATTCCGGGCACCCTCGACGCGGTGCGCGACTACTTTGCGGAGCAGCCGTATCGGGCCGAGGTGATCGTCGTCGACGACGGCAGCCGGGACGGCACGAGCGAGGTCGTCCGGCGGGCGGCGCGCCGCTTCCCCGGTTCCGTGTCGGTGCGCGTGGTGCAGCACGCCCGGCAGCTTGGCAAGGGAGCGGCGGTGCGCAGCGGCTGTCTCGCTGCCCGCGGTCGCTTTGTCGTGTATACCGACGCCGACCTGGCCGTGCCGATCGAGGAAATCGCCGGCGTCCTCGAGGCGCTGCGCGGTGATTGTGATGTGGCGATCGGCAGCCGCGTGCAGCCGGACGGGAGCGACATGCGCGCGTCGCAGCCGCGGGTACGCCGGATGGCAGGGGCCGGATTCACGTCGGTTCGGCGCCGGCTGGTGGCGAGCGATATCGTCGATTCACAATGCCCGCTCAAGGGCTTTCGGAGCGAGGTGATCCCGCATCTCTTCCGGTCGCAGCGGTTGCGCGGCTGGTCGTTCGATGCCGAGATCCTCTACCTGGCGGAACGGCGCGGCATGCGCATCTGCCAGATTCCGGTCGTCTGGCGGCATGTCGACGGCAGCAATCTGAATCCCAATGCCCGCCTGGCAGCGCAGGTTACCTGGGATCTCGTACGACTGCGCGCCCTGCACCTGCGCGGACGCTGACCACGCGGCCGATTACCCAGGCACGATCAGGTATGCGGCGACGCCGGCTCCGCTGGGGAATTCGATCGCGCCCGCTGTCGGAGGCGGCGACGCAACGCCAACAGGGCGTACAGCGCCGCGGGACCAAAGACGGTCACTGTGACCGCCAGGGGCATGCGGTCATCCGGCGGCTCGCCCCAGAAGAACGGCCGGAAGGTAATCGGGATGTACGCCGCCATCGCGCCGAGGGACCAGAGCAACGTGAAGCGGGCGATCGGTTGGCCGGCGAGCAATGCGGCGAGGGGCAGCACCCAGGTGACGTACCAGGGCCAGAACCACCAGGAGGCGAGCCAGAGGTACGCCGTCAGCGCCGCGACGCCGCACCAGACGAACGATGGAAATGTCCGGTCGCTCGACATCGATGCGGGCAGGATGCCCGCGCTCCCAGAGGGCAACCGATCGCCGCTTTTTGTACCTCGGAGGAGGACAATGTACGCCGCAGCGAACAGGAGCGCCAGCGGAAGCGTCACCACTATGCCGGCAGCCCGCTCGGAAACGCCGAGGCGTTCCAGCACTTCACGCAGGAGCCAGCCGGGTGAATTGAGCGCGTCGCCGGCGGCGCCGGTCAGCGCCCGGAAGGTATCCGCGCCGGTCCAGAACAACGCGTAGCAGACGACGGTCAGGCAGACCGCGAGTCCGAGTCCGACGATGATCTGTCGCCGTTCGACAGGGCGGCCGCGGGTGGTCTGCCACGCCCAGATCAGGAGCAGCGGTCCGAGCAGGCCGGTCGTGAATTTGACCAGCACCGCCGCCGCCAGCGCGGGGAAGGCGAGCGTCCAGTTGCGTCTCGCCGCGCAGTAGAGGGCGAGCGCCGTGAACGCGACCATGACGATATCGTTGTGTGCGTTCGCCGCCGACTCGAAGAGTAACAGCGGATTCCAGGCGACGAACACAAACGCGGGGATCGCCAGATCCGGCCGGACCCGGCGGGCAGTCGCATACACGAGCGCGACGATCGCGAGAAAAGAGACGACACCGATTACCTTGAACCCGAGCACCGCCGCGCGGAGATGATCGCCGGCGACCCATACCGGCACGGCGGCGATCTGTGCCCAGAGCGGACCGTAGCGCGACGGCTCCCACTCCCAACTGCTGACGATCCAGCGGAGCGGGTCATCGGGAAACGCCGCCGGTGGCGTCGTCAGCGGACTTTCGCCGTAGACGACGAGCGTGCGGCCCTCGAGAACGTAGTGGTACACATCCTTCGACGCGGCGGCCCAGGTAGGTACAAGCGTCAGGGCAAACACGATTGGAAAGAGGAACAAGGCCCGGCGCGCTCCGTCGGTGAATGGACGACGGCTGATGTGGCAGATGAGCGCGTAGCCGGCACCCCAGATGACCAGCGTCGCGACGAAGCGGGCGAACCCGGCGGTTGTCTGGCCGAGCATGGCCGAGAGCGGTTCCGATTCAGTGATTGCATCCGGCGACTGCCAGATGCGTAGCGGCCAGGTAAGGCCGAACAGCAGCGCTGCCTCGACGATCAGCCCGATGGCAAGCACACGACCGAGGCCAACCGGCGCGGACCGCGCGATCTCAACGGACGCGGGTCGCGCCCCGGTAATGGTTGGTGCACTGCTCATCAAACTCAGAATCCGACGCCGGCGGGGTGCGAGCGGCGTGCAACCAGTGTCGGTGCGTCCATCCGGCGCGGTCAATCGAGGAAGCTCGCACCAGACACGGCGGGCAAGACTTATCGATTGACTCGGAGGAATAGAGGGAGTTTCAGATTCATATCACCGCACTCCTGATGCTACCATCGACGGCAGAGAGTCGTTTCCCGTGGTTCGCTGCGGTGCTGGGCACAGCCGCGGGAGGGAGCGCATGGTCCAGACCGTCATCCTGCAACTGCCAGACGAGACCGCGAATCGCTATCGACGAGGCGCGACGGCAGCACGGAAGCCACTGGAAGAGTTCATTCTGGAGCGATTGCGCGAATCTGTGCCGTTGTCCGATCTCCGCACCTCGCGGTTGGACGATGACCTCCGAAGATTGGAATCATTGGACGACGAGGCATTGCGGGAGATCGCGCGCGCGACGTTACCCGCGACGCAACAACGCCGATACGAGCGGCTGCTGAGAAAGAATTCCGAGGCCTCGCTCACAGTACGCGAACGAGAGACCTTGGCAGCGCTTGGTGACGAGGCACGTACCCTGACGGTGAAGAAGGCACACGCTTGGCTCCTGCTGAAATGGCGCGGGTATGACCATCCCCTACCGAGCGATGCGGCCATCGTTGAATGACCCGATCGCGCATCTCGCGGACGCGATTCGTTGACCGGCCGGTTGATCCCGCTCTTCCATCCGCGACGTCAACGCTGGAGCCGTCACTTCCACTGGAGTGACGATGGTGTCACCATTCTGGGCGATATTCCGACCGGCCGCGCCACCGTCGCCGCCTTGCAGATGAACCATTCGGCGATCGTCGCAGCGCGGGCACGATGGGTCGCTGTCGGTTGGCATCCGCCATCGAGCGGTGAACGCAAATCAGGTGATTGACAGCCGCGGCCCGACACCGGTTGAACGGTATACTGGCAGGAACGTGGAATCTGGCACATTCGAATCAGCAGGTCTTCCGGTCGTTTCGGTGATCCTCGCCGTTCGCGATGAGGCGCCGGCGATCGAGGCATGCCTGGCGGCGCTCGCCGCGCAGACGTATCCGGCGGCGCGGATCGAGGTGATTCTGGTCGATGGTCAGTCAGACGACGACACAGTGAAGCGGGCGGCCGGCTTCGCGGCGCGGGCACCGCTGCGGTTCGACGTGATCTCGAATGAGCGCCGCAACGCACCGGCCGGATTCAATCGCGGCATCGAGGTCGCGCGGGGGGATGTGCTGATCGTCCTCGGCGCCCGCGCGCGCGTCGAACCCGACTTCGTCGAAGCGTCCGTGCGGGCGCTCGAACGCACGCGGGCGGACGCGGTTGGCGGAGTGGTGACGACGGTCGCGGGCGGACCCGGGCGACTGGCCGGTGCGATCGCCCTGGCACAGCGTTCGCCGTTCGGCGTGGGCGATGCCGGCTACCGCTACGCCGATTCCGCGCGCGCGGTGGACACCGTCAACTACGGCGCCTATCGGCGTGAGGTGTTCGAGCGGATCGGCTTCTTCGACGAGTCCATGCAATGGGTCGAAGATGACGAGTTCAATTACCGCCTGCGTGCGGCGGGTGGGCGGATTCTGCTCGATCCGTCGATCAAAGTGACGTATGCCGCGCGGCCGACCCTTCGAGGGCTGTGGCAGCAGCGCTACCGCTGGGGTCTGAACAAGCTTCGCGTCGCCGAGCGGCACCCCGCGCAGATGCAGGTGCGGCACGCGGTGCCGGCGCTCTTCGTCGCCGGCCTATCGGGTGCGATCGTGATTGGGTTGCGGGGCGGACGATGGTGCTGGCCGATCGGGACGTTGGCCGGAAGCTATGGCATCGCCGCGCTGGCCGCAACGCTCCGGCTGGGCGCACGACATGGCTGGCCGCGGGCGACGCCCCTGCTGCCCGCCGCCTTCCTCGCGATGCATCTGGCCTACGGTAGTGGAACGCTGGTCGGTTTGGCGGGAATGGTGCAACGGCAACTCGCATCGAAGACCGCTCAGGTGACGAGGCGGTGACCGCACGGCTGCGGGAGATGCAACGGCTGCGCCGGGCCTACGCCGGGCGGCGCGCGGGTGGTCGCGAGGACCGCTATGTGCCGTTCGAGCCGGCCAACCTCTTTCGCCTCCAGAGCCTCGAACGCGCGATCACGGCGATGCTGCGTTCGTCCGGACTGCTGCCCATGGAGGGGCGGACGGCGCTCGATGTGGGCTGCGGCGGCGGCTGGTGGTTACGAACACTGCTGCGATGGGGGGCACGGCCGGACGAGATCGCCGGGATCGATGCCCTGCCGGAGGCGATCGGCGCGGCGCGGCGCGTGCATCCCGACACCGGCCTGTTCCTGGGTGCGGCCGATGCGTTGCCGTTCGCCGATGCGACCTTCGACCTCGTAACGCAGTTCACCGTATTCAGCTCGATGCTCGATGCGGGGGTGCGGCAGCGGACGGCAGCGGAGATGCTGCGGGTGCTCCGGCCCGGTGGAATGGTGCTGTGGTACGATTTCACGGTTAATCCGACCAACCGACAGACCCGCGGCATCGGCGCGCGGGAGGCGGCGGCGCTCTTTCCCGGCTGCGCGAAAAGATTGCGGCGCGTCACCCTCGCCCCACCACTGGCCCGGCTGGTGGCGCCACGCTCTTGGCTCGGCGCGGCTTTGCTGGAGTCGATCCCGCCGCTGCGCACCCACCTGCTGATGCTGGCGCGCAAGCCCGCCGGCCGGCTGACGAGAATCACCCGATGACCGACGATTACATCCCGTACAACCGCCCGTCGATCGAGGAGGCCGAGATCGAAGCGGTCGTCGAGACGCTGCGCAGCGGCTGGATCACGACCGGCCCGCGCGCGGCGGAGTTCGAGCGGCGGTTCGCCGCCTACACCGGCGCCGGACACGCGGTCGGCCTGAGCAGCGCCACGGCGGCGCTGCATCTCGCCCTGCTCGCGGCCGGTGTCGGACCGGGCGACGAGGTGATCGTGCCGGTCTTCACCTTCGCCGCCTGCGCGCATGTCGTCGTCCATCTCGGCGCGACGCCGATCTTCGTCGATAGCTCGCCCGACGACCTCAACCTCGATCCGGCGGCGGTCGAACGGGCGGTAACACCACGCACCCGCGCGCTGATGGTCGTGCACTACGCTGGTCAGCCGGCGCGGATGGACGAGTTGCTGGCGATCGCGGCGCGGCACAACCTGTTCGTGCTGGAAGATGCGGCGCACGCGGTCGGTGCGCGCTACCGGGGCCGGCCCGCCGGCAGCCTGGGCGATGCCGCCGCCTTCAGCTTCTACGCGACCAAGAACCTGGCGACCGGCGAAGGCGGCATGCTCACGACCAGCCGCGACGATGTCGCCGAGACGGTGCGGCTCTACGCCTTGCATGGCATGAGCCGGGACGCGTGGAAGCGATATGGCCGCGGCGGCTCCTGGTTCTATGAGGTCGTCGCGCCCGGCTATAAATACAACCTGAGTGACATCCAGGCGGCGCTCGGCCTCGCCCAACTCGAGCGGCTGGACGAGCGCAACGCCCGCCGGGCGCTGCTCGCGGGCCGGATGACCGAGGCGCTGTCGGACTGTGACGCGGCCGAACCGCTCGCGGTCCGGCCGGAGGTCGATCACGCCTGGCACCTGTATGTGATCCGACTGTGCGACGGCACGCTGACCGTCGACCGCAACCGGTTCATCGAGGAGTTGGAGGCGCGGGGCATTGCCACGTCGGTGCATTTCATTCCATTGCACCTGCATCCCTACTACCGCGAGATGCACGGCACCCGCGCCGGCGACTTCCCCGTCGCGGAGTCGTCGTTCGAGCGGGCGATCTCACTGCCGCTCTATCCGAGCATGTCGGAGGCCGACGCCGATCGGGTGGCCGAAGCCGTCCGCGACGTGGCACGGACCTATGCACGATAGACATCTATCGCGCCGAACGAGTGTCATGCTGAGCGAAGCGAAGCATCTCGGTCGGCGGATTTCTGCGGCGAGATGCTTCGCTTCGCTCAGCATGACAGTGTAAGCCATGGCTACTCGCTTGAAGCGCTGTGCCAGCAAGACCAATACGCCCAGCAGTGAGGCCGGCGGACTGCCGCGCACGGCAGATCTGTTTGTTGCCGCGTTAGGATTGTCCTTGATCTGGCCGCTGCTGGCGTTAATGGCGTTGCTGATCCGGCTGGAATCGCCAGGGTCACCCCTCTTTCGGCAGGTGCGCGTCGGGCGCGGCGGTCGCCCGTTCAGGGTGTACAAGCTGAGGACGATGCGGTCGGATGCCGCCGTCGCCGATCTGACGGTGAGCGACTTCGACACGTTCCGGTTCACGCCGGCGCGTGACCCACGGCGCACGCGGATCGGCGCGGTGTTGCGGACGACGAGTCTGGACGAGGCGCTGCAACTGTTGAATGTCGTGCAGGGCGAGATGGCGATCGTCGGACCGCGGCCGGAGGTGCCGGAGATCGTCGCGCAGTACCCACCAGGGTTTCACCACCGCCATCACGTGCGTCCGGGATTGACGGGTCTGGCACAGATCAAGGGTCGGGCCGACCTGGCCGTCGGCGAGACGATCGCCTTTGACCTCGTCTACGCGCGGCGGCGCTCGCGCCGGCTCGATGTCTCGATCCTGCTGGCGACGGCGGCCGTGGTGTTGCGCCGCACCGGCGCGCGGTAGGATAGAAGGCGGCGCCGTTCGGACCCGTCACCCGCCGAACGCGATCGGAAACATTGAATGAGAGGACTTATCCCGAGGGGTCGCGGCGTGATCCGGCTGGTGCTCTCGCTCGTGCTGGACGCGGGGATCATCGTCGCCGGCTATGCTGTCGCGCTCCTGCTCCGGTTCGATGCCGACGTGCCGCGGATCAGTTGGGATACGTTCCGCACGGCGGCGCCGTTGATCGTCGCTGCCTATCTGGCCGCGTTTTTCATCTCCGGTATCTATCGCACCGCCTGGCAATACGGCGGCGTCGGCGATGTGCTCAACCTCGGCCGGGCGGTACTGCTCGTCACCATCCTGATCTTCGCGATCAACTACACGCGCGAGATCCGGCACATCCCGCTGTCGGTCAACCTGATCGCCGGTGTGTTGATCTTCCTCGGCTCCGGCTTCGTCAAGATGGCGCCGAGGCTGGTTTCGTACCGCTCCTGGACCGCCTCCCCTGCCGGCGCGAAGCGGCTGATGATCGTCGGCGCGGGCAACACCGGTCAGTTTGTCGCGCGGGAGTTTCGTACCCATCGAGACTGGCTGCATCAGCCGGTCTGCTTCGTCGACGACGATCGGCGCAAGTTCGGCGTGCGCGTGCACCGCATACCAGTGGCGGGCACGATCGAGGATATCCCCGCCCTCGCGCGTCAGTACGCCGTCGATGTCGTCGCCGTGGCATTGCCCTCGGCGCCAGGCGCCAAAGTCCGCGAGATCGTCACACTCTGCCAGGGCGCGGGTGTGCCGGTGCGGATGGTGCCTGGGCTACCTGAGATCGTGCAGCAGCCGGGCGGCGCCGCCCTCCGTGACCTGACCGTCGAAGACCTGATCGGGCGGGAGCCGGTCGATATCGACTTCTCCGAGTGCCTGGAAAGCCTGCAAAACAAGGTCGTGCTGATCACCGGCGCCGCTGGATCGATCGGCAGCGAGCTCGCCCGCCAGGTGCTGACCTTTGCCCCGGCGGGGTTGCACCTGCTCGACAACAACGAGACGGGTCTGCACGACCTTCGCCTGGAACTCGAGCCGGAAAGTGCGGAGGTGAACCTCCGCACCTGGATTGCCGACATCGCGAGCGAGCAAAAGCTGGCGAAGGTCTTCGACGCGGTGCGCCCGGAGATCGTCTTTCACGCCGCCGCGTTCAAGCATGTGCCGATGATGGAAGAGCACCCGGACGAGGCGCTGCGGGTCAACGTCCAGGGAACGCTCAACGTCTGCCGAGCGGCGGACCGTACCGGTGCGCAGAAGCTGATCTTCATCTCGACGGACAAGGCGATCAACCCGTCGAGCGTGATGGGCGCGAGCAAGCGGATCGGTGAGTTGATCCTGCTGACGCTGGCCCAGCAGAGCCGCACGACCTTCTGCGCGGTGCGATTTGTCAACGTGATCGGGAGCCGGGGGAGCGTCGTAAGTACGTTCTCGCGCCAGATCGACGAGGGCGGTCCTGTCACCGTGACCGACCCGGCGATGCGCCGCTACTACCTGACCATTCCCGAAGCGGTCAGCCTTGTGATCCAGGCCGCCGCCTTCGCCGGACAAGGACAGATCTACATGCTGGATATCGGCGAGGAGATCCGGATCGTCGACCTCGCCGAAAAGATGATCCGGATGCGCGGCCTGACACCGGGCACCGACGTGCCGATCGTCTACACGGGCGCGCGCGAGGGTGAGAAGTTCCGCGAAGACCTGGTCGCGGGCGACGAAGCGCGGGAGCCGACCCACCATCCCAAGGTGCTGCATATCCGCGGCCAGGTGCGCGAGTCGCTCGCTGTACTCGAAGCAGAGATCGCCGCGCTCTCCGCCGCCGACCTCGACCGCGCGGCTCTGGCCCGCCGCCTGCACGCCCTGGCCGGGAACGCTGGGGGGCAGAGTGACCCGGGGCCGCTCGCCGACCGGCGGTGCCGGGGCGGACCCCCCCCCCGGCCCCACCCCGCGGGGGCGCGCGGAGAGGGGCCGGGGGAGGGGTCTGTCTCAACATTGACGTTTACGTCAGCTTCCACTAGCCTCGTCTGCGAGAGGTTGGTGTGACGCTTCCGGTGGTCTTGCGGCTGGCACTGCGCCTGCGCCGGTACTGGTGGGCGGTGGTGCTTGCCTATCTGGCGCTGTTGGGGTCGGTCGGGTTCACGATTCTCATCCCCTGGCTGGTGCGGGCGGTGATCGACCGTGGCATCGATCTCGACAGCAACGGCGTGCCACAGGGAAGCGTCCGGCAGTTGATCGTGCTGGCGGGGCTGATCGTGCTGGCCAGTGCGCTGCGTGGAGTCTTTGCGTACTGCCAGTCGTACATGGCCGAGTTTCTCTCGCAGCGGGTCGCGTATGACCTGCGCAACGACCTCTACGAGCACATCCAGCGGCTCAGCTTCTCCTTTCACGATCGGGCGCAAACCGGGCAATTGATGTCCCGCGCGACCGTCGATGTCGATGTGGCCCGGATGTTCCTGAGCGTCGGCATGTTGCGGGCGGTGTATACGTTCGTCCTCTTCGGCGGCGTACTCGTGATTATGCTCCGCCTCGACCTGATGCTCGCGCTGGTATTGCTGCTCTCGCTGCCACTGGTCGCCTTCCAGGCGATCCGCACCTCGCTGCGGGTGCGTCCGCTGACGCTCGAGGCACAGCAGAAGACGGGGGAGTACACCGCCATTCTGCAGGAGAACCTGACCGGCATCCGGATGGTGAAGGCGTACGCGCGCGAGGAGGAGCAGCACGAAAAGTTCCAGGCGGCGAACTGGGCGATCCGCGAGAAGAATCTGGAGTCGTCGCGGATCACCGCCTTCAATCAGCCGCTGATGCTGTTCATGCTCAGTTGCTCGACGGCAGCGCTGCTGCTGGTCGGCGGACGCCAGGTGATCGTCGGGGCGGTGACGATCGGGACGCTGGTTGCCTTCCTCCAGTACCGGGTCCAGCTGGCCGCGCCCGTGCGCACGCTCGGCATGATCGCATCGCTCACCGCCCGCACCTCGGCTGCCGGCGAGCGGATTTTCGAGATCCTCGATGCCCGGTCTGATGTGGAGGAGCGGCCGGGTGCGATCGAACTGTCCGATGTGCGGGGCCGCGTCTGCTTCGAGGACGTCTCCTTCCGGTATGATCCGCGTTCGCCGGTGGTGCAAGATATCACGATCGGCGCCCGTCCGGGACAGATGATCGCGCTGCTCGGTCCAACCGGGTCCGGCAAGTCGACGGTGCTCAATCTGCTGCCGCGGTTCTACGACGTCACCGACGGCCGGATCACGATCGACGGTCATGACATCCGCGATGTGACGCTCGCCTCGTTGCGACGGGAGGTCGGCATCGTCCTTCAGGATGTCTTCCTCTTCAGCGCCACCGTCCGCGACAACATCGCCTATGGCCGTCCCGATGCGAGCCGCGAGGAGATCGAGCAGGCGGCGAAGGCGGCGCGCATCCACGACTTCATCATGACGCTGCCGGAAGGCTACGACACCTGGGTGGGTGAGCGCGGCGTCACCCTCTCCGGCGGCCAGAAGCAGCGGATCGCGATCGCCCGGACGCTGCTGCTCGACCCGCGCATCCTCGTCCTCGACGACAGCACCTCCAGCGTCGACGTGCAGACGGAGTTCCTGATCCAACAGGCGCTCACCGCGGTGATGCGCGACCGTACATCCTTCGCGATCGCGCATCGGCTACGCACGATCCGTGACGCCGATCAGATCCTCGTCCTGCGTGACGGCTGCATCATCCAGCGCGGCACGCACGCCGAACTGGTCGATCAGCCCGGCCTCTATCGAGAGATCTACGACCTCCAATTCAGAGGCCAGGAGGAGGCGAAGTTCCACGTTCCGAGTACTAACTGATCGCTGGACGGAACAGTGAGCGACCACCCCCTGGGAGCGCGGGCATCCTGCCCGCACGGTTGCTCGACTCCGATGCGGGCAGGATGCCCGCGCTCCCAGGGGCGTTCCCGGATTCGTGCAGCGGTCGATCGTTCCACGGGAGAGTTCGGACAGCGTGGAATCAGGAACGTCGGGCGTGGAGCTGACTGATGGGATTCGGAATCGGCGGCGGACGGATGGGGAGCGGGATGGGGCTGGGAGGCTTCAACCGTAGTTCGCTGATGTCCTCCGATCTGGCACACGGCGAGCAGGATTTTGGCAAGGCGTTCGACCCTCGGCTCTACCGGCGACTCTGGCGATACATCGCGCCGTTCAAGCTGCGGCTGTCCGTCTCGCTCATGCTGATGGTGGTCTATACGGGCGCGCAGATCGCGCAGCCGTTGCTGATCAAGAGCGCCGTCGATCGGGCGATCATCCCACGTGACGCGGCGGTCCTCACCGGCCTGGTGATTGCCTACGTCGCCGTCTCGGCCGCGTCCTGGCTGGCGCAGTATCAGCAGGTTTACCTGATGACCTACGTCGGACAGCACGCTCTCTTCCGGCTGGCGAGCGACCTGTTCGAGCACATCCAGTCGCTCTCGCTCAGCTTCTTCGACCAGAACGAAACCGGCCGGATCATGGCGCGGGTGCAGAACGACGTCAGTGTCCTCCAGCAGCTCCTGCAATCCGGCATCATCTCGATCTTCAGCAACGCGCTGCTGCTCGCCGGCATCCTCGTGACGCTGTTCCTGCTCAACTGGCGGCTGGCGCTGGTCACCTGCGCCGTGCTGCCGCTGATGGTGGGGTTGACCGCCGTCTGGCGACGTTTCGCACGGCAGAGCTTTCGCCGGTCGCGCGCCGCGATCTCGGCGGTCAACGCCTCGTTGCAAGAGAACGTCTCCGGTGTGCGCGTGATCCAGAGCCTCTCCCGCGAGCGCCATAACGCCCGTCAGTTCGACGAGGTGAATCGCCACAACCGCGACGTCAACGTCGGCGCCACCCGCATCTCGGCGCTGCTGCTGCCGCTGGTCGAGGTCGTCTCCGCGCTGGCGATGGCGTCGGTCGTCGTCGTCGGTGGAACGATGGTGCTGAACGGCACGATCGCGCTCGGCGCCGTGGTCGCGTTCACGGTCTACATCAACACGTTCTTCGACCCGATCCGCGATCTGGTGCAGATCTATAGCAACCTCCAGCGGGCAACAGTCGCCGGCGAGCGCATCTTCGAGGTGCTCGATACCCAGTCCGAGGTCCGCGACCGCCCCGGCGCGATCGCGCTCCCGCCTGTCCAGGGTGAAGTCAGCTTCGAGCACGTCGAGTTCAGTTACATCGAGGGCATACCGGTCCTGCGCGACCTCAACCTGCTGGCGCGGCCGGGGGAAAGCGTCGCGCTCGTCGGGCACACCGGTGCGGGCAAGAGCACCGTGATCAGCCTATTGACCCGTTTCTACGATGTTTCCGGCGGCCGGATTACGATCGATGGCCACGACATTCGCGACGTGACGATGCACTCGCTCCGGCGGCAGGTGGCGGTCGTCCTCCAGGATCCGGTGCTGTTCAGCGGCACGGTGGCCGACAACATCCGCTTCAGCCGCCCGGAGGCGACGGCGGCGGAGGTCGAGGCGGCGGCGCGGCTGGTCGGCCTGCACGATCTGGTGATGCGGCTGGAACTCGGCTACGACACGCCGATCCGGGAACGGGGCAGCAATCTCTCGATGGGACAGCGCCAGCTGATCAGCTTCGCCCGCGCCGTCGTCGCTCAGCCGCGCATCCTCGTGCTCGACGAGGCGACCGCGAACATCGACACCGCCACCGAGCATGTGATCCAGGAAGGGCTGCATCGCCTGCTGGCCGGACGCACGTCGTTTGTGATCGCCCATCGGCTCGCGACGATCAAGAACGCCGACCACATCGTCGTGCTCGACGCAGGCCGGGTCGCGGAAGAGGGAACCCACAACGCCCTGATGGCGAGGCGCGGCGCATACTACACGCTGTACTCGATGGGTTTCGAAACGGCCGCGCCGGCGCGCATCAGAGGGGGCATGAAGGATGCTAAGAGTATGCAGCAGGGAGCATCGACGACGCCGATTCAGTGAGTTCAGCAGTGGCCGCTGAGAAGTTGACTACGCGGGTGCTGGCAGTAGTTCTCGCCGTTGTGGCAGCCGTGGTGCTGCTATGGAGCGCGTGGATGTGGTCGTTCTTGGTAGGAGTTGGCTACCAGGACAACTCTGATGCGTTTTACCTAGCCTATGGAGGGGTGGGATTCGTGGTGGCGGCGGCGCTGGCAGCGACCGCGGTACTGCTTCTTAAGCGCCGCCAGCACCGGTAGTTACGGCTGCGCGTCGGTTTGGTGCTCGCGACCGGGTTCCTCTACCTCAAGGGCTGTCATGCCCAGCCGGGAGACTGGATCAGCCTTCGGTGTCAGTGGAGCACCTCCATCTCGCCAATATGTGCCCGTTTCAACCAGCCGCCGGTCGGCGGCGCCGCGACGTCGGCACATACCGCCGACCGGTTGGAAATTAACGCGCCGTTCATCATCTCTAATCCCGTGTTAATCGCCGGCCGGGACGATGGGAGGGCGGGCTGGTTTGACGGCACCGGCCACGCACATCGAGAAGACGGAGTCCACTTCCCCCTCCCGTGGACTCCGTCTTTGTTTTTCGCCTGTCGGTGATACCGTTGGAAGTAAGATAAGCGTAAATGAGCGCGCGATTCGACGATGAATGCCGAAGGAATGCTGGACTACCTTGACTCATCCCTCTTCGACGCCGATGTCGAGCCGGACACGGCGATTCAAGAGCTGTCGGAGCGGGACTCAAACTGGCTGGAACGGGTGGAGGATGAGTTTGCCGCCGGGTTTCGGCTGATGGAGGGCCGCGGCCCCTGCGTGGCGGTCTTCGGTTCGGCGCGTGTCCGGTCGGAGTCGCCGCTCTATCAGCACGGTCGAGCGATCGGGCGCGAGCTGGCCCGGCAGGGATTCACCGTTGTCACCGGGGGCGGTCCCGGGTTGATGGAGGCCGCCAACCGCGGGGCGTTGGAGGCAGGCGGCGTCTCGATCGGACTGGGGATCACGCTCAACGAACTGGAACCGCCGAATCGATACACGACCGCAGCGATTGCGTTTCGGTACTTCTTCGTGCGGAAGGTGATGCTGGTCAAATACGCGACCGCGTTTGTGATGCTGCCCGGCGGAGTCGGCACGCTCGACGAGTTGTTTGAGACACTGAACCTGATTCAAACCAAGAAGATCGTGCCTTTTCCCGTGATCATGGCCGGCTCCGACCACTGGCATGGTCTTGTGGACTGGATGAGAAGTTCCTTATACGAAACGAGGATGGTCAATCCAGAGACGATGAACCTGTTCCTTCTGGAAGACGATCCTGGTGAAGTGGCACGGACGATCAGGCACTGGAGCGACACACACGACGTCGCTGCCTTGGAGCAGGCCCTGGCGATGCGGCAGCCGCCGCGCCGGATCAGCGCCTGACCAGCGCCTCGCGCGGCGCCGGTTGGGCGATCCGGCGAAGCCGATAGACGGTCCGGCGGGAGACACCGAGCTCGACCGCTGCCTGGTCCATGGTCAAACCGGTTTCAAGCAAGCGCCAGAGGGCAGCCGCCTGCGCCAGGGCGCGGGCACGGCCCGGCGGCATCTCATAGCGGCAGGCCGGCAGCGGGCAGGTGAGGCAGTGGTCGTGCAGGTCGCAACCGTCATCCTGGTAGGTCGAGTTCTCGGGCAGGCCATCGCGGGTGCGCATCGTGTATCCTTCCAAGTAGCTCTATCCATACCTAGGGTCTGTTCCGATCGAGAAGGGCGTCAAAGCAGCAGGCATCGCAACGTTTTGATCGCGTCAAGTAGCCGATATGCCGATGAGACATCCGAGAAACGGGAACTGAACGCGTTATTGAATCTGATTTGAGGGCTTCGTTGATCGGTCGCGATCTCGTTTGGCAATCGACGGTGTTATCGGCGCCCAATCGCTCTCCCGGACCCGGTGTTTTCAGCCATTTCTTCGTTGATTGACAGTCGCAACGGCGTCCGTGCACCGAGGAGTGATCTATGCAACGCGGCATGCCGAAAGTCTGACCTGGAGATGAGCGATGCGCGCTTTACTGCTGGCGGGGGGAAAGGCAACCCGCCTCCGTCCGCTGACCGATCGCACGCCCAAGGCGATGACCCCGGTGCTGGGCCGGCCGTTCCTCGAGCACGTCCTTGCCTGGCTCGCGCGGTACGACATCCGTGATGTGACGCTGCTGCTGGGCTTTCTGCCGGACCCGATCCGCGACTACTTCCGCGATGGCTACCAGTTTGGTGTCAGACTGACCTACGTGGTGGAAGACCAACCGCTCGGCTCCGGCGGCGCGATCAAGCAGCTCGAGCGGGAGCTGACCGAGCCATTCTTCGCCCTCAACGCCGACATCTTCACCGACCTCAACCTGACGACGATGGCCGCCGATCATCAGCGCAGCGGCGCGGAGGCGTCGATCTTCCTCGCGCGCGTCGACGATCCGTCATCCTATGGCGTGTGTGCGGTCGATGCCGGCGGTTGGATCGAACGGTTCGTCGAGAAACCACGCCGCGAGGAGGCGCCATCAGACCTGATCAACGCGGGTGTCTGGCTGTTCGAACCGTCGGTCCTGGCGCGGATTGCGGCAGCACGGTTCACGATGGTCGAGCAGGATCTCTTTCCCGCGCTGGCGCAGGAACGGCGGCTGCATGGCTACGCGAGCGAGACCGCCTACTGGATCGACGCCGGTACGCCGGAGCGGTATCTGCTGCTGCAAGCGGCGCTGCTCAACGGACAGGCCGCCGGGGCGCTGGCGATTGTCGAGCGGCCGGGATGGCCGGGCCTGATGCTTCAGGCGGCGGGCGGTGAGCCGGGTGGCGAGGGCAAGCCGCCGCAGGCCGGCGAGGGGACGCGGCTCGACGGGGCGGTCGTGCTGGGCGCCGGTGTGACCATCGGCGATTCGGGCGTGCTGTCCGGTCCGGTGACGATCGGCGCGCGCGGGGTGATCGGGGATCGGGCGCAGATCGCCGGCAGTGTCCTCTGGGAGGACTGTCGCATCGGCAACGACGTTGTAATCCGGTCGTCGGTGCTGGCGCGCGGCTGCACGGTCGACGAAGGAGTGGTCCTGGAGCGCTGCGTGCTCGGCGACGGCGCGCGCGTCCATGCCGGCGCGGTCCTCACCGAGGCGCGGATCGATCCCGGCGAGATCGTGTAGGCGCTTGGCGCCGGTCGCGGGAGGCGGCTGGCTGCCAGAGTCCGGCGACGGCCAAGCGGTAGAGCGCGAAGGGCAGGAGTCCCCTGGCGTGGGTGACGCGTTTCATTACCTCGAGTCCGGCCAGACCGGCGAGCAGCGCCGATCCGATCGCGGCGGCGAGCGGGATGGCGCCGTGCTCATTCACGACCGATTTGATCGCGGGGACGCTGCGTGCCGTCGCCGCGACGGTGACGGGTACCGCGAGGAGGAATGAGAAGCGGGTGGCGCTGTCACGGTCCAATCCGGCGAACATGCCGGCGGCGACGGTCGCCCCCGAACGAGAGATCCCCGGCGCCAGCGCCGCCACCTGTGCGATCCCCATCAGCAGCGCGGCGCCGGCCGGGACTGCTTCCGGCCGGTGCGGCTGTCCGCGAGCGGCAAACGCCTCGGCCAGAGCGATCGGCAGCGACCCCATCGCCAGTGCCATCACGATCCGTCGCGGATGCTTCGCCCATGCCTCCAGGTCCGCGTGATAGACCATGCCGGCGGCGACGGCGGGGATCGTCGCGAGTCCCAAGCGGAGCGCCAGGAGCGATGCCGGACGATAGCGGTCCAAGCGTGTGCCGTGTCGCACCATATCCTCGCCGATCGACCGGGCGGCGGGCAGCAGACTGCGGCCGCTCTCGGCCAGCAACGCGGCGGCGGTGCCGGCATGGAGGGCGACATCGAAGGCACGTGGCATTGAGTCGATCCCGAGCAGACGGCGGGCGAGGACGAGATGGGCGGACGATGACACGGGGAGGAATTCAGTCAATCCCTGGACGGCGCCAAGCAACAGCGCGTCACGCATGGAAAGTCGCGAGGGTGGAATGTCTTCGGGCCTGGGGCAGGCAGCGGTACGTATGATGCGATGCTTCTTTGTCATTCTGTGGAGCGGAGGGACGAGGGATCTCATTGGAGGTAGCTTGCTTCGAACAGCATGACAGGTCCGGCGCTGGCGGGCCCGGTGGGCCACGCGGCCCCGGCCCGGTGCAGCGCGACGTCCTGGGAGCGCGGACATCCGGTCCGCCGGTCGTTCGACCCACATGCGGACCGGATGTCCGCGCTCCCAGGGTGAGGACCCAGTTTGATCCAGCACTCAGGCGATGGGCGATGCTCGGGCAGAATCCGACCGTGGCCATCGTCGTGGTGTAGCGGGCGCACGTATGATGCGCGTGCAGTGATGTGCGGTGCGGTATACTGACATAGAACATGTGTGCGTAGGTGAGTGATGGCAAGCGCGGCGAAAGTTCGGACGGTCTATACGTGTAGCGAATGTGGCCAGGAGAGCGCCAGGTGGGCCGGCCGCTGCCCCGAGTGCAACGCCTGGAACACTTTCGTCGAGCGCACGACCAGTCCGGCGACGCCGGCGATGGGCCGCGCCCGGCCGGCGAGCAACGCCGCCGCCCCGCCGCCGATCCGCATGTCCGATCTCTCCGGCGAGGAATACCCGCGCGTCGAGGTCGGCATCTCGGAGTTCGACCGCGTCCTCGGCGGCGGCATCGTGCCCGGCTCGCTGATCCTGATCGGCGGCGACCCCGGTGTGGGCAAAAGCACGGTCGTCATGCAAGCGGCGGCGAAGGTCGCGACCGGCGAGCGGTCGGTGCTCTACGTCTCGGGCGAGGAATCGGCGCATCAGATCAAGCTGCGCTCGCGCCGGCTCGGTATCACCGGAGAGCAGGTCTTTCTGCTGACGGAGACAAACCTTACCGACGCCCTCAACGCCGCCGACCGCATCCAGCCGGACCTGCTGGTGATCGACTCGATTCAAACCGTCTTCGCGCCGGAGTTGCAGAACGCGCCGGGAAGCGTCGCCCAACTGCGCGAGTGCACGATGCGCCTGATGCAGTGGGCGAAGCGCTCGGCGACGCCGGTCTTCGTCATCGGCCATGTCACCAAGGAGGGGGAGATCGCCGGTCCCCGGCTGTTGGAGCACATCGTCGATGTCGTGCTCTATCTGGAGGGCGAACGGTTCAGCAGCTACCGGCTGCTGCGCGGTGTCAAGAACCGCTTCGGCGCAGTCTCCGAAGTGGGCGTCTTCGAGATGCTCGGCAGCGGCCTCGCCTGCGTCGAGAACCCCTCAGAGGTCTTTCTCGCCGAGCGGGAGCAGGGGGCGATCGGCTCGGTGATCGTGCCCACCGTCGAGGGCAGCCGGCCGGTGCTCGTCGAGATCCAGGCGCTCGCCTCGCCTTCAGCGATCCCCACGCCGCGGCGGACGTCGAGCGGCATCGAGTTCACCCGGTTGCTCTTGATCGCCGCCGTCCTGACCAAGCGGGCGGGCATCCGGCTGAGCGATCAGGATCTGATCGTGAACGTCGTCGGCGGCCTCAAGGTCAGCGAACCTGCCGCCGACCTCGGCGTCGCCCTGGCGATCGCATCGAGCTACCGCGACGAACCGCTCCCGGGCGACATGATCGCCCTCGGCGAGATCGGGCTCTCCGGTGAACTGCGTTCGATCAGCCACCTCGATCAGCGGCTGGCCGAAGCGGAAAAGCTTGGCTTCCGGAGCGCCCTAATCCCCCGCACTGCTCTGCGCCGGGGCAAGCCTTCGACCCGGCTCCAGATTATCGCCGCCGATTCGTTGCGTGAGGCGATGGAAGCGGTGACGGGGTGACCCCTCCCCCGGCCCCTCCCCCCGCTGACGCGCGGAGAGGGGCCGGGGGAGGGGGACGAAAACGCACCCCAAGTACGGCCCGCGGGATCGCATAGCCCGCTTTGATGCTGCCTTTGAGCGTGCCGCTGACCTTGCTCTCGCCGATGCGGACGCGGTAGTCGATCGGCACTTCGCGGACCCGCAGGCCACGACGGGCGGCGTGGGCGATCATCTCGGCAGTCCAGCCGTAGTGCAGGTCGCGGATGCCGAGCGAGAGCAGGTGCACGCGGCCGATCGCCTTGAATGAGGGTAGGTCGGTCACCGGTAGGCCGTAGAGCAGGCGAAGCAGCGCGACGGCAATCTGATTGCCGAGGCGGGCATGGAGCGGCAGCGCGCCGGGCGCCATCCGGCCGCGCGTGCGCGAGCCGAGCACGAGGTCGGCGCGGCCGTCGCGGATCGGTCTGAGCACCCTGGGGATCAGCCCCGGCGGGTCGCTGTAATCACCGTCGATGTAGACAAGCACCTCGGCCGTCGCGGCACGAGCGCCGGTGAGGCAGGCGGCGCCGTAGCCCCGGCCCTGCTGAGGAATGACCGTCGCACCCATCGCGCGGGCAACGTCCTGCGTGCCGTCGGTACTGCCCCCATCCACGACGAACACCTCGTCGGCGATACCGGACGGGATCTCGGAGAGGACGCGGCCGATCGCCGCGGCTTCGTTCCAGACGGGGATCACAATGGCGACGCGCATGAACGACTCCTTCGGTAGAGGGTGACGCCGTCGTCGGTCAGCACAGGACAGTACCCGAACGCCGGCAATGAATGGAACGTTCGCTCGAAACCCGCAGCGTCCGACTGCGACGTCCGCCAGGCGGTGCGATCGATGATCACGTACTCGGCACGCTCCAGGCGTGGGAACTCCCAAATATCGCGCCGTTGCGAGAGGTGCGGCAGCAGGCCGCTCTGCGCGCTGACCGCGGCATCAGGCGGCACCGCCGCGATTACCCGTTCGACGGCCTGGTCGTGCGCGGTCTGTCGATACCGATCCGCGTCGAACATACGAAGGCCAAGCGGGCTGCCGAACGCCCAGGTGATCGCCGAGGTAGCGAACAGCAGTCCGGCAAGCGCCGTCGTGACCGTGCCGGCCGGCAATCGAGAGAGCCGGCCGGTCGCACGCCGAGACCGTGCAAGACCGCGAATGCCGAGCAGGGCGGCGACGAAGACCAGTGCGTGCGACAGCGCGGGATAGTGCAGGGTGAGGTCGTGCTGCGCCGGGTGAGTGGAGAGCAGGTTGGCGGCGAGCAGCGGGGCGGCGGCCAGCGCCGCCGGTGTCACCAGGGGAAGCAACGCGGTGGTCGCGAGGAGGTAGCTCAGCGCCTGACGCTGTGGCCTGCCACCCAGATGCTCCGCGACGCGATCGGGGTGGCGCAGCACGGTCGTGACGGCCGTACGGTTGTCCGCCCCCAGGTAGCCGTATCGCTCCTGCAGGTCACCGGGACGATCGCGCAGCGCGGGCATGATCACACCGGCGGTCAGCGTCAGATAGAGGAGTGAAGCAGCACACAGCGCGACCGCGGTGCGGCGATAACCTAAGATCCAGACGACGACGGAGAAGCCGGCCCCTGCCAGCGCCGCATCTTCCTTGAGCAGAAAGACCGTGACGAACGCGGCCATCGCCCAGCTAGGACGCCCAACGGCGAGCAGCGCCAGCGAGCCGAAGATTCCGGCAGCGCCCATCAACTCCGGGTGGAAGTCAAACAAGACCGCGCCATGCAGATGCGGCGCGATCAGATATGCGCCCGCCACCAGCAGCGCCGCCGACGCCGTCGCGAGCAGACGTCGCGCGGCGATATACAGGGGCACCGCTGCCCCTGCGACCACGGCCGCCTGGACAAGCAACAGGATCTCGACGGCGGGACGGATGCGGTAGAGGCCGGCAAAGAGCAGCAGCACGGGTTGCATGTGCTGGCCGAGGAAGTTGTAGTCGACGAAGCTGGTCTGAAACCATCGTCCCTGCGACGTGTTCCAGATGATCTGGTCAAAGAAGCCCAGGTCAAAGGCGTTGGAGTTGTGGGCGCGATGTTGCGCGACCAGCGCCCAGGCAAACACCACCCAGGCAAGCGCGACCATTCCGAGCAGCAGGGACAGATGCCAGGTCCGGACATCCCCACGAGCAGGTGTGCTGTCCGTCCGAGGTTCGGCGGGCGCACGGACGGTAGCGTCATGGACGGCGACGCGCATCAGAGGCTCCATGCCACCCCACACCCGGCGCACGCTGCCGGCGGCTCGCCATCGAGCATCGCCCGCCGCCAGTTTCGATAGCGGCCGCCCTCCCAGACCTCTGTCACCGTCTGATGATTGAGGTCGCCAAGGGTGATGTCGCGGTACGGTGCACTGGTGAAGGGCGCGATGCAGCAGGGCAGGACGCTGCCGTTCGCCGTCACATAGATCAGGCGCCACGGACGATAGCAACCGCGCCAGGGTGCGGCATCCGTGTGGGGCTGATCGACCAGTTCCTCCGGCCCAAGCTCGCCGGAGCCGCGCAGCGTCACACCCAATGCAGCCGCCAACCTTTGCGCCTCGACGACGGCGGCGCGCTCGATCTCGGATGCGCGACCCCACAATGCCTGCTCCTCGGTCGCGATGCCGCGCTCGGAGTAGACGAGCCGCTGCAAGTAGACCTCACGCACCTCATGGGCGGCGGCGATGCGGACCAACTGAGGCAGGTCACCCACCGTCGTCTTGGTTGCCGTCATCCAGAGCGAGACGCGCGGATGCTCCACGCCGAGGGTCCGCTTGCGGTGCTCGAACCGGCGCAGGTTGGTGAGGATGCGGTCAAAGCCATTGACGCCGCGGACCGTCTGGTAGGTCGCCGGCGTGCCGCCGTCGATCGAGACACGCAGCTCGTCAAGACCGCTTCCGGCAAGGTCGTCGGCCTTGCGGCCGCGGAGCAGCAGGCCGTTGCTGTTGAAGAGGACGTAGGCGCCGCGCTGCTTGAGGTGGCGGATCATCCGGCCCAGGTCCGGGTTGAGCAGCGGCTCGCCGATCCCGTGGAGCACGGCGCGACGGATGAGCGGAAGCTGGTCGGTGATCGTCAGAAATCGCTCCCAGGTCAGGTCGTGGAAGCGCTCAGCCATACCGAAGAACTGAGGACAGGTGCGGCATCGCAGGTTACAGCGGTTGGTCACCTCGAGGTAGATCTCCGCCGGCGGCGGCGCCAGCTCGGTTCGGTCGGAGATCCCACGCCGCGTGTGTGGCCCGGTGGACTCGGTCAGCATCTTGCTCGGCTCCTCTCATGCGGTCTAGTCGGCGGCGACCCCTTCCTGGAGCACCGGGCACTGCGCCAGCAGCGCCAACGTGTGACCGGCGCCCGGCCGGCGGCACAATGCATCAAACAGCCAGACAAGGTCAGGCGCGATATCGACGTCGTCACAGGTAGCAATCTCCGCGATCGACAGACTCGATTCGCCGGCGCGCTGCAACGTTTCCTGATAGACCGACGCGGTGCCCCAGGTCACGCCTTCGAACAGCGACGGCGTCGGCTGCTCCGCGGCGAGCAGGTAGTAGCCGCCGTCCGAACTGGGGCCGACGGCGACATCGGCCCGCGACAACGCCGCGAAGGCGTCGGCATAGCGGCCGGCGTCCAGGTGTGGCAGGTCCGCCGCGATCAGCGCGACACGCCGGTATCCTGTCGCCAGCGCCGCACGCTGTGCCCGGTCGAGCGCACCGCCGAGATCGGCGGTTTCGGCTTCGATCAGCCCAATGCCGCGACCGACAAGCGATCGAAATGACGATGCCGCCGCCGCCGGTGCGAAGGCGAGCCAGCGGTCGGCGTCCGCGCGTGCGGCCTCGGCGAGGGTATCGAGCAGGAAGGCACGCGCCAGATTCGCCGCCGCGGCCGGGGACAGCGGCGGACTGAGCCGCGTCTTCGCCCGGCCCGGTTCCGGCCACTTCACCATGAACACCAGTGCGTTCTCCGCCCGACGTTGCATCTGCACGACTCCAACCACTCGTATGCCCATGGCCCCTAGTGCAGCACTTCCACAAGCACAAACCACACCAGCAGAAACGCGCCGATGCCGCCGACAACCGACCCGAAGCCCAGTCCGACGCCGAGCAGGATCGAACGAATCAACCCGGCGGCAGCGCGCTCCTCGACCGCGTTGATCGATCGTTCGAGTCGCACGCCGAAAGCCGGCGGGACACGGCGCGCGTCTTCCAGGCTTTTCATCTCAGCGCCTCCGACCTCCGTCCGCGCGCCCTCGCGCTGTCGCCCCGATCATGGCTTCCAGCAGCCAACCGACCAGCGCGCCCAACCCGAGCACCGGCAGCGCGGCGAGCCACACGGCAACGATCGCCTTCAGCGCGCTCCCCGGCTCGCGGCCAAGGATGATCGCCACGGCGAGAAGGCCGGCGGCGGCGACGGCCGCGCCGGCCATCATGCCTGTCGCTGTTCCACTCCGATTGCGTTCGTCCCTGGTTCTGGTCATCGCGGTTGGTCCATCTCCCGCACGTCAGCCCGTGACATCAGATCAGCTTGAAGTCCGGGTCAAATTGCTCCGGCTCCAACCGGACGGTGATGCGGTCGAGTTGCTTGACCATGTTCTGACCCGGATAGCCGGGAACGATCAGCCGGACCGGAAATCCATGGTTCGTCGAGAGCGGTGCACCGTTGACGTGCGTCGCGAGGATCGCGTCGTCGCCGAGCCGGTTTGCATGCCAGGTGAAGGCGTAGCCGCTGACGCTGTGGAAGTTGATCGCGCGACTCGCCGGGTCGGCAATCGCCAGCGCCAGCACATCCCGGAGGCGGACGCCGGTCCAGGTGGCGTTGGCGGTCCAACCGCTGACGCAACTCAGCCGGATGCGTTTCGTCACCGCCGGCAGCGCCAGGAGCTCGTCATAGGTCAGGACCAACGGCCGGCTGACCGCGCCCTCGACCATCAGCCGCCAGGCCGCGGTGTCTACGTCTTCCTTGCCAAACAGCCACTCGACCGGGAAATCGCCGGGACCGCCGCGCTCCTCCGCCGGAATCCGGCCAATGAAGAGGCCACGAACCTCGGCGTTGGCGAGACGTGTGTTCTGAAATGCAAGAGACACACCGATGCCGCCAAGCAATACCGTTCCCATGAACGCACGTCTGGTCAGCGCCTGCCGCGCCGTTGCTTGAGGAGACTCGGCCGGCAGCGAACGCCGCTGATCGCGCAACCCCCGGATCGTTTCAAGCAGGTGCCAGCCGAGGTGGACCGCCAGCAACGGCACGGCGACGATCGCCGCCCAGAGATGCACCTGCACCGGCTTGAACTCCAGCGGCGGGATATTCGTGACGGTGTAGTAGGAGTGAAAGAGCATGTAGAGGCCGCTGAAATAAAGGACGAAGAAGTCCAACGCCAGCAGCGGCGACGTGATCCGCGGGACAAGCCGCGGCGGACTCGCCCGCGTGAACCGAGGTAGTCGGAGGTAGTAGCCGGCGAACCGATACCCGGTAGAGGCGTACTTGGCCGCCAAGAACGGGATCGAGGCCAGGCCCACGTAGAAGTGGATCACCCGCGTCACCGTGAAGTACGGGCCGATGTTGTAGTTGAAGTGATAGAGGTAGAACAGGCCGCCGGAGAAGAACATCAAACCAAGCAGCACGGCCAGCGCCAGGCCAAGCTGCATCGTGACGAGCGTGCTGGAGAGATGGGCGTGGCTCGCCCCAGGTCGAGGCGTCGCGTCAGGACGATCGCCGGCAATCCGGCCGCGCGCGGGCGCTGTCAGGTAATCGGCCACTGCGAAAACCTCCGCGCGAGCCAGACGTCCAGACCCCAGAAGCGGCCGGCACGCATCAGCGCGAGGCCCAACAACGGCAGCCATTCGATCGCGTATTCCCAGAGCCACTTGTCGTCGCGGTGGATGTTGGCAAAGTTGAGGTGCAGCGCGAACCCGGTGGCGACGAGCGCGCCGATCGGCGTGAGCACGCCGAGGATCAGCGTGACCCCGATGAACAGCTCGGTCGCCGTGAGCAACGGACCCCAGAAACCCCAGTTCGCCAAGATCACGTCATCGATCAGATCGCGATAGATACCAACGGGGTGTCCGCCCGTATCCGACGCGAGAATGCTGCGGGCGCCGGTGCGGTCGATCAGGAAGCCCTGGAACGGCGGGATCGTGTTCTCGAATCCGGGCAGTTTCGCCAGCCCGTTGGTGAGGAAGACGAGGCCGAATCCAACACGGACGATCGCCATGCCGAGCTTGAACATGGTCCAGTGCCAGCCCGACCCAACAATGTCACGCGGGTTCAAGGCGTTTGCCGGTGCGGGACGGTCGGTCATCATCGTGCTAGACCTCCAGCACCAGGCAGGTCAGGGTTCGACGGACGCCACCGGCGGCCGCAATTCCCTCACTCACTCAACGGCCCAACTGGGCCACGTCGGTGCTCTCCACCGTTGCGATCAGGTCGTATGGCCCGGTGACGACATCGCAGGCGACGACCCGCGAACCCTCCAGTTCGATCTCCGGCAGGGTTTCCTTGATCTCCGCAACGCGGGTTTGATCGGCCTCGATCAGGATGTAGGCGCGTAGTGTCATGAGAACCCCCAGCCGCCGAACGGCTCCTTCATCAGATTTCGACGTGATCGTTCATTGACGGATCTTTGCCGGCCCCACACGGAGGCCGCCGTCGCTACCCTCAGCGGAATCGCTGCGGCAGCGCTCCGTCCGCGATCAGTGCGTGAAACATCTCGTGTAGCGTGGTCATCGCATCCGCGAACGGAAAGATGCGGCGGCTGACGAGCAGATCGTCTTCGCACGCGAGCGGATGCCAGTAGACACCGTCCACACTCACGGTCGCCTCCGGCTCGAGATCCTGCGCCTGAATCTCGATTCCCTCCTGAGAATAGCCACGCCGGGCCAGAGGCCGGATGAAGTGGTCGCGCACGGGAATGCCGAGCGATGCGACGAACGCGCGGAGGTCTTCGAGCCGATCGTGGTTCTCCAGCGTCTCCGTGCTGCCAATGACGACCCGCAGGCCCAACCGTTGCAAGGTCGCGATCCCGTCGAGGGTTTTCGCCCAGGTGCCGGCACCGCGGTAGCGGTCGTGCGTCGCGGCGTCGGCACCGTCGAGGCTCACCTGAAAGCACACGTCGATCTCGGTGAGACGCTCGAGCACGTCGAGCCGCCGTCCGTGGAAGGTCGTGGCGTTGGTGAGCACGGTTGTCGGGAGCCGTCCGGCAGCATAGCGGATGCGGTCTTCGATATCGGGAAGGAGGAACGGCTCGCCGCCGGTGATGAACAACTCCCGAATCCCCCATGCCGCCGCCTCGTCGACAAGCCGGCGAAAGGCGTGCATCGCCAGCCCCCGCCGTTCGACCCGCGGTCCGGACATCGCCACGCAGTAGCTACATTGCAGGTTGCAGTCGAAGTTGGTATAGACCCACAGCCGAGGCGCGATCGCCGGGCATTCCGGCACGGACTCGCGGTCATCAGCCACCTCGGTCGCGGCACTGAACGTCATACCATGCTCCTTCATCGCGTCCCACGCTACGGGGTTGCAATGAAGTCGCCGTAACAATTCTTACGAGTTTATGAACAGAGGGGATGTTTGTTCAGGCTGGGGTGTGATGTAGATTCAGAACCCGTCCACTAGGCGTGACCAAGAACCTTCTGGATCTCCCCGAGCGTCAGCCCTTGGGCAAGGAGCATCGTCGCCATGCTGTGTCTGAGGCCATGGAAGGGGATGGGGGCAAGGGCTCCCGCCCATCGCGGGCGGCGGTCGCGTTGATGCGCTTGAGCCGGCGCCGGAAGAGGACATTGACCGCCGTCGGGTGCATCGGTTCGCCAATGCTTGCCGGGAAGAGAAGGTCGTAGTCGTGCCACACGGGGCCAGCAACCAGGCGCTCCTCAAGCTGGCGGGTACGATACGCGCGGAGGGTCGTCACGACGAAAGGCGGGAGTGCCAGGGTTCACCGAAACTTCTCCGACGCGTTCACGCGCCAGTGGGGGCACCACGTGATCCTCGATTGCAATGTGATCCTGGCGCGGTAGCCGCCGGACGGGTCGAGCGACGCCAAACCCCGGCGCCGGTGGGGCGACGCCGGCGTCTTGCTCGTGGGATGACTCGTTCCCACCTTGGTACATCGAAGGTCGGTGAACTGGAGGGGTTGCAACCGCTGTAGAAGGAGTAGAATAGGTGTTGACCTCCCGGGTTTTTCGCTTCCTCATCCCGGTGGGCTGATCTGAGTCAAGCGCTTGATTCAGTTTCCCCTCGACCTGTAGTGACATACGGTGATCGCGTGACCGACCGCGAGGGCTGGCTGATAATCAGCTCGCCGGTGGGGATTGGGGGTGCGTGTGGCCGATCAGGATCGGGATCAACTCGATAAACCGGATGAAGGTGAAGCATCTGCGGAGGTCGTTATCCGCGACGATCATGTGACGATCTCCGGCGAGCAGGAAGCGATCGAGGACTACCTCGACGCACGGGAAATCGATCGCCGCCTAGCTGATCCGAGCAATCACACCCGTCTATCACTCGCGGAACTTCGAGCCAAACGAGGGCTGTAGCCCGTGCCGCCGGGCTACAGCATTGAAGCAATCCCGGCGGTCGACAAGGATCTCGATCGCCTCTCGCCAGATGCAGGCGCGGGTCCTTGATCGAATGGAAGCACTCGCTGGCGATCCTCGACCGTCCGGTGTCAAGCCGATTCGAGGTCGCGCTGGCTATTATCGCGTTCGGGTAGGCGACTATCGTGTGGTCTATAGCGTGGATGACACCGCGCGGGCCGTCACGGTTGTGATCGTGGCGCACCGACGCGAAGTCTACGATCGTATGGAGCGCCGTTTGTAGGGTCAGGGGGACAGCGAACTACGATTCCGATACCACCGCGACCCTCGCCGACTCGTTTGTCTGAGAAGCGTTCGCCGTGGGACTTTCCTAACAAAGCCGCGGCAGGGTTATGTAGTCTGTGCCGAGGCGCACCGGTCAGAGTTGAATTGTCTCTCCAACTCGACCATGCCGATTGCTGCCCCGGAGCCGATTCTGACGAAGGAAGGCGCAGATCCAACCAAAGGCGCCGGCGGCGCATCGCGGGGCGCTGTCCTGCCGCGGTCACGGCAGCGAATCGAGATAGCGGAATCCGAGGAGGAGCGCGGCGAGCAGCCCGCCGAGCAACGTCATCGTGCAGATGGCGACATAGAGGCTTGCGTTCGCCGGCTGGCGTTGCGCCAGGACCAGGGCGGCGACGATCGCGACCAGGATCACGCCGACCCCGACGCCGATCAGCAACCGGCCGGTGTAGGCGTTCGCCGGATACCAGACGGCGGGGTCCTGCAGCGTTCGCTCGACGCGAAAGCCGTACCAGGCGTTCGGCGGAATCCGCCGCTGCACCAGCGGCAGCGCGATCGCGATGCAGAGCAGCCCGCAGCCGACGTACGCGACCAGCAGAACCCAGAGCGACGTCATCACCCGCGCTCGCGACGAAACCATGGTGCGTCCTAGTATGCCAGACGGTCCGGCAGGCTGCCGGACCAAACCGGATGGGTCCGGCGCTGGGTAGGCCGCACGCCCCGGCACGAGCGCCGACCATCAGCGCGTTCGACGCCCGCGCCGCCACCGTTGCGCAACCAGGTTCGCTCTCCATCACTGCTGGTCGCGCGCGGTCGGACACCTCGTCGTCCAACCCTTGTGCTTCGGCACAGACGGCGAAGGCATCGTACATGAGGGTCTGCGCCTGCCGGCGGAGGATCGTCACATGTCGGCGGAGTTGCGTCGCGTCGTGACGGAGCGTCGCGACGGCGGGATCGGGCGGTGTGGTGGGCGTCGGGCCGATCGACGACACAGTGATGACCGCCACGAGCGCGGTGGCGCCGCTTCGGTCATTGCCCCGGTTCAGCGCGATAAGCGGAGCCGGTGTGCGATGCCGCACTCATGCCCCGCCCCATCGCGCCCAGCGCGCGAGCAGCCGCTCCTCGGCCGACCGCGATCTCTTGCTCCGGTGCTTCCGATCCCGCGCGCATGGCGCAGCAGCAACCGGGGATGCGGTCTGGTATGCTCGGGCGCAGCCCCTGTGTCATGGCCCCCGTGTTGCTGAAGGAGCCCCGCGATGCGCCTGCGGCTGTCGCTGCTCGCCCTCCTGCTCGTCGCCCTCACCGCTCTTGGCACCCCTTGCCCCGCCCCACGCCCACGCCGCGACGCACACCGTCTGCCCGCGCGGCTGCGCGTTCACCAGTATCCAGGCGGCGATCGACGCCGCCCAGACCGGTGACATGATCACGATCACCCCCGGCACCTACCGCGAGAACCTCGCCATCCCCGGCACCGGCACAGCGACCCACCTGCGCTTGCAGGCGGGGCTCGGCGTGGGTTTGCGTCCCGCGCTCCCGTCGGTCTCCGGTCTGCCGAGCCTGCCGATGTTGCCCGGTCTGCCGGCCACATCGCTGCCTGGTAGTGTGATCGTCGATGGCAGCGCTGGCGCCACCCGCGTGCTGTTCGTCTCGCCCGGGACCACCGTCACGCTCGAGGGGCTCACCCTGCGCAACGGCCACTCGCAGGCCGGCGCTGGGATCCACAACATGGGCACCCTGCGGCTCTTGCACGTGGCGGTCACCGACAATCGCGCGATCGGGGCCGGTAGCGGCATCGTCAACGACGTCGGTGCCATCCTGGAGGCAACCAACAGCGAGGTCAGTCGCAATGTCGTGGAAACGGGCAGCGGCGGCGGCATTCTCAACTTCGGCACGATGACCCTGACCAACGTCGTGGTGCGCGACAACGTCGCGGTGACCGCCCGCTTCGGCGGTGGTGGCATCAACCAGGGCAACTCGGAAACCGACACCGACCCGCCGCAGTTCTTTGCGACGGCGACGCTGACGAACACGATCCTCACCGGCAACCGGGCGGAGCGGGGCGGCGGTCTCTACCTCCGACCGGGGACCACGACGACGATTCGCACCACGGTCGTGAGCCAGAACACCGCGACCACCACCCCAGGCGGTGGCGGCATCTTCGCCGAGGCGGGGGCGACCGTGAACCGGTCGGCGACGCTCGTCGCGGGCAACCGACCGAACAACTGCGCCGGCGCCGTGCGCTGCTAAGGGCGTGAGGCGTCGGCTGCCCGCTCCAGGCATTTGGCCGGGCCGGGTCTACAACCGCAGCCAGATCGCCCAGCAATCATGTGCCTTGGGCCGTGGTTCCTCGGGACCGCCGCGCGCGGCGAAACGGTCGCGTACGCTGCGGCAACTATCAACCCATTGAGACGCGCTGGCAGCGGCGCGGGTGGCGGTTGCGCTGTCCGTGCTGCCGGCCGGTGGCGGGTGTGAGCCAGTCCCGCGCATAGTGCGCCGGAGCAGCAGAAACGGCGTCGGCTTCAAGCACCGACGCCGTTCGTTCGGGACCGCAGTCGTTGGCCGCCGCTACCGCAGGTCGAGGCAGACGGGGGTGAGGACGTAGTTGGGGGTGCGGCAGACGTTGGGATGGAAGACGGATGCGGTGGCGAGCAGTTGTGGGGAGACGACCTGCCCGGGGACGAAGCCGGGGCAGACCCAGCCAGCAACCGTAGCGTAGCACCCCGCGATGTTCGTGCTCAACGTCGTGCCACACACCACGTTACCAAAGCCGTTGACGAAGCAACCGGCTGGAACGACCGCCCGCGCGCCGCCGATCGTGGCGGTGGTGGCCGCGACCGACTGGGCACCGGTGTAATCGGTGACGGTCAGCGTGACCGTGTAGACGTTCGACGCAGCGTAGGTCTTGACCGGGCGGGCGCCGGTCGCGCTGGTGCCGTCACCAAAGGTCCAGAAATAGGAGAGGCCGGTGCCGGCGGAGGCGGTGCCGTCAAACTGGATGGCGCTGCCGACCCAACCGGCGTAGGGACCACCGGCGTAGGCGGCGAGGCCGGGGGCGGCGCTGGCACCGCGGGGAGTGAGGCCAAAGCCCACGGCGGTGAGGGCGGCCAGGGCGACGGCGAACAGGGCGATCGTGCGGGTCATGGCGGGATACTCCTCGTATGCTAACCGGTCAGTGCCGGTGTCATATGCATCCTGAGTATGCAGGTCCGGGGCTGGAGGTCGCAGCGACCGGAAGGCCGGGATAGGTGGGGCCAAAGGGCGTGTCGGTTGCCCGGGCACCCCGGCCGGCAGGACCGGGACGAGGGGGCATGGTGCGTTCGAGCGAACGGGCGGCGCCAACCTGGGACGAGCGGCGTATGCTGGCGTAGGAGATGTCATATGCAATGATCTCCCCCTCGTCGCGCCCGGGAGTCACCGCTCCCGGGCGTTTGCATTAGGGATCGTGCCGCCCTGCGCACCGTGATCTGGGCGAGGAGATCGGTGACGCGACTGCCAGTCGACCGTAGCGCGACGACCGCGTGCCGCGGGCGTCCGTTCGTGCGTCGCACGCTTCACATGCGCACGTAAAAAGAGCATAGTTGGCATGCGGCGTAAGGGTTCTGAAAGATTCACGATCTACAGTGAGATGAGAGCCGGCGGGTTGTCGCCGGCGGGCTGGGTAGGAGACCGATGAGTGACGACCGTGTCCTCGTGGTGGAAGACGAAGTGATGGTGGCGGAGGTGGTCGAACGCTATCTCCGCCGCGACGGTCACACGGTGCGCGTCGTCCACGATGGGAAGGATGCGATCGAAGCGGTCGAGCAGTTCCAGCCGGACCTGATCGTGCTCGACGTGATGCTGCCGGGGATCGACGGGCTCGAGATCTGCCGTCGCGTGCGGGCGCGCTCGCAGACGCCGATCATCATGCTCACGGCTCGCGGTGAGGAGGTCGATAAGCTCGTCGGCCTCGGGCTTGGCGCCGACGATTATGTCACGAAGCCGTTCAGCCCGCGCGAGCTGGCCGCCCGAGTGAAGGCCGTCCTCCGGCGCTCCAGCCGGACTGTCGTCGCCGACGAGGACGGCCTTCGCTTCGATGATCTGCGGATCAATGGACGCACGCACACGGTCGAAGATCGTCATGGCCCGGTCAATCTGACGGCGCGGGAGTTCGCGTTGCTCTACCATCTGGCGCGACATCCCGGTCAAGTCTTCAGCCGTGACCAGTTGATGGACTCCGTGTGGGATTACGAGTTCGCCGGCGATGCAAGCACCGTGACGGTCCACATGCGCCGGTTGCGGGCGAAGCTGGAGGCCGACCCCTCCAGGCCAAAACACCTGAAAACGGTCTGGGGCGTCGGATACAAGTTTGAACCGTAGCCTCACCTCCCGCCTGTCACTCGTGCGCCCGGCCCGGACCTGGCCGGGTGCGGTGGTGGCGTTGCTGGTCGCCAGCCTGGCCGGCCTGGCCTTCGCCCAAATTTTGATGAATCCCCCGGCCGGCGACCTGCGCGGCCTCGCCCTGTACTTTCTCCTCGCCGGCAGTGTGTCGATTACCCTCGGCTGGCTGGCGCTGCGGGCGACGGACCGCGCCGCCGGCCTCAGCATCCAGTCCAAGGCGTTCCTCGGCGCGATGATCGGCAGCGCCGTCGCTCTCCTCAACGTGGTGATCATCGCCTGGCTGATGTTCCTCAACACGGCGCACGATCTGCCGCTGCTGATTGTGCTGTTGCTCTTCAGCGGCATCGTCACTGTCTATTTCAGTCTGCGCGTCGCCTCAGCTATCGCCGGACAGATCAGCGTCGTCGCCGAGAGCGTCTCCGCGCTGGCGGACGGACGCTATGAAACGCGGGTAGACGTCGGCGGCGGCGATGAGGTCGCCCGCCTCGCGCGACAGGTAAATGAACTGGCCCAACGCCTGGAGATGACGGAGGAGCAGCGTTCGGCGCTGGACCGCGAGCGGCGCGAGTTGACGGCGGCCATCTCCCACGACCTGCGCACGCCGCTCGCCAGTGTGCGGGCGATGGTCGAAGCGCTGGACGACGAAGTGATCGAAGAACCGGCCGAGGTGAAACGATACTACGCCACGATCCGGCGCGAGGTCGAACGGCTGAACCGGATGATCGATGACCTGTTTGAGTTGGCCCAGATCGATGCCGGAGCGCTGCGTCTCAACACGCGGCCGGTCGCCCTCCAAGAGATCGCCGCCGAGGTGTTCGACGCGATGCAAGCGACAGCCCGGCGCGATGGCATCACCCTCACACTGGATGTGCGCGGCACACCGGCCGAGATCCGCGTTGACGGCGCGCGAATCGAGCGGGCGATTGCCAACCTCGTGCGTAACGCGCTGGAGCACACGCGGGCCGGCGGTCGGGTGGAGATCGCGATTGCGCCGTCCGACGGTTGGCTTGCGCTGAGCGTCGTCGACTCCGGCGACGGCATCGACCCGGTGGACCTCCCCCGGATCTGGGACCGCTTCTATCGCGCCGAACGGTCGCGCCAGCGCGGCCCCCGCTCCGACGATGGCGCCGGCCTGGGACTGGCGATCGTGCGCGGCATCATCGAGGCGCACGGTGGCTATGTCACGGCCGAATCAACGCTCGGCCAAGGCACAACTTTTACGATGTGTCTGCCGGCAGGCTGACCGCACCCATACACGACCAAGGCGTCACGGTACCAAGGTCAATTCAGCCGGGTATCCTGGCGCCTTGATGGTGAACACGCACCGCTAACCCTCGATGCTGAGGATGGTCGCGACGGCAATCGCGATCGTGAGGGCGAACCCAGCGAAGAATGTGAGGACGTGGCTCCAGTGGCCGCGTTGCTGTTCGTCGATCGCGGTGCCGATCGCGGCCAGCGCGCCACAGAACACCATCAGCATGCCGGCCGGGAAGTGAGCGAGCAGCGCGCCGCCGAAGAAGACCAGGGCGGCGCCGAGCCATGGCGTCCGGCCGCGGAGCCGCGACGGGAACGGCAGACAGCTGATCAGCACGAGCGCGGCAATAGTGGCGGCGAAGATGCGCGTGCCGTCATATGACTGTTCGACGGCGACCGCGATCGCCAGCGCCGCGCCGGCCGCGCGGGCGACGAGCGCGGCGATGGCGCCGAACCCCGCGGGCAGCGACCGCGCCAGTCGAGTGAACGGATTCGGGTTGGCGACGGTTGACTCGTTCATCGTGCCTCCAGCATCGCGACGGCGAAGACGACGCGAAACGCGCGACAGTAGATGATGACACTGCGGACATTGGCGAGGTCAGTACCGTCGGGAACGGCGTAGTTGATGTTGCCGTCCGTGGCGCGAAGACGCCCCAGATTGAGCGCGTCGCCGGCAGCGGCCGAGCTTCGGCTGCCGTCGGGGTCGGTGCTGAGAATGACGAAGAGGTCCGGGCCGTTGGTGACGGAGAAGTCTTCGAGGCGGAGGATGTGCGAGCCGTCCGCATCGCGGATCAGGCGGGCGGCCCCCTCACCCTGGTGTCCCGGATCGCCGTCCACAAACGTCCCTTCGCTCAGGAGCATCGGCCCGCTTGGGGCTTCGACGACCGGCGGGGAGGCAGACTCCGGACTCGTGGCCGTCGGCGGAGCCACGGCGGCGGTCGATGGTACGACGGGAGCGGGAACATCCGGTGCGGCAGGTCCTGGCGCCGCTGCAAACGCCGCGAACGGATCGATGTCATCGAGCGATGTCCGCTCGAAGTAGACGCCCGCGAAGATGTTGCCGGCGACGGCGAGGATGATCGCCGCCGCCACGATCGCGGGCATCGAGACGAACCACGGTGGACGGGTGATGATCTGTCGGTTCATCGCGGCCTCCCAGCGCAATCTCCGAAGCCGGGATCGTGTTGCCATCACCAACCGCGGCCGGTGACTCTACGGTATCCACCAGTTCTTTCAAGACTCTTACGTGGCGATGAATATTTGAGTTCCAGCCCTGGGAGCGCGGTCCACCTGTCCGCATCGGTGTCGGGCCACTATGCGGACAGGATGTCCGCGCTCCCAGGGTGTGACGATGCAGCGCTTACCACGCGAGCCCTTGTATGACCTCGTCCAGCAGGGTAACGAACTCAGCCGTGACTTCGTCGCGCATGGCCTCGGAGAGATAGCCGCCGGTGTTATCCCAGGAGCCATCCGGGTTTTGCTGGTCGAGGAGCGCGTCGGCGGCGCGTTCTGCCAGCGATCGGTGGCGCGGGTCATCCGTGCAGCCGGCGAGCAGCGCCGCACCCCAGGCGACCTTGCCCACCTGAGCCGTCTCGTACATGGCGTCGCAGGCGTTGTGCGCCGGCAACAGGAACCGAGCGGCGGCGTCAAGCGCGGCGCGGTCGCCGGTGGCGAGATAGTAGCGGGCGAAGAACGCCGCGCCGATGCCGAACTGGAAATACGCCTGTCGTGGCCGGTCGGCGTAGATCGCATACGTTGCCGCCTCTTCCGGCGCGAACTGGGTGATCACGCCATGGTCGGGAACGTAGACGTGGCAGAGCATCCGCTCCGGTTCCGGTTGGGCATCGAGCACCCGGCGCAGAAATCGGGCGACGCCATCGGCGAGCGTCTGCTCGCCGGCCGCCAGCGCGGCGATCCCGGTCATCGACGACGACATCACCTCATGGCGCACGCCATGGGCGGGACCGTTCCGGTCTGTGGCGATGCCGCCACTCGCCGGATCTTGCAGCGTCATCAGGAAGCGCAGCGCCGGACGAGCGAGGTCGAAGGCGCCGAGCCGCTGGAACCCGGCGGCGAGCCAGGCGTTGGCGTAGGGGTAGACGGCGACGAGCGGGCCGCGCTCGAACGCTCCGGCAAAGTCACCCTCCGGTGTGATCCCGTGCCGTCGTACCCAGCCGGCCAGTCGGGCGGCGGCATCTGTACGGCCGGCGGCGGTCAGCGCCCACGCGGCTTTGTAGAAGCCTCCTAATCCCTCGTTCGCGACGTCGCCGATCATCCCGTCCGCACCCTGCCGCGATTCGAGGAAGTCCGCACCCCGGTCGCGGGCGCGGCGATAGCGTTCGATCGGCGTCGCGCGTCGCGCGGGCCGCGGCGGCACAGGTCGCGGGACGGTGGACGGCGGTGGCGCCACAATCCGACCGTCGCGCAACCAGGCGCCGATCCGCTCGCCGATCATGATCGAAGTAAGGTTCGTATTGGCCCGCGGCACCGACGGCATGATCGAGGCATCGGCGACGATCAGGCCCTCGACGCCACGCACCCGTCCAAATTGATCGACGACCGCACCCGGATCGCCCTCCGGCCCCATCCGCGCGGTGCCGCAGGGGTGGAAGCCAGAGTTGGCAATCCGGCGCAGATAGTCGCCGAGCGCTTCGTCCGACTCCAGGTATTCGGCGCGTGGCCGCGAGATTTCAGCGATGAGTGGCGCCAGTTCCGGCCGCCGTGCGAATTCGATGCCACGGCGAATGCCGCCAATCATACGACGGAGGTCTTCTGCGTCCGCAAGGAAATTCGACTCGATCCTGGGCTGAAGCCGTGGATTGGTCGATTCGACCACCAGCCGCCCGACGCTGTTGGTCTGTTCGAGGCAGGCGCCGATCGAGAGATACAGTCCGTCGCGCAAGGAGAGGAAGGAGACGGGCATCAGTTGCATGTCGTTGCGCTGAGCGCTGCCGTCGGCCGTGTAGCGCAGGGTGCTCTGGACAACGGGGTGTTCGAGACTCGCCACGCCATCACGCGGTTTCAGCACGACTCCGGCGATCGGATGATCGAACAGCGAGCGCCCGACCGGCAGATCGGCGACCCGGTCAACGCCCAGGGCACTGAGGTCATCGCGGGGGCCGATGCCGGAGCGGATCAAGATGCCCGGCGACTGATATGCCCCCGCACTGAGCACGATCTGCCGTCCGAACAGCGACTCGCGGCCGCCATCGTCACGCTCGACCTCGACGCCGATCGCCCGCTCTCCCTGCAACAGCACCCGCACGGTCAGCACGTCGGCACAGATCGTCAGGTTCTCCCGGCCGCGCGCCGGCGCCAGATACGCCTCGGCGACGCTGACGCGACGGCGGCCATCCCGGTTCATCGGATGCGGACCAGCGCCGGTGCTTGCCGGATCGTTGTTGTCCTGTCTCACGGGATAACCAAGCGCTGCACACATCCGCATATAAGCGGCCTGGAACGGCACCAACGCATCGGGTTGATAGCGCCGGATCGGGATCGGGCCGGCGGTGCCGTGATGGTCGCCGTCGAAGTCGTGGTCGTGCTCGATCGCGATGAAAATTGGCAGCACCTTCTCCCACGACCATTGGTCGTTGCCGAGCGCGGCCCAGCCGTCGTAGTCCTCGGGGATGCCCCGCAGCGCGATCGCGGTGTTCACCGCCGAGGAGCCGCCGACGACGCGGCCGCGCGGCTTGGCGACGGGCCGTCCCGACGGTGAGTGATGCGCCCGAAACCGCCAGTCGTGCCGCCAGGTAGAGTTCTGGTAGCTGTTGTGCAGGTCCGCCGGCATCAGGGCCGGGTCGGGATAGTCCGGACCCGCTTCGAGCAACAGGACGGAGCGGGAGGCATCCTCGCTCAGCCGCGTCGCAATCACCGCTCCCGACGAGCCCGCTCCCACGACAATCACGTCAAACATCGAGGTTCTCCTCTGTCGCGAACGGCTGATCGTTCGCGGTGAACGATTCTATCGCAGCGGCGAGCTCGGCGGGGCGCTGCGCCAGGATCGGGTGGGCGACGTGTGGGATGGTCGTCAGACGCGATGAAGGCCGGCGGCGCACCATCTCGGCGGCCATCGCCTCGGTCAAGACGGTGCTGCGGGCGCCGCGGACCAGCAGCGCCGGCTGCTCGCCCGCCTCCCAGAACGGCCACAGATCGAGCCGGCGCGGGTCGTCGCCGGACAATTGCTCCGCCATCGACCGCGCGATCGCCGGGTCAAAGGGCGGCCGGCGCTCGGCGGACCGATAGGCGGCGATGAATTCCGCGATCTGACGCGAGCCTGGCGACATGATCGGGTCGGGATAGGCATCGACGACGACGAGGCGGGCCACCCGATCGGGGAGCGCGCCACCACAGAGGATCGCGACGCCGCCGCCCATGGAGAAACCGACGAGGATACAGCGCTCGATGCCAAGCGCGTCCAGTGCGCGGGCGACATCGGCGAAGTGGGCGTCCCCCGCGTAGGCGGCGTCCGTCGCCCAATCGCTCCCGCCATGTCCGCGGGCATCCCAGGCGAATACCGTGCGGCTCCGCGACAATCGAGTGGCAACCACCTGCCACGCCGCGCTGCTCTGGGCGAGGCCATGGAGCAGCACGACCGGCATCGCACTGTCCGGCCCCGGCCAGACACGGCAGGCGAGCCGCGGGCCGCCGGAATCGATAAAATCGGAATAGTTACCATGCATGAAGGTCACGCTCTGATCGTTTCTTGCAACAGCACTGCGATGTGACCTAGACTATGCGCGAGTAGTCCGCTACGGAGTAGCCGTGTGAGTGCCGGGAACCCGCTCGATTTCTATCTTCAAGGTTCGCGCGGATCATATGCCTGTGCCGCTGCCGCAACCGATGGTTGGCAATGCCTGAGTGTGATCTGTGCCGGTTGTGGCAGCCGGTATCTTGCCAGCGTTGCCCGTCGCTGCGAATCAGATGACGCGGCCGCGGTCGCGGGCTATCCCGATGTCGCCGGTCAGATGCTCCTGGCCCGCCGCAATCTTGCCGCCGAATGTCCGGACCACGGATACCGGCTGCGCGTTCGTGCCTTTACCGTCGTCGCCTGATGTGGGTGATGCACCACCAGGACACCACTGGTCTCGCAGCTCCTCCTACCCAAACGCCATCTGCCAGAACTCGCGCTCATAGCGGGCCACCCACAGGAAGGTCGCTTCTGCCTCGCTGATCAACTCCGGCTGTGCCGCCAGTGCGCGATCGGCCGCCTGCTCCAGCGCCGCCACATACGACCGAAACTCGTCCGTCGTCCAGTGTTCGACGAACTCCCGATACGCCGTCGCTCCGGGCCGTGCGGACGTCCATGCTTCCAGATAGGCCCGCTCGAGCGCCGCCGTGGCGACGATGCCGCAGACGTACGGACCGCGTGCGACAACGGCGAGAAAGTCGCCGTAGGCGCGGTTGGCCGGCATCAGCGGCGCGTCCAGGTCGAGGCCGCGCGCCCGCAGATGCGTCTCGAACCAGGTCAACTCGCTTTCCAGCGCGGCGAGTCCGCCGATCAGCAGCGCCTGGTCGGCACGCGGCGCCGACAGGAGCAACAGCGCCTGCGGCCCGAGCGCTGACCGGACGAAGCGGTAGTCCTGTGACAGCCACCGATCGAAGGCCGCGACGGGCACGCTGCCGTCGCGGACGCCGTCGAGAAATGGATGATGGATCGCCTGTTGCCAGATTTCCGCGTGGCGTTCCACGAACTTCGAGAAGGTCATACGATCCTCACAACATCTGATGCCTCCAAGTCATCGTACCAATGGATGGCAGGATGACGCGCATGCGGTCCAGCGACCCCGGCCGGCACACCATTCCCGCCGAGGCTGACGTCGTCGTCGTCGGCGCCGGGCCGGCCGGTTGCGCGGTCAGCGCCTACCTCGGCCGCGCCGGCCATCGCGTCGTGCTCCTCGACCGCGCGGCGATCCCGCGTCCCCGTCTCTGCACCCACGCGATCATGCCTGCCGCCGTTCCGGTGCTCGACGATCTGGGCGTCCTCCCCGCGATTCTCGCGGCCGGGGCACAGCGCTGGTGGGGCGTGCGGCTCTCGATGGAGGGCACGCGGATCGAGGCCCGGCTGCCGCGGCTCGGCGCCGCCGTCCCGTTCGGCGTCAGCCTGCGCCGCGAGTCACTCGACCCGATCCTGCTGCACGCCGCCGAGCGGACCGGCGTGACGCTCGGAATCGGCTGGGAGGCGCTGGCGCCGCTGGTCGAAAGGGGATCGGTCGTCGGATTGCGCGTGCGGTCGCCGTCCGGCGAGAACCAGACGGTGCGATGCCGCCTGGTCGTCGCCTGCGACGGACGGCACTCACCGCTCCTCACTCAGGTTCACACCCGATCCCACACCCTACCGAACCGACACGTCGCCTGGATCGCATACATTGCGGGCATTCCATTCGAGGAGCGGCCGGCGCTGGAGGCGTACTACCGAAACGGCCGCTCGGTATCACTGCTGCCCTGTGATAGCGGTCTTCGGGTGGCGGGTGTCGTTGCGCCCGGCAACGCCTGGACACCTCCCAAGGCAGCCGAGCGGATGCTCGCGACGATGCGCACCTTCCCCGAGTTGGACCAACGGATTGACAATGCCCGGATCGTCACACAACCGATATCGGTGCGCGGCCTGCGAAACATGGTCCGTTCGGCGTTGGTCCCCGGCCTGGTGGCGGCCGGCGATGCAGCCGTGCAATCAGATCCGTCCTTCGGACAGGGCATCACCTGGGCGCTGCGGGGTGCGCGGCGGCTCGCGGTTCAGGTCGATCGAGCGCTGCAGACGACCGCCGGCAGTCCGGTGACGATCGCGCCCGCGGCGGCGCGGGAACCGCTCTCGCTGCCGCTGCTGTTCGGCATGAGCGTCTTCTCGGCGATTCCGCCCGGTTCGATGCTCGAACGCCTTCTGATCCGCAGCGTTGCGCGGTCGCCATATTCGAGCACCGTGGCGTTGCGGCTGGCGGTCGGCTTTGCCACGGCAGCCGCCGATGCCGGACCGCGCCGCACTCCCACAACGTTCCTGCGCGAGGTTCTCACACCGCCGCTGGCTCGTGGCCATCGCGCCGTCAGGTAACTTCAACCATCCAGTCGCCAAGACATCAGGGGAATCGCCACCCCTGGGAGCGCGGACATCCTGTCCGCCGGTGATCTTACACCCATGCGGACAGGATGTCCGCGCTCCCAGGGGCGAGTGCACCATTCAACGCAGCTCTCAGAAGCTTTATTTTGCTTTGGTGTCTTGGCGCCTTGGTGGTTGGCTACCCGCCGCCGGTGTGCCGGGCGCTATGGGTCGCTCCAGATGGGAACCGAGCAGCCGCCGGAGCAGGTCAGTCCGAGGTAGCGAACCTCTGCGATGAGAGCGTCGTGGGCGGGGAAATCGTGTCCGGGGCCGGCGACGTGCCAGATGCGCGGTTCGCCGTACCGGTCGGTCACCATCACGGCGGCGTCGCACCCGGCCACGAGGCCGTAGCGATGGGCAACTGCGCCGTCGCCGTCGATCGCGACGGGGAACGGCAGCGCCAGACCATGCTGGAGCGACGCCACGTGCTCGGCACGGTCGGGGACAACCGCGATCACTTCGGCGTCCTCGTCGCCATAGACGGCGTAGGCATCCAGGGCACGGCTGAGATAGGATCGACAGCCATCACAGGATGCATCGTGAACGAAGATCAGCACCAAGGCACGCCGGCCGCGAAAGGCGCGGATGCGAACGGAGCCGCCGCCGCTGCGAGGGAGCTGGAATCCTGGGAGCAAAACACCCTCTCGTGGCGGCTCAACCGTGGTTGTCATCGGTTCCTCCATTCGCAACAACCGCTTACGGCATGTTCTCGATCTCGGCACGGGTGAGCACGGCGCCGCTTCCCTTGAGCAGGCTGTTCTGATGGGCGAAGAGTCCTTCGGGACTCTCCAGGTAGAGCCACAGGTGCGCCATCCACCCGGTGTTCTGGACGAACCGGCCGCCGGCCTGCCGGCATTGTTCCGCCGTCGCCCCCGCTGATCGCACGCGCTGGCCACCGAAGCAGAGGTTGGTGTGGTAGTGCCAGGCATCGAGCGGTCCGGCGAAGCCCTCCGGCGGCGGGCCGTCGCCCGAAAACGGTGACGAGTAACTCAGACCGACGAGGGTCCACTGACCATCAAGCCGGGCGTAGAGCAGGATCTCCGGCTTTGCCGGGTCGAAGACGCCATCGAGGACGTGGCGGGCATTGATGAAGTGGGCGGCAATACCGGGCAGGTCCTGCGTCACCTGGACGTACCCATCCGTCAGGGCCAGGCGCACATCCTGGTACTGCTCCGTCGCCGCCCGGGCGGCGGCTACCTGCTCCTGCAAGGCGGTGAGATCGGCGGCCGTGATCGGGATATCCGGCGCGTCCTGATGGCGGCTCTGGCCGGCAGTCCCGGCGGCGCCGGGTGGGGTGGCGCCGTGATCGTGGCTCTGTGCGGACGGCGCCGCTTCGGTGTCCTGCTGCTGGAGGAAGGTTTCATGCTCGTCGTGCGTGTGCTCGACGCCGTCCTCGTGGACGTGAACCACTGCTTCGTGGGAATGGCCACCGGTGAGGCCGCCTTCGCCAGTGGCCGCGAGGGCAAACGCACCCAGCGACAGCACCGCGAGGACGGCCGCCGATCCGTACCGGACCACGCGAGGACTGCCACCGCCGATCAGGATCATGCCGATGCCGACCACGACCAGCGCCAGCCCACCGGCAAAGAGGACGTGACCGGGATTGGTGAGCGTGAACACCCCCTCCCGCGCCGCAAGGTCGGGGTCCAGCCGGTGCAGGACGGCGTCCCAGCCGAGGCCGACCAGTTGGGCAGCGGCGCCCACCACCGCGACGACTCGTCCAGCGCGGGATAGCTCGATCATGGTGAACGTTCCCCCTGCCGATCGGCAACTGACACGCGGCATCGTTCGATTGAGGCGACGCCGCGACGGTATCAAGGGAGGCGGATCGCGTCAATCTATTCTACAAACGTTTGAGGCGGCGCAACCGATTCATTGCACGGCTCGAATAAGGCGCTGAGAATGGAAGGGCATGAATCTCCTGATCCTGGTTCTCTATAACTTCGCCGCGGTCGCGGTTGCGTTGGTCGGTTTGATCCTCGAGCGGCGTGGCCGGCCGCGGCTGGGGATCGCGCTCCTCTTCGTCGCGTTGCTGCTGATCCTCAATCTGGCGGTCGGTGGCGTGCTCCTCTTCGTTCCCGTGATCGTCGCCATCTACGGGACGGTCTTTGGACTGCCGATTTTGCTGATCTGGTTCGTCGTACGCCGCATCCGGCGGCGCGGCACACCACCGTGATCCTTCGGTCATCGTGATCGTCAGCGTCCGGCGCGTGGCACGGTGCGGCCGAGAGCGGCGCCCGCGACTGCCGTCTGCCGATTTGGTCTGATACCATGGTGTCAGAGCATCGGTTCGGTTTGGTGCGCCGAGGATATCCCCTCATGGAGTCTGCCGTACTTGTCCTCAATCAGAACTATGAACCGCTCAACGTCTGCAACTTTCGTCGCGCCTTTGTGCTGGTCGACCGCGGCAAGGCCGAAGTGCTCGAACACGGCCTCGGCGCCCTCCACACCACGTCGCTGAGCTTCCCGATCCCATCGGTGATTCGGCTGATCCATATGATCCGACGGCCGCGTCCGCAGGTGCGTTTGACCCGGCGTGAGGTGTTTCAGCGCGATGGCTATACCTGCCAGTACTGCGGCAAGACCGGCCGGGATCTGACGCTCGACCACGTGATGCCCCGCCATCGCGGCGGCAAGCACACCTGGGAGAATCTGGTTTCCGCCTGCAAGACGTGCAACCACCGCAAGGCAGGGCGGACGCCACAAGAGGCGCGGATGCATCTCGCCCGCGAGCCGGTGCGCCCGCGCGTCCATGTCTACTACACCTTCTATCCCTACCTGGAGACGCGCGAGATCTGGCGGCAGTATATTCCCGGCTGGGACAAGCACGACTTCACGCATATCGCGTAGGGGGCCGGGGGTGAGGGCCGGCCCGCTCACCAGATCGATGCCCCGCCATCGACATTGATCACCTGTCCCGTCACGAAGTCGGACGCGCGGGAGGCGAGGAAGAGGACAGCGCCCTTCAGTTCGCCGTCGCGGCCGACACGGCCGAAGGGGGAGAGGGCAGTCATCTTGTCTTCGACGGTCTTCAGCAGGTGATCGGTCATCCGTGTCGGGAAGTAGCCGGGGGCGACGGCGTTGACGTAGATATTGTGCCGCGCCCACTTCACCGCGAGGTCGCGGGTGAGGGCGTCGACGCCGCCCTTACTGGCATTGTAGGAGACGGTGTCCTGCAACTCCGGCTCCATCCCCATCTGTCCCGTAATCGAGCTCACATTGACGATCTTGCCACCGCCGCCGGCGATCAGATGGGGCGCGACGGCTTGACTCATCAGCCACACACCGGTGAGGTTGATGGCGATCACCATCTGCCACTTGTCCAGTGGAAACTCCAACGAAGGTGCGCCCCAGGAAAGGCCGGCGTTGTTGACGAGGATGTCGATCCCGCCGAAGCGGTCGATCGTCTGCTCGACCGTCCGCCGCACGCCGTCCGGCTCGGCCACGTCCGCCTCAATCGCCAGCACCTCAGCACTGCCCTCGCGGAGAGCAGCCTCGGCGGAGTCGAGCCACTGCCGGCGACGGCCGGTGATCACAACGCGCGCGCCCGCTTCGGACAATCCCTCGGCGATCTCCAGCCCGAGGCCGCGCGACCCGCCGGTGACGATTGCAACCTTGCCGGTGAGGTCAAAGAGATCTCGAACGTTCATGGGGCTTGCCCCTCCCCCGGCCCCTCCCCCCGCTGACGCGCGGAGCGGGGTGCACTCGTCTGACGATGCTACCAATGCGTTCCCATCCCACCGCCAGACCGTCGCGATGCGGATACTGGTAATCCCGGTGCGTCAGGCTCCCCGCTCCGCGCGTCAGCGGGGGGAGGGGCCGGGGGAGGGGTCCGCCTATTGGCACGCCGCCCGCACGGCGTCGCTGAGCTCTTCGCAGCGTTGCACGATCGTGTTTGGTCCGCGGAAGCCGTTCGGGATGAAGGCGAAACCGAGGTTGAGATCGGTATCGCCCCAGCAGATCGACGTGCCGGCGCCGCCGTGGCCAAAGGTGTTTTCCGTGCTCGTGCGGCCCATGCGGTTCGGTCCGGGGAGTCCACCGAGGTTGAAGCCGAGGCCGCGCCGCACCGGGCTGTTCATCGCGCGGTCGGTGTCGCCATCGATCTCGATGCTGAGGGCGCGGTTCAGAGTCTCTCGGCCGATCACCGCCGCGCCGTCCAGCGTCCCACCCGCCGCCAGCGCCGCGTAGAAGCGGGCCAGGTCGCGGGCCGTGGCGATGCCACAGCCGGCGGGGACGACCGCCTGATGCACCTCGGGCCGGTTGAAGGTCTTCACCGTGCCGCGTCCCGGTTCTTCGACATCCTCCATGGCATGGAGGACGGCGACCCGCCGTTCCTCTTCGGGTGGCAATCCGACGAAGGTGTCGCTCAGGCCCAGCGGACCGGTGATCTCGTCGTGCAGGTAGGTGGGGAAGTCACGGCCATCGATGCGGCGGACCAGTTCCGCGCAAACCCAACCATGGTTGAGCGCGTGATAGGCCGATACCGTTCCCGGCTCGAACTGTGGTGTTGTTTCCTCGATCGCGTGGACAACCTCGTCCCAGTTCCGCCAGTGCGGCCAGGTCAGCGTGGCCGGCGTCGCCGGGAAGCCGCCGCGATGGGTAAGGATGTGGCGGATGGTGACGCCGGTCTTGCCATTGCGGCCGAACTCCGGCCAGTGCGCGGCAACGGGATCGTCCAGCTGCGCCTTGCCGCGATCGATCTGTTGGAGCACGGCCAGCGAGGCGAGCGGCTTCGTCGAAGAGAAGAGGACGAACAGCGTTTCCGGTGTGACCGGCCGTCCCGATTCGAGATCGGCGACGCCCCCCGTTCGGTTCAAGACGAGGTGGCCGTTGCGATACACGGCCAGCGCGGCGCCAGGATGTTGCCCGCGCTCGATCTGCTCGTCAAACAGGCGCTCAACATCGGCGAGGGCGCCCGCGTCCATACCTGCCGAGGCCGGCTCGACCACCATTCGATCGCCTCCGTTCGCGCGTGGTGCGCCCGGTCATTGTGCGGGTTGCGGAGGCGTGGCTCAAGCAGGGTCGAATTGTGGCGGCGATGCGTGGACGCCGGCCGGTTCGTCGACGCCGACCGGGATCGTCACGATCACGGCGGTCCCCGCGTCGTCCGAGCTTTCAATCGTAAAGGTTCCACCCAGGGCTTGCACCCGTTCACGCATGCTGGAGAGGCCCATCGTTTGGAAGGGCGCGCCGGTGGCGGCCGGATCGAGGCCGATGCCATCATCGCGAACGATCAAGGTCGTTTCGTTGGAACCGATCGTCAGGTTAACCCAGACGTTGCTGGCGTGCGCGTGTTTGATCACGTTGTTCAGCGCTTCTTGGAACACGCGATAGAGCGCTTCTTCGCAGGGTTGCGGCAGCCGGCCCTCGCCATCGATATGGTGATGCACACTGATGCCTTCACGACTCTCCACGGCGGCGGCATGCTTGGCGATCGCGGCGGGCAATCCTTCCTCAGCCAGCGCGGCGGGCCGGAGCGCGAACAGCAGCGCCCGCATCTCCGCCAGCGCGCCGCGTGCCAGCTCGTTCAGCCGCTGGACCCGCTCGCTGGCGGACTCCGGTTTTTTCTCGATCAACGCCGGCAACGCGCCCGCGATCATCGTCATCGAGAACAGCTCCTGGGTAACGGAGTCGTGCAACTCACGCGCGAGCCGGTTTCGCTCCTCGGAGACGGCGAGTTGCTGGCCGGCCTCGAAGAGGCGGGCGTTCTCGATCGCGACCGCGACCTGATCGGCGATCGTTTGGAGCGTGAAGATGTCGCTTTCATCGAGGCCGCTTTCGGCGGCGCCGCGGATGTCGAGGACACCGAGCACACCGCTCTTCGTGCTGATCGGCACGGCGACCTCCGTGTAGCGGGTCGAAGCGTCGTCTTCCGGCCGGCCGCTCCCGGCGACAAAGCCGGCGTCGCCGCGTAGCGCCCGCAATGCCAGCGGCGAGCCGCCGCCTTCAGCCTCGTCGCCGACCGACGGGCCCCAGGCCGCCGCCGTCTCGAGGTCGCCGATCTCGTCGACCAGCAGGATGCGGACATAGTGGTAGCCGAAGGCGTTGCCGAGCATCTGGACGAGGTGCGGCAACATCTCGTTGACCGGCTGCAGCTCGGCGATGCGCCGTCCCATCTCGTTGAGCGTGGTCAACTGGTCGACGCGCCGTCGGTCCTGGGTGTGCAGGCGTCGCAGCTCGTTCTCCATGCGGTAGCGTTCCGTCATGTCGCGGGCGATGCTCTGGATGCCGACGGAGACGCCGCCGAGGCGCATGACGGAGCTGTTCACCTCCACCGGCACGATGCGGCCATCCTTTGCCACCAGCTCGATGTCGCCGGTGAAGGTATACGGCGGCCGCGCCACCCAGCCGCCTTCGGCAATGATCACCTCCCGGGTCTGGACGGTGATCAGGTTGACCGCCGGCGTTCCGACCAATTCCTCGGCGTCGTAGCCGAGCATCCGCTTGACGGCCGGGTTGATGAAGGTGAAGCGGTTCTGACGGTCGAGCGTGAAGATCAAGTCGGTGGCGTTCTCACTCAGCAGTCGGTAACGTTCCTCCGAGCGTTCCGCCTCGGCCAGCGCCTGCTCCAGCCGGGTCCGTGAGGCCTGCAGACTGTCGACCATGGTGTTGATCGCCCCGGAGAGGACCGAGAGCTCGTCGTCGCCCTGGACCGGCGCGCGGACGCTGTAGTCTCCCGCCCGGACCGCGCCCGCCACCCGGATCAGGTTGCGCACCGGAATGCGGACCGCGCGGGAGACGGAGAAGCCGATCATCAGCGCGATCACTGCCGCGAGCAGGACGAGGGCGAGGGACGCGCCGAAACTGAATCGCAGTTGATCGCGTGAAGATTCGATCTCGCCGTCGATCGCATCGTTGTGGATGCGCAGCTGCTCCTGGACGGCGGCAAGGAGGGCGTTCCTCGTGTCGATGCCTTCCGTGCGCCAGAGAAAGATCGCCGACTTGCCCCACCCCTGCCGGGAGAGGGCGATCTCCTCATCGGCGATTCCATCGAGGAGCTGCGCCTGTTCGATGATCGTCGCCCAGGCCTCGCCGCGTTGCTCTTCCGGCAGGCGGCTATCGAGCGCCGCCAGCGCGGCGGCGAAGCGGGCGCGGGCCGCGTTCAGCGCGCTCAGGTCGCGCTCATCCTCGTCGGAGAGCAGGTAGCTCTGGACCGCGCCGCTCTGCTGTTCGACCGCAACCTCGAGATCGTGGAGGTTGGCGCTGATCTCCCGATCGCGCTCGGCCACCCGGGCCAGGCCGCGGCCGGCATCCATGTTGTAGGCGACCGAGATCAGCGCGACCGCGACGGCGAGCGCGATCGTGATGAAGAAGCCGCCCAGCACCCGGGCAGAGATGCTGTGGCGCATCCGGCGCGGATTCATCCGGCGGAAGAGTCGCCGAACTGGCGTCATAGCAGCAGTCTACCCCCGATGGAACACGCCTGTGGGTGAGCTACCATCACGAGCCGTCCAGTCCAATCGCCTCTTCCACCTTCGGGACGAGTTCGCCGAGCACCTCCGCCGCCGGGCGCTCGCCGCGCCAGACCGGGGCCAGACCCTCGTCGATCACGCGTTCCATCTCGGTGACGCCGGGAAAGTTCGGCACGGGCCGGCCGTGCTCGGTCTCGGCGACAAACACGGGCGCATCATAGGACTGCTGGCGAATGAAGATGTTGTCCTCGCGGACGGAGCGGCGGGCCGGGGTGATCAGTCCGGATTCGGTGAGAATCGCCTGCGCCTTCTGGCCGGAGAGGAATCGCACGAGTTTCCAGGCGGCATCCTTCTGCTCCGAGCGCCGGCTGATCGTGTAGCCGGCGCCGCCGGCGACGTTGGCACGGGCCTGACCGCGCGGCAGCGGCGCCACATCCCAGCTCAGTTCGGCGGTGTTGGTGAACCAGGGGACCAGGGCATGGTTGCCGAAGAGCATCGCGAGCCGGCCGTCGCGGAACAGTTTTGCCATGTCCTCGGTGTTGAGCTGGTCGATCGGGGGAGTGACGCGATCGGTGTGGATCAGATTCTGGAGGAATTGGAGCGCCCCCGCGTTCTCCGGGGAATCGAGGAGGACCTTCGTGGGGTGCATCGGGTCGTCGACGACGGCGCCGCCGTTCTGCCACAGCCAGACCAGCCACCAGAAATCCGGCTCGAAGCCGAACCCGTAGCGGGGCGCGGTGTCGTCGCGGTCGGTCAACGCGATCGCCGTGCGCCGGAGATCCTCCCAGGTCCAATCAGCGGCGGGCAGGGCGATGCCTGCTTCCTGGAAGAGGGAGCGATTGAAATAGATCACCTTGGTGTCGTTATCTCGGGGCATGCCATACAGCTGGTTGTTGGCGCGGAAGCCGGCGAGGAGCGCCGGATAGAAATCGGCCATGAGCGCATCTTCCTCGTTGACGAAGCGATCGAGCGGTTCCAGCTCGCCCATGGCAACGTAGGAAGGAATGTAATTGAGAAACATTACGTCCGGCGATCGGCCGTCACGCCACTCCTCTTTCAACCAGGTAAAGTACTGCGACCAGGGTCGATGGACGATCTCAACGTGGATATCCGGGTGTTCCGCTTCGAAGGCGCGGGCCATCCGTTGATTCACGGCGAGTTCCCAATCGTCACCCCAAAACGACCAGGTAATCGTCACCGGCGCGGCCGTAACCGTTGCGTCCGATGCCGCGGGAGATGCAGCACGATCGTGGTCAGAGCAGGCAGTCAACCCAATGGCGACGGCAATAACGGCCACCGCGAAGGAAAGCGGTTGAAAAGAACGACACATGGCGAACCCTGGTCGCGTAGCGACCCATGATTGCTTCCATGCTCGCAGGAAAGCAAGGGCCGAGCATGGGACATCCGGTCCTTGCACGACCCGTCCAAAAGTATGGATTCGCCACGACGTGGTCGCCGTCCGGCCACGGTGCGCGGCTGGGTTGACAAATTAGTGGTCATTCACTATTGTTCTGACAGAGGTAATGACATGGCCCTTCGATCGGGAAAGCGCGCGCCGAAGCAGGCGGCCGAGGTTCGACGGGAGACGGTGCTCGACGCCGCGATCCGCGTCTTCGGCCGCAACTCCTACCGCGCCGCCGGCACCGCCGAGATTGCCCGCGAGGCCGGTATCGCCGAACCGACGATCTACCGCTACTTCGACTCGAAGCGCGACCTCTACCTGGCCGCGCTGGAGCGCTGCGACACGATCATCTGCGACAACTTTCGCCGGATCGCCGGCACCCACACCAGCGGCGCCGAGGCGCTGCGAGCAATGGGCGCCTGGTATCGGGAGGCGCATGTGACGGACCCCGACCATCTGCGGCTGCGCCAGCGGGCGATCGCCGAGGCCGACGACGACGATGTGCGGGAGGTGACGCGGCGGACGTATGACGAGGTTCGCGCGATCGCCGCCGAAGTGATCGCGCGGGGGCAGGAGCAGGGAGCGTTTCGGCCGGACATGCGGCCGGAGGCCGGCGCCTGGATGTTCATCGCGATGGGCCATGTGCTCGACCTCACCCGCCTGATCGGCATGGCGCCTGAGGAGTACGAGGCTGACTGCGACCAGATGATCGAGCTCGCCTTCGGCTCGATGCTTGCGACATCAGCCTGAACCCGCACTTTTCGCCCAATATATAGTGAATAGCCACTATCTTACGGTGCGGTGCACAGGACTGACCGCGAACCGGCACACAATCGCCGTCACGTAGTGAATATTCACTAGGAGTTCCTCGATGTTTACCTACCCGCCCTTCCCCGCGCTCCATGCCGCGGCCCGCCTCCCCTCCAACCTCAATCACCAAATGCCTGCCGCGGGCCGCACGTTCAGTCTGCTTCGCCGGACCGACGTCGGTGCCCTGCCGGCTGCGGCGGGCGCCACCACCATGGCTGCTTGCATTCGACCGTGATCGG
>JBFXAN010000026.1:0-53354 GCA_050184225.1 Dehalococcoidia bacterium | reverse complement strand
TAGCTCCTACGCCGAGCAACAGTTGACCCGGTATCAGCAAACGCTCGGTCGCATCGAAGCCGCGGGTCCGATCCCGATCAAACACACCGCCGCCAGCGCCGCCGCCATGCTGTATCCGCAAACCCATTTCAACCTCCTGCGCATGGGTGTCGGGCTCTATGGCCTCTGGCCATCGCCGCTCACCCGCCAGGCATCCGAATCCGCCGGCAGAGCACTTGAGTTACGACCGGTGCTTTCGTGGAAGACGCGGGTGGTTCACCTCAACGACGTGCCGATGGGTGAGACGGTCGGGTACGGCTGCACCTACTACGTCAGCCAGCCGCGCCGGATCGCGACCGTCCCGATCGGCTACTATGAGGGGTTGGACCGCGGCCTCTCCAGCCGGGGACCCGACTCCGTCGCGAGTATGGTCGTGCGCGGCTGCCCCGCCCCGATCGTCGGCCGGATCTCGATGGACATGACGACGATTGACGTGTCACGCATCCCCAACGTTGCCGTCGGCGACGAGGTCGTCGTCATCGGCGAGCAGGCGGGCACGCAGGCCACCGCCGACACGATGGCCCATGCCCTCGACACGATCAACTACGAGATCGTCACGCGCATCGGCACATCGCTCCCGCGGGTCGTTGTGTAGGATGTTGGGCAGCCCTCACCCCCGACCCCTCTCCCGCTCGGTGGGAGAGGGGAGGCTCGCTGACCATGAGCGCCAATATGACACCCGGTGAAGCCACCCATAGTGCCACGTGGGGTCACGCGGTTATGCTGGGCTCCCCTCTCCCGCCGAGCGGGAGAGGGGTCGGGGGTGAGGGCCATCAAGCCAGCGGAGGACATCGTCATGGTCACGAGCGATCGGCCGGAACAGATCTTTGACCTGATACTCCGCGGCGGGACGGTGTACGACGGCAGCGGCGGCGCGCCCTTTACCGCCGACATCGGCACGCGCGGCGATACGATCGCACGGATCGGCGACCTGAATGACGCACGCGCCGGCACGGTGATCGACGTGGCCGGTGCGGCGGTGGCGCCTGGCTTTATCAACATGCTCAGTCACTCATATCTGACGATGCTCCACGATGGCCGCTCCCTCTCCGAACTAAAGCAAGGGGTGACGACACAGGTCTTCGGCGAGGGGTTCTCGATGGGGCCACTCAACGATGATCTCCGCCGCCGGCTCGAAGACCAGGATCCCGCTCTCAGCTACGCGGTCGCGTGGCGGTCGCTTGCCGGGTACCTGGAGTACGCCGCGAAGAAGGGCATCAGCCAGAACGTTGCGTCCTACATCGGTGCGACAACGCTGCGAACGTATGTCGCCGGTCATGACAACCGGCCTCTGACCAGGGGCGAGATGGACACCGTTAGCGGTCTGATCCGTGAGGAGATGGAGGCCGGCGCGCTCGGCATCGGGTCGTCGCTGATCTATCCGCCCGCCTTCTTCGCATCGACCGACGAGCTGATCGCCATGTGTACCGCGTCGGCACCGTACCACGGCAAGTACATCTCGCACATGCGGAACGAAGGTTTGGAGTTGCTCGACGGCATCGATGAACTGGTGCGCATCAGCCGAGAAGCGGGAGTCCCTGCCGAGATCTACCACCTCAAGGCGAGCGGCCGGGATGCCTGGCCGCTGATGAATCGGGCGATCGAGGCGGTCGAGTCCGCCCGCGCGGCCGGACACGCCATATCGGCGGACATGTATACCTACACCGCCGGCGCCACCGGCCTCTCCAATTGCATTCCGCCGTGGTTTCACGAGGGTGGACAGGAGAAGCTGTTTGCGCGGCTGGCCGAACCAGCGGTCCGCGCGGAGATCCGCGCCACGATCGAGACGCAGCGTCACGGCTGGGAGAACCTCTTCCAGGATGCCGCCGGCGCCGAGAACATCCTCATCCTGCAAACCCGCAACCCGGCGCTGCGGCGCTACCAGGGCAAGACGCTGGCGCAGGTGGCGGCGATCGACGGCACGGACCCGCTCGACGCGATGATGGACCTCGTCATGCGCGACCGCTCCCGCGTCGGCACCGCTTACTTCATGATGTCGGAGGAGAATGTCCGGCTCGGCCTCTCCCAGCCCTGGGTATCGCTCGGCTCCGACGCCGGCTCGATGGCCGCCGAGGGCGTCTTCCTCTCCCGGTCGACGCATCCCCGCGCCTACGGCAACTTCGCCCGCCTGTTGGGGAAGTACGTCCGCGAGGAGCAGCTGATCGCGCTGCCTGACGCGATTCGCCGGATGACCCGGCTCCCGGCCGACAACCTCGGCCTCAATCGCCGCGGCCGCATCAAGGAAGGATTCCTCGCCGACCTCGTCGTCTTCGACCCGGCGACGATCGCCGACCGCGCCACCTACGAAAACCCGCACCAATACGCCACCGGCGTGCGTGACGTGATCGTCAACGGCACGGTGACGCTCCGAGGCGGCGAGTTTGCGGGAACCTTCACGGGTCGCGCCGTGTACGGACCAGGGCGACGAGCCTGAACGCTCAACCCACGAATGGCACAACAAATCGAGGCGATTCTGCTAGGCTTGGTTCAGGTTCCAATTGAGGCGCCTCATGGTCAAGCATCTCCAAGACCACGACGACCGCTACCGAGCTCGAAACGCGTATGAACGTCGCTACGGCCGTGACATCACGCGCGAAGAATCGTGGGCGATGTTGGATGAATGGTGCCGCGAGTACTTGAACATCGGCGTGGACGAATTCGCCCGCCGATATCACGCGGGTGAATACGACGATCCGGACGATGACCCCAAGATCATGCGTCTCGCGATGCGCCTTGAATTTCTGGAACGCAATCCACCGGTCAGGCAGCAGCGAGGATGACCGGCCCAACGCCGGGTGCTGCGATCGAAGCTGTACGTGAAATCTTGCAGCGGTTGCTGTCATGCGTGACCACCGATGTTCTGGTGGCGGATCCGTTTGGCGTAGGAAAAACCTTCACCGCGAGTGCCTACATTCGTCGTACCACCGGCGACAACCTACAACTCACGTGGATTCACGACGTTGCGGCGGTATCAAGCACGGAACGCTCACGACGGGAACGCTGGCACACCGTAACCACTTCGTACACTTATGCGCTTGAAGACTCGGACGGTCGCGAGATCGTCGCATATCATTGGCATCCACAGGGCAGGAGCCACGTCAGAACCCCGCATCTTCATCTGGGTGCGGCCTTGGGAACGCTCCGCAATGAGGTCACGAAGGCACACCTCTACACCGGCATGATTACGCCCGTCGCCATCCTCTCGCTGGTGATCGAGCACTTCGGTGTCGCGCCTCGCCGGCCGGACTGGGCCACAATCTTCGAGCAAACCGAACGCGAACTCACGCCTCCATGACTGGTACTGGCTTCACGCTCTCCGTAGTTGATCGAGCACCAGCCGGTCGGTGGGAAACGCAAGTGGCTCCGGCAGCGCATCCAGCGAGAAGTAGCGGGCATCGACGAGGTCGTCACCGGCGCAGAGCGTGCCGCCGATTACCTCGCCGCGAAACCAGACGCCGACGGTGCGGTGGGTGGGATGGTGGAAGTTCGAGTGGACAGCAAAGACCTCGCCGAGCCGAATGCGCAGGCCCGTCTCCTCCTCGAACTCCCGCACGGCCGCGTCGCGGATGTCCTCGTCCCACTCGACGTGACCGCAGGGAATGCACCACGCGCCCTCATAGGACCAGCGGCGCTGTCCCAGGAGGATGCGCTCGCCCTCCATGACGACGACGGCGACGCCGGTGGTGGGATAGCGGCGGGCGACGAAACCGCACCGCGGGCAGGTGCGTCGCGCGTGATCGCCACGAACCTCAACGTCGAGCGCCGTGGCGCAGTAGGGGCAAAACCGAAAGTCGCCGGTGGGACTGTTCGTCATCGCTATCGAGCCAGACCAAGGATCAGATCAACCAACTCCGTGTCGGCCGGGCGTTGGATGGCGATTGCCTTCGTGAGGGGCACCAGCTCGACGCTGTTCCCACGCACCGCCGTCATCACGCCATTTGCGCCGTCGCGGAGTGCCTCCACCGCCGCTACACCGAGCCGCGTCCCCAGGATCCGGCTGGCCGCTGTTGGCGCACCGCCTCGCTGGATGTGGCCGAGGACGGTGACGCGGATGTCGCTCGAAACGTGCTGCGCGAGCTGCTCGGCAACGCTGAAGGCGCCGCCGTGTTCCTCACCCTCCGAGACGATGATGATGTTGCTGTGGCGGCCGGCCGAGCGCGAGCTGGTGAGGAACTCGACCAGGCCTTGCATGTCGTCGGGCGACTCCGGGATCAGCGCGGCAACGGCGCCGCCGGCGAGGGCCACATCGAGCGCAATCGCGCCGCACTTCCGGCCCATCACCTCGACGAGGAAGACTCGCTCCTGCGCCTCGGCGGTGTCGCGGATGCGGTCGATCGCCTCCAGCGCCGTGTTGATCGCGGTGTCGTAGCCGATCGTCGTGTCGGTGCCGTTGATGTCATTGTCGATCGTCGCGGGCACACCGACGATGCCGCCGTCCCAGTGTTCCGCCAGCGCCACCGCACCGGCAAATGTGCCATTGCCGCCGACGATGACGAGACCCTCGATCTCATACTCGCGGAGACGCGCCGCCGCGACATCCCGTCCCTCGGGGTTCCGAAACGCACGCGATCGGCTCGACCCGAGAATCGTGCCGCCGCGCTGGATGATATTGCCCACGTCGCGCGCGCCGAGCGGTCGGAGCTCTCCCTCGATCAGCCCTCCATAACCGTGGAAGACGCCGAAGACCTCCATCTCCTCATTCAGGCCGTGGCGGGTAACGGCGCGGATGCAGGCGTTCATTCCTGGCGCATCACCGCCGCTGGTCAGGATCGCAATCCGCTTCATCGCTATCGTGGTAGTCCTAACCCGCGCTGGGCGATGATGTTGCGCTGGATCTCGCTGGTGCCGCCCGCGATCGTATAGGAGAAACCAGCGAGATACGTGCGCTCGATTCTCCCCTGCAGCGGCGCCCAGGGGCTGCCCGGCTCGAGCTGTCCCGCCAGACCGAGGATCGTCAGCGCTTCGGTGCCGAAACGCTTGTTCAGTTCCGACCCGTAGGTCTTCGCCATCGACGACTCGTAGTTCGGGATCTTACCGGCGTTCTGCTGCCAGGCAACCCGATAGGCGAGCAGCTTGCCGATCTCGAAGGCGATCCGCAGGTCGGCGAGGCGATGGCGCAACGATGGCGCCATCGCCCACCGTTCTCCCGCCGCCGACTTGTCTTTGATCAGGTCGACGAGCTCGTAGTACTGGCGCAGCGCCCAGATCACCCGGTTGATGCCGGAGCGTTCGAAGTCGAGGGTGGTCGTCGCCACATACCAGCCGCGGTTCTCCTCGCCGACGAGGTTCTCCTTGGGCACGCGCACATTGTCGAAGTACACCTGATTGAAGGCATGCGTGTCCATCAGGTTCACCAGCGGCAGCATCGAGATGCCCGGCGTCTTCAGATCGACGAGGAAATAGCTGATCCCCTTGTGCTTCGGCGCCTCCTGGTCGGTGCGGGCGAGCAGGATCATCCACTCGGCGAGGTGGCCCTCGCTCGTCCAGATCTTCTGACCGTTGATGATGTAATCGTCGCCGTCACGCACCGCCCGCGTCTGCAAGGAGGCGAGGTCGGAACCAGCGCCCGGTTCAGAGAACCCTTGACACCACAACTTCTCAGCGCGGGCGATCGGCGGCAGATGCTGCGCCCGCTGCTCCTCCGAGCCCCAGACCATCAGGGTCGGCCCGACGAGTTGCGTACCAAAGCCGAACCCGAGCGGCGCGCCCGCCCAGGCCATCTCCTCGTTGTAAATCAGCTGATCGATGTACGATGCCGCCGCGCCGCCGTATTCCTTCGGCCAGGACATCGTCAGCCAGCCCCGCTCACCGAGGGCCTTGGCGAACCGCTGGCTCAGGGCCAGACCTTCCGGCCCCATCCCCTCGCGGTCGTTTTCGACCTTCCAGTCCGGCGGCAACTGCTCGGCAAGAAAACGCCTGAGCTCCCCCCGAAACGCCTCCTGCTCAGGCGTGAATGCAAAGTCCATGGAATTTCCTTTCGAACCGGGCGGCGCGACCGACCCTCACCCCCCGACCCCCTCGCCCGCTCTGGCGGGCGAGGGGGAGTACTGAGTGACGATGGTTGCGTGAGGCTCCCCTCTCCCGTCGAGACGGGAGAGGGGTCGGGGGTGAGGGCCGTCTCTTCGCCTCATCGCCCCACGAACTTCGGCTGACGTTTCTCCACAAACGCGCGGGGGCCTTCCTTTGCGTCTTCGGTTGACTGGGCGATCACCATCGCGTGCTGGGCCATGTCGAGGGCAGCATCTTCGGTCATGTCGAGGCTGCGATAGACGAGGCGCTTGGCAAGCTGGATCGCCACGGCCGGGCCGTCGGCAAGCCGCCTGGCGAAGGCGCGTGTCTCGTCCATCAGTTGGTCGGCGGGGACGACGCGCGAGACGTAGCCCCACTCGAGCGCCTGGTTCGCGTCGAAGAGGTCGCCGGTCCAGATCAGTTCCAGCGACTTGGCGATCCCGAGGATGCGGCCCAAATAGAACGCGCCGCCGTCGCCGGGGATGATGCCCATCCGCACGTAGGCCATGCCGAACCGGGCGTTGTCCGCCGCGATGCGCAGGTCCGCCATCGACGCCATGTCCATGCCGGCGCCGACCGCCGCGCCGTTGACGGCAGCGATGTACGGCTTGTCCAGCGTCATCAGGGCGCGGGGGACGCGGTGGACGTTGTAGCGCAGCGAGTTACGCCGGTCGGCGGGCGAGCTTTCCGTGCGCAATACGCCCTCGCCGCGCGCCTCCTGCTGCACGTCCATGCCGGCACAGAAGGCGCGGCCGGAACCGGTGACGATCACCGCCCGGACATCGTCGTCCAGCTTCGCATCGTCGATCGCCCACGCCCATTCCTCGACCATCCGCCGGGTAAAGGCGTTCATCTTCTCTGGACGATTCAACGTGATCACGGCGACGCCGTCGTCGCCCTTGTCGTATAGAATTTCCTGAAGGTCCACCAGCACACCCCCTCGGTATCGCGGCACATTCTATCATCGTGGCATCGTACAAACGCTTCGCACCTTCGACCTACAGGGATCGATGGTTAGCACACATTTATCACCATTGGTCAGCATGGTTCGAATTGTCGCTGCTACAATCGAGGGACGATGAAGCCATCGCCCGTGTCGCTGCGCGTTCCGGCTCCACTGCTGGCCGCCCTGGTGCTGCTTGCGGCTGTGGCTGCCGTCGGCTGCCGCACCGCTGATCCACCAGCGGCGCGGGTCGATCCCCAGGACACGATCGCCACGGCAGCGGCCGAGGCACCGATGGCCGCACCAGCGCCCGTGATCGAGCCGGAGGCGCCGCCGGTCGCGGCGATCCCCGCCCCACCGGCCGGTGCGACGCCTGCCGACTCGGCACAGGTGATCGGCCAGGCGTACCGTGAGTTGACGACCAGACTCTTCCGCGAGATCCGTCCATCCGATCTCTTGTCGGCGGGATGGCGCGGCGTACAGGACGAGGCGCGCCGCCAGGGGCAGGCCCGATCGGACCAACTCCAGTCATTCATCGATGCCGGTACCGGCGATATCGACGCCTTTACGCGGGAGTTCATCCTCTTCCTTAACGGCCCCGGCGCCGGACTGGACGCGGGCCGGCTCGCCCAGGCCGCCATCCGCGGCATGGCCACCTCAGTCGGCGATTCACATACCCGATTCGTGCCCGCCCAGGTGGCGGAACGGCAGGACCGTTTAGACGGCAGCTACACGGGTATCGGGGTCGTCACCGGCGCCGGTCAGACCGACGGTGCTCAGGGGCTGACGATTCGTGAAGTGTACGCCGGCAGCCCCGCCGACCAGGCCGGTCTTCGCGCCGGCGACCGCATCATTCGGGTCAACGGTTCCGATGTCGCCGGGCGCACCCAACTCGAAGTGTCGGAGCAGATCCGCGGAGATGCGGGCACATCGGTCAATCTCACGGTTCTTGACGCCGTGGGACAGCAACGCGACGTCGTCGTCAACCGCGCCCGTATCCTGCCGCCGGCGATCGCCGCGAAGATGCTGACAGACGGCATCGGCTATCTCAAGGTTTCGCAGTTCCCGCGACGGACCTCGACACGCGACGCCGCCGCCGAGTTCGAGTCCGCGCTCACCGCGCTCGAGGCATCCGGCGCGAGAGCCTACGTCCTCGACCTGCGCGGCAACCCCGGCGGCGACCCGTTCACATCGGTCGACATCGCCAGCAACTTCGTCCAGGAAGGACCGATCTTCATCGCCATCGACCGTAACGGACGCCGAACCGCCTACCCGGCGAACAGGTCCCGCAAGCTGGTGGACGCGCCGGTCGTCGTGCTGATCGATGGCGAATCGGCCTCTGGGGCGGAAGTGGTCGCGTCTGCACTCTCGGAGTACGGCGCTGCTCACCTGATTGGACAAGCGACCTGCGGCTGCCTCTCCGTTGGTCAGGCGACGCGCCTCGACGACAAGTCCGAGATCGTGGTCACGGTCCAGCAGGCGGTCACCGGAAAACTTGAGCGTTCACTGGAAGGCAAAGGCTTGGACCCGGACGAGTTCATCCGCACGCCGCGACTCGGGGGGCCGGATACGCAGCTTGAACGCGCCACAGAATACCTACAGGCACAGATCTCGTGACAACGCCGACCAACTCCTCGACCGCGCCACCCGACCCACGGCCACCCGGAGCCGGCTCTCTCCTTGACCGACTGCCGAAGCCGCTGCGCATTGCCCTCCCATTGCTCGTCATCGCCGCGATCGGCGTTGCCATCGTCGTCGTTCAACGATCCGGTGAAACAACCGACGACGACAGCCTCAGCGGCGCGCTGGGCGCCGGCGCGCCGGCCAAGGGGGAAGTCGCGCCGGACTTCGCCCTCCCGACCCTCGACGGCGAGCAGGTGCGGCTCAGCAGCCTGCGGGGGACGCCCGTCGTCCTCAACTTCTGGGCGACCTGGTGCGGTCCCTGCAAGGCGGAGATGCCGGAGATCGAGGCGGCGTACGCCGGCGCCGGGGGTGAATTTGTCGTACTCGGCGTGAACAGCGAAGGCACGCCGACCGATATGGCCCGCCGGCTCTCCCGCGACTTCCGCGATGAGATGGGCCTGACCTTCCCGATCCTGCTCGATTCACCGGGCACCGAAGTCTTCAATCAGTACCGGCTGCGCGGTCTGCCCGACACGTTCTTCATCGACCGCGACGGCGTGATCCGTGATGTGGTGATCGGGCCACTCAGCGAGGAGGCGCTTCAGGAGAAGTTGGAGGCGTTACTCGCCTATTGATCGGAGCGCCGCTTCGAGCACCTGGATCGCTTCGTCCAGCGCATCAGGAGCCGGCCGCACCTCCTCGACCGCGTACCGACCCGGCGGCTCGGCAAGAAACTGCTCGGCCACGTCGTAGGCGGCGCGAAGCGCATCAAGAAAGGCCCGTGCTTCATCAGTCGTCGGTTGCCGAGGGACACAGATCGCGGCTTCTTGAAGCGCCTCGCGCACGCGCTGGACTTCCGGCGGGATCGGCTGATTGTGCGGCCGGACAGCATAGGTAACGAAACGACCGAACGCGTGATTGGCCGCGTCGAAGGCGGCCGTCGCTTCCGTGATGGCGTCATTGAGGTCGTCGATACCTAACCCCCCGGCCCCCTTCCCTCGCAGGGAAGGGGGAGTTCTCATCTACCGTGGTCTGCCAGTATCCCGTCTGGCGATGCCGACGACCCTTGTTCAACCATCGCTGACCGTGGACGCCCCCTTCCCTGCGAGGGAAGGGGGCGCTGTGAGCGCAGCGAACCGGGTTAGGTAAGAACCCGCTCCAGCCGCGCGTAGCTCACCATTAGCCGCTTGACGCCGGTGTCGCCTTTGAAGTGGACGGTGACCTCCTGATCGCCGCCGTTCTGGCGTGTGCCGACGATGATGCCTTCGCCGAACTTGGGGTGTCGCACTCGCTCGCCGGCGTTGAATTCGCGTTCGCCGCTGCTGATCGCTGCCGCGACATCGCGGGCGCTGACCGGAACGCGGCCGGGTTTCGGAAGCGCTATGGTCCGTGGCGACCGGCGCACGACGAAATCGTCGGAGCGGCTACGGGATTCGGTCAGTCGCTCCGGAACATCGCTCAGAAAGCGGGACGGGGGATTGAAGACCGGCATGCCCATCTGTGCCCGTCGGCGGGCGTGGGTGAGCGTGAGATGCTCGCGGGCGCGGGTCATGCCGACATAGCAGAGGCGCCGCTCCTCCTCCATCTGCTCCGGATTGTCGTAGGAGCGGATGTGCGGCAGGATCGCCTCCTCCATACCGACCATGAACACGATGGGAAACTCCAACCCCTTGGCGGCATGGAGGGTGATCAGCGTCGTCGCCACGCGGCGATCCTCCATGTCGTCGACGTCGGAGACGAGTGCGACGTTCTCGAGGAAGTTCGCCAGCGCCTCGCGTGGCTCCAGTGCGTCGTACTGCGTCGCCGCCGTGATCAACTCCTCGACGTTGGTCCATCGCTCATCGCCGTCTTCAAAGCCCTCGGACAGATAGCGGCGGAACTGTATCCGCTCGACAATCGCGGAAAGCAGTTGTGGCGGCGTCAGACCGGGCGCCTCCTCGATCAAACCGGCGACCAGGTCGCGGAACCGCAGCAGCGCATTGATCGCCGCGCCGCGGAAGTTCGGCGCTCCGATCGGCCGGTGCAGCCCGTCGCCCAGCGACATCAGCGCCTCCCAGGGGGAGATGTCCGCCGCCTGCGCCCAGCGCCACACGTCTTCAATCGTCTTCTGGCCGATGCCACGCGGCGGCGTGTTGATCACGCGCAGCAGACTAAGGCTGTCGGATTGGTTCTGGATCAGGCGCAGATAGGCGATCAGATCCTTGATCTCGCGCCGCTGATAGAAGCGGGTTCCGCCGACAAGCCGGTAGGGAATTCCGGCGGACATGAACGCCTCCTCCAGCGCGCGGGACTGAGCGTTCATCCGGTACATCACCGCGAAGTCGCCCGGTGGCCGGCCCGACCGCGCGATCTCGCGGGCGACGAACCGCGCTTCATCCTCGTCGTCCTGCGCCTCGAAGATCATCACCGGCTGACCGGCGTCGTTCTCCGTCCAGAGACTCTTCTCGTGCCGGCTTTCGTTCCGCCGGATCACCTGCTGCGCGCTATCTAAGATCGTCTGCGTCGAGCGGTAATTCTGCTCCAGCATGATCACCTGTGCGTCGGGGAAATCACTCTGGAAGTTAAGAATGTTGCGGTAATCCGCCGATCTCCATGAATAGATCGATTGATCCTCATCTCCGACGATGCAGATATTGCGATGCAAGTCGGACAGCAACCGCGCGAGGGCGTACTGAGCGACGTTGGTGTCCTGGAACTCATCGACGAGGACGTGGAGATATCGCTCCTGGTACTTCTGCCGGACGCTCTCGCTCGACGTGAGCAACTCCACCGTCCGCATCAACAGGTCATCAAAGTCGAGGGCGTTGTTCGCATCGAGCAACAGTTGATAGCGCTCGTAGGCACGACCGACGACCTCCTGAAAGTAGTCGTCGGCGGCGCGCGCGTAGGTCATCGGTCCGACGAGTTCGCTCTTGGCGTGGGAGATCGTCGAAAGCACGGCGCGCGGGCTGAACCTGCGGGTGTCGATGTTGAGGTCGGTCAGCACACGCTTCATCAGGGACATCTGATCGTCGTCGTCGTAGATGGCGAAGCCGCGGTCGATGCCGATCGCGCGGCCATCGACGCGAAGGATGCGCGAGCAGACGGCGTGAAAGGTGCCGAGGGTGAGGTCGTCGGCGGCGCCTTCCAGCAGCGCGCTGACGCGCTCGCGCATCTCCCGTGCCGCCTTGTTCGTGAAAGTCACGGCGAGGATCCGCCAGGGCGCGGTCCCTTCGCGGGCGACCAAGTAGGCGATGCGATGGGTGATCACGCGCGTCTTGCCGCTGCCGGGGCCGGCGACGATCAACAGAGGGCCATTGGTGGTCGTGACCGCACGGCGCTGAACGTCGTTGAGACCGGCGAGCATATCCATGACGTTATCCGTGGGGATGGTACCGGGATCGTAGCACAGATGATCGAATGACCGGCGGTTTGGAGGTCTGGCAACATGGTCGCTTGACCGATTCCGTGTGCCGTGCCTTTGAAGTGGAGGTTGGGCAAATGGTATAATGGGTTGTGTACGGAACGCCGGCCGTACTGTCCCAGCGCCCCGGTTCCGGTTCCGGCGTTCACCGGTCCGCGGGCGGTTTCCACGGAGGAGTCCTTGAGTTACACCGATAAGCAGTTGACGTGCCGTGATTGCGGCTCGCCGTTTCTTTTTACAGCGGGAGAGCAGGAGTTCTATGCCACCAAGGGGCTGATGAATGAGCCGACCCGCTGCCAGTCTTGCCGCTCCGCGCGCAAGACCAACCGGACGACATTTGAGGAAGAGCCAAGCAGTGGGTATGTCCGGTACGGCGCATTCGCCAGCTTCGGCGGCCGGACTCCCCGTCAGATGCACCCCACCGTCTGCGCCGAGTGCGGTCAGGCGACGGAGGTGCCCTTCGTACCGCGCGGCGACCGTCCCGTCTTCTGCAGCAACTGTTACAGCAAGCAGAAGGCGCGATAGCCTCAGTCACTTGGAATAAATGACAGCGCAGTGGACCGGCCGGCCGGCCCACTGCGCTGTCCTATTCATGGTGGTCTTCTGCCATGACCATCGCACCCGCTCCGGATCGACGCGGGCCGATCAATCATCTCGTCATCCTGCGGCCGCCGTACCTCGACCTGATCCTCAGTGGCGACAAGACCGTCGAATCACGGCTCTCCCGGCGGCGGCACCCGGCGGCGACGCGCTGCCTGCCAGGCGACGTGCTCTATCTCAAGCGGACCGGCGGCGACATCGAGGTCCGCGCCACCGTCGCGCAGATCGATGTCTTCGCCGACCTCGACCTTGCCGCGCTGCGCCACCTGACAGAGCAGTGGTCCAGACAGGTCGCCGCGACCACACCAGACGACTGGTACCAGCGGATCAAGCACGACGCCCGCCATGCCCTCTTCTTGACGCTCAGGCGGGTCGAGCGGTTCCATATCCCGAGGCAGTCCCTTCCCCGCCGGCTCCCTTGGGCTTCGGCCTGGATCGCCGGCCAGCCAGTCCCCGACCTCGTTCGTCACTTTGAACCACCCCAGTGCGAGGAGTCGACCGACGCCGATGACCGATAATGACGTTGCGCGGCTGTTGGAACAGTTTCGGGCGAGCCGCAGTGCGTTCGTCGGACGACTCGATCAGATTCCGTTGGAGGATCGCGGGCATGCGCCCGCGCCGGGCACATGGAGCGCGCGTGAGATCGTGATCGCCGTCGCTGCCTGGCTGGATGAGGCGAACGACCGCATCCCCCGATTGCTGGCTGGCGCACCAGAGGTCGAGTACAACCGCGCCGCCTTCAACGAAGCGGCGCTTGACCGCGCCGGCGAATGGTCATACGAGCAGGCACGCGGCGCCCTTCGTCGGGCGGCCGATCGCTATGACATGATGATTGCCGAATCGACCGCGGCCGAGATCGCCGCCGAGCCGCCGGTGATGCGATGGATCGCCTGTCTGGCCGAAACACTGATGGAGCAGCACGCCGCCGCACTCGACCAGCTGATCGCCACCTTCGACACCGGGTCAACCGAACGGTAGTATCTGCTACATCCCGGTGAATCACAGGCTCCGGCCGATCAGGACACAGCCGCAGATGGTCCGTCCACTTCCCCGCCTGCTTCGACGCGCCGCCGTGATCGGTGGAGTGGCAGTGGCGGGGCTGATCGGCTACGCCCACCTCGTCGAGCCTCGCTGGCTTCAGATCGAGCGCTGGACCGTCCGCGTTCCGACCCTTCCTCCTGCCTGGGAAGGGCTGCGCATCGTGCAACTCAGCGACTTTCAGATCGGTATGTGGCTGCAAGATCAATCGGTGATCCGGCGCGCGATCGACGCCGCCGTGTCGCTGCGACCCGATCTGATCTTTCTCACAGGGGACTTTGCCCACCAGGGGCGCTGGAACGGCGACGACAGTCTGTATCGTCCGCTCGCCTGTGTGGCGCCATCCTTTGCGGTCCTCGGCAATCACGATCATTACGATAGTGACGAGGCCACAGCCTCAATCGTCAACGGGTTGCAGAATCAGGGCATCGACGTCTTGATGAACGGCCACGCCTGGTTCACGCTTCGTGGCGAGTCATGGGCGGTCGTCGGCGTCGACGACCTCGCCACCGGCCACACCGACCTGCTGACGGCGGTCACCGGCATTCCCCGCAACACACGCCTGCTCGCCCTGCTTACCCATGTACCCGATGTCGCCAGCTACGCGCCGGAGGGATGGTTCCCCCTGATCGTGGCCGGACACACACACGGCGCCCAGCTTCATGTCCCAGTCCTGAAGCGACTGTCCTGGTTGAACATCCCCGGTGACACAAGCGACACGAAGTATCTGCGCGGCTGGTACGAAGTGGCGGGAGGATTGCTCTACGTCAACCGCGGCATCGGGTTATCGAACCTGCCGCTTCGCTTCGGCGCGCGGCCGGAAGTTGCGCTGTTCGTGCTCACCAACGGAAGCACCCTACCCGCCGGTGTGCGTTGGCGGCGAGGAGAAGTGGGATCCAGATGATCCATCGACGTCAACCAAGTAGGAGCGGGCGCGAGTCCCTTGCTGCTCTTACCCGGTCAGAGCGGCCTCGCACTTGTAGAGCACCGAGCCGGCACGTAGGATGACGGCATGGGCAGAACCGTTGAAACTGTTCTCGCGGACGCGCCGCAACTGGGCGCAACCGAGCGTGCAGAACTTGCGGCTGAACTGATCGCCAGCCTTGATGGTCCTGCTGACAGCGACGCGGCCGAAGCATGGGCCGCCGAGATCGAACGCCGACTGGCGTCAATCGACGCGGGTACTGCGACACTTGAGTCTTGGCATGATGTCAAGCAGCGCATCGAGCGAGAGGTTCTCGGCCGGTGAACCGCCGGATCCGATTCGATGCACAGGCGTCCATAGAACTCACTGAAGCAGTCCGTTGGTACGAATCGCAGCGTCCGGGCCTCGGTGCAGAACTCCTGGACGCAGTGGACGATGAGGAGATTCTGGTTGTCGCCGTGGCTCACACAAAGCGGCGCCCAGACTACTGGATCGAGCGTCTTTGATCTTTGACCGGTTGCGCGACGATGCATAGCAATGCGTACAATTCGTCACAGAATGTAAGATCTGCATTCGCCGCGCCGGCTGCTGCGAGCCGAATTGTGATGGAGGCAAGACATGACACAGACGACGATCGACCCGGCGAACGGTGTTTCGCCGGAGCTGTTCGCGGGCGCGAAGACCTATGACGAGTACATCGCCACGATCACCCGCAACCAGGAGAAGTTCGCGGACAACCTCGCCAAGACGGAGGTGCCGGCGGAGATTGCCGCCCGCCTCCAGGCGCTGGCCGCCCGGCCGGACGGCCCCGCGAAGGTGCTGGTGATCGGTGAGGACTGGTGCCCCGATGTCTTCCGCGGCATGCCGGTGATGCAGAAGATAGCGGCGGCGGCGGGCTTGGAAATGCGCGTGCTGGAACGCGATCAGCACATGGACGTGATGCAGCACTATCGCGCCGGCGGCGAGTTCGACTCGATTCCCGTGCTCATCTTCTTCACTCGTGACCATCGCTACCTCGGCCACTGGATCGAACGTCCGGCGCAGGCCAACGCCGAGATGCGCGAGGCTCTCAGCCCGATCTTTGGTCCTTCCGGTCAGCGCCAGCTCACCGAACGCCTCGGCCGTGAGCCGACCGAGGAAGAACGCAACGCCGCCAAGGCCGAGGCCGCGCAGAGGTACGACGACTTCCAGAACAACAGTCCGACCTGGGCGCGGTGGCGAGACTATACCGTGCAGGAAGTCCTCGACCTCCTGGAACGGAATTCGGCCTGACCCGAATCGGCCGCTCGCCGATAGCGGACCGGCTTGTGCTATGATTGTCTAGTTGCTGCCGAGCTTCGCGTTCGGCAGCGTCCTATGGTGCTGCTCGCGACCCTGCGGGCATCGATGCAGCAGTGACAGCATTCCATCAGCGATGATGCGCCCATACCGCGCAGATCGCGCGACGTGCCGGTCGAGGAGGAATCGTGGCCAATATCAAGTCAGCCGAGAAGCGCTGGCGCCAGTCGCTCAAGCGCCGGATGCGGAATCGGGGCGTGCGTACCTCGGTGCGGACGCATATCAAGACTGTGAACCGGTCGTTGGGCGCCGGTGAAGCAGACGACGACGCGCTCAAGCAGGCGGTCCGCGCGTTGGACAAGGCGGCCGAAAAGGGCATCATTCACCCAAACAATGCCGCCCGCCGCAAGTCCCGGCTCATGCACAAGTTCGCCGTCGTCAACGCCGGCGGCACCGTGGCGGTCCAGACGGCGCGCACCCGCTCCGCTGCTGCGCGCGCCCGGTCGGCCCGCGCCGCGCGCAGCCGCCGCACGACCTCTTAACCGGATCGACGCACAACAATCGCCGCTGCAGCACGGAGTCATCGTTATGTCTCCGTGCCGCAGCCGCGCTGTTTCCCGTCGCGAAGCGCTTCTTCGTCGGCATAGACGCGCACCGATCCAAAGTCCTGTAGCAATCGATAGCACCTGACCTGACCGGCTTCGAGGCGCGCGTAGGCGTCTGCACGCCTGTGAAATACCGCCGCACCATCGACATATCGCTCCGCCCGTTCTACATCACGAAATCGACCGCGGATGTCCTCATTCGTGACGATCACGACCGGGCGAACGGCATCAATCTGCTCTGCCGTCAGTCCAAACGTCTCGGCGTGGTGCGAAAACACCGGCGGCACATAGACGTAGGCATCGGCAAGAATCGACGCCTCGGCGGGAACGTGCTCGGCGAGCCACCTGCCGGCGGCGATCCGGGGATTGCCGCCATCCGCCCGCTGCGCGGTCCGCGTCGCGTAGACATCACGCAGCGGGATTGCCGCCGGGAGCACAGCACACGCGATCACCAGCGCGCCGGCCACGAGCGCGGTTCGTTGGCTCGCCCCTCGTAGGACGAATACAACGAATCCCGCTGCGCTAACGGCAAGGCCCGGCAGCGCCGGCAGCGCATAGCGCGGCTCGTGCAACCCGACGAAGCCGATCAGGTAGGCGAGATAGCCAGCCGTCCAGAGGGCGATCAGCGCCCGCGCGTCAAGCAACGTCGCAACCCGCCGCCACCACGGCGTCATCGGCGCGCGCCACATCCTCGCCCGATCCCACCCCAACCGCACCCAGCCGGCGAGCGCAACCGCGAACGTCACCACACCCGCACCCTTTGGTGACGCGACGATCTCGATCCAGTTCCACCATCCGGCCGTGCCGGCGAAGACATGTCCGGCACGGGCGTGCTGGATTTCGGCTTCGAACTGGGTGAGAAATCGCCGCCACTCGATGGCCGCGTACGGATTCGTCACGACAAAGGCCGCCGCGAATGCCATCGCGACGAGCGCGAGCTGGAGGGCGAACTGTTGGAGCAACGGAGCGCCTCGTCGCCCCTGCTCGACCAGCGCGCACCACGCCGCGAGGAGGATCAGCGGCAGGAGGAAGAGGCCGCCATATTTCGTACCGAAGGCCATACCTGCCAGCACCGCCGCGACGGCGATCCGTCCGGGTGATGGTCGTTCCCGCACAGACACCACGGCGATCAGGCCGCCGGTGATCAGCGCCAGTTGGAGCGTGTCCGGATGCGCGGTGATCGACCACCGGGCCAGTTCCGGCGACGCGGCCAGCAGAGCAGCGGCGAGGACGCCGGCCGGCCATCCGTACAGCCGCGCGCCGAGCCAGGCGGTGAGCAGCACGGTCGCGCCGCCGGAGACCAATGCCACGAACCGCAGGCTCAACAGCGCGGCGCGGTCGCCGGCTCCGAGCCAGGCGAAGGGCATCAGCGGCAGCGCGGCCAGCTCGTGGTAGAAGGCACCGTAGGCGAAGAAGTGTTGCGGGTTGAGCGTGCGGTTCTCGATCATCGCGCGAACGATGCGACCGGAGAGCGCCTCGTCCGTCGAGAACACGGCAGCGATGCCGAGATCGTCGATGCCAAACCGGAGCAGGGGAGCGAGCAGCATGACATAGAGCGTCGCCACGGCCACGGCGGCGATCGGGCCGCGTGTCCATCGACGCGGCCGTGCATCGCCGTGGTCGCCGGCGGCTCCTCTGGTTGCAGCACCCTTTCGAACCGGGCGCACGCCGGCATCCGGCGGACCGGCGGTCCGCACGAGCGGCAACCAGCCGTCACGATTGAACGGCACGATCCCTCCTCGCGGCGCAATTGAACGACACCACGTCTCTCACCGTACACTGTCACATGAGCTCAGGGGTCTCATCAGGTTGCTTGCGCCACGGACTGTGGCGGGCGCCGGGGACCGCGGGGATCGCGTGTTCCGTGTGTGGTGCACAGCCCTGGGTCGCGGACACGAGCCCCGCGTGGGATGCCGCGCCGGACACGTTCCCGGAGGGCGCGGCTGGTGCGTCGCACGCACATCCGTCGTTGGGAGGGCATGGCCGCCGATGATCGGCCTGGGCCGCATCCTCGCCGAAACGCGCGAGGCACGCGGCGTTGCGTTGGAGGATGTCGAGCGCGAGACGCGAATCGCTCGCCGGTATCTGCTTGCTCTGGAGGAGGAGGACTTCGGCGCCTTTCCCGCCCAGGTCCAGGCACGCGGCTTCCTCCGCGTCTACGCACAATATCTTGGCCTCGATTCCGCCGAGATGCTGGCGCTCTTTCCCAACGATTCCGGCGACGACAGCGCCGACGGCCTCGTCCACTCCGACCGCATCTTTCGCGAGCCTCAGGAATCACGCCGGCCGTCGCTACCGTCGCTGCCGTCGATCACGATCCGGCGACAGCCGGTGCTGGTTGGCGCCGCGATCGCCGGTCTGCTCGTCGTCGCCGGCCTCCTCGGATCGCTGTGCGCCAGCGGCGCCGAGCGCGCTCACGCCGAGCTCGTCGTGCTGGCCGAGCGCGGTTCAGGAACGACGTACCGAGTCCCTGACGTCGAGCAGGAGGAACTGCCGGCGGCGCTCGGGCAGATGGAGCAGGCGGGCCTGCGTCCGCTGGTGATTGAAGTGCCGTCCAGCAGCGTTCCGGCGGGACGGGTCGTGCGGCAGTTGCCTGGACCGAACGCCATCGTGCAGCGTCCGACCGATGCCGTCCTCTTCGTCAGCAGCGGCGGCCGATAGTGACCAGGCCGGGTCAACCGTCACGGCATGGTAGGATCGATCAATGACCGCTGACCGACATCCGATCACCTTTTTCGACGCGCTGCCGGCGCCGCAATCGGTTGCTGATGCAAAACCAGCCCCGGCGGGGGGCGCCGCCTATCATCTCGTGACGCTCGGCTGCCCGAAGAACGTCGTCGATTCTGAGACGTTCGAGTCGATCATGCGCCGCGCCGGCCACGTTCCCGTCGACCGGCCGTCGGCGGCGGACCTGCTGGTCGTCAACACCTGCGGCTTCATCGACGCCTCGAAGGAGGAATCGATCAACGCGGTCCTCGAGCTGGCGGCAGACAAGCGGCCACACCAGAAGCTGGTCGTCGCCGGATGCATGACGCAGCTCTACGGCGAGGAACTGGCGGGCGAAATCCCCGAGGTTGACGACATCTTCGGCGTGAATCAGTGGGAGGAGGTCGCCGCGCTCGTCGGCAACGAGCCGCGTGCCGCCTACGACATCCCGTATGAGGGCATGCTCGGTCCACGCCGGGTCAGCGCCTATCTCAAGATCTCCGACGGCTGCAACGCACCGTGTACCTTCTGCATCATCCCCACGATCAAAGGGCGCTTCACCTCGATCGGCGCCGGCGAACTGGTGCAGCGTGCCCGTCAGCTCGTCGAGGAGGGCGCGCGAGAGCTCGTGCTCGTCGCGCAGGACAGCACGGCCTACGGCGAAGACCTCGGCCGGCGCGATGCCCTGCCCGACCTGCTACGGCTGATCGCCGGGGCCGTGCCGGGCACATGGCTGCGGCTGATGTATGCCTATCCTGGCCGGGTCAGCCGGCGGCTGATCGCGGCGATGGCGGAGATCCCGGAGGTCGTTCCCTATCTCGATATGCCGCTCCAGCACGGCAGCGTTTCGATGCTGCGCCGGATGCGCCGCCCGGCCAATATGACGATGGTCCGGCGCACACTCGCCGAGCTCCGCGAGGCGATGCCCAACATCGCCCTGCGCACCTCGCTGATCGTCGGCTTTCCCGGCGAAACCGAGGCCGAGTTCGAGGAGTTGCTCGCCTTCGTCCGCGAGGTGCAGTTCGACCACCTCGGCGTCTTCACCTACTCCCCGCAGGAACGAACACCGGCGGCCACGATGGATGGACAACTGAGCGAGCGGGTGAAGCGCACCCGGCGGGCGGCCGTGATGAAGCAGCAACAGGGGATCACGTTCGCCAAGAATCGCGCCCTCGTCGGCACGGAGCTTGATGTGCTGATTGAATCGACCGACGCGAACGGAACGGCGACCGGCCGATCCCACCGCGACGCACCCGAAGTGGACGGCGCGGTGCATGTCCGCGGCGCGGCCCAACCGGGCGACGTCATCCGCGCGCGCGTGACCGAGGCGCAACCGTATGACCTCTTCGGCGTCCCTGTTTGACGTGTGTCGATCGCGTCTGGTTCGCCCGGCGATCAGGTTCGGCTCGCGAACGTAGCGGTCAGCCGTATCACCTGCTCTGCCGCAGCCGTAACCAGTTCGCTGGCATCTCGGTGAGCGTCGTCGAGCGTCATCGGTGCCGGGACGACTGAAAACGCCGCTGTCAACCCTTCAGTCAGCAGTGAACGCCAGCCGGGCGCGAGGCCACCGCAGAGCGCGACGACCGGCACCTCTGCCGCATGCCCCAGGCGGGCGACGCCGGCCACGGTCTTGCCGAACCCAGTCTGGCCATCGAGCCGGCCCTCACCGGTGAGCACGAGATCCGCCGCACCGATCCGTGTTTCAAGACCAATCGTTTGCGAGACGAGATCAAATCCGGACTGCACCCGCGCGTCCAGGAATGCGATCAGACCGGCGCCCAATCCACCGGCGGCGCCCGCACCGGGAGTGCTCCCCACATCGATGCCAAGATCGAGCGAGACACGCACGGCGTAATGCTTGAGCGCGGCATCCAGATCCCGCACGGCTGCCGCATCCGCGCCCTTTTGCGGACCAAAGACGGCGCTCGCCCCATCCGGACCGCACAGAGGATTGCGGACATCGCTCGCCATCAGCAAATCGACGGCGGCCAGCCGTGGGTCGATGCCGGTGGCATCGATCGCGGCCAGCGCGCGCAGCGCCGCGCCGCCCGGCGGCAGGTCCACGCCGCAACCATCGAGCAGTCGGACGCCGAGCGCCTGGGCCATGCCGGCGCCGCCATCGTTGGTGGCGCTGCCGCCAAGTCCGACGATCAGACGTTCGGCGCCGGCATCGAGCGCAGCCAGAATCAGATCGCCGACGCCCGACGTGGTCGCGTAGCGAGGGGCAAACTCATCCTGGCGGAGCCGCTTGATCCCCGTCGCTTCTGCCGACTCGATGATCGCGGTTCGTCCTGCATCGATCAGCCCGATCGCGGCTTCCACCGATCTGCCGAGCGGATCGCGCGCCATCACCCGCAGGCGTGTTCCATCCGTCGCATCGAGCATCGCGTCGAGGAATCCCGGTCCGCCGTCGGAGAGCGGCGCGAGATCAACGCCAACCTCGGTGTCCGCCCGGCGCACACCTTCGGCCATCGCCCGCGCGGCTGCGACCGCGGTCAGGCTGCCCTTGAACTCCTGGGGCGCGATCAAGACTCGCATCGCCACACCATCTCAGTTCAGAAACCAGAGCCGGATCGCGGAGAGGAGGACGACAGCGACATAGACCCACGCCACCCACTGCATCCGCCGCCAGAAGCGTACCGCGAACGGCACGCGCACGACGCCGAGCAGCGCCATCACCACCCCGACCAGCATCAACACGGTGAGAACGGTCTTGATCGTCGTCCCTCCTCGCCCCTTCACCGCATTGTAGCGAGACGGCGACCTGACGGGCCTGCCACGGGTCGTCGCCTGCTGGGCAGTCGCATCGTGACCAAGATCGTATGATCGCACTAGATGACGCGGAGTATTGAGCGTGGTCAAGCGCAGTTTGACAGCAGCCGTATCTCGAGCGGTGCCGATCCTCGTCCTCGTCGCACTTCTCGTTGTCAGTGCTGTCGGGATCGCGGTGCGTAACACCACGGAAGCTCAGCAAATGGTGAACCGGATCATCGTGGCGGATCCGATTGACCAGAATCCAGTGGTGGTCCGTACCGTCACCGAACTGAGACAGCGTGGCTTCGTTGCACGAACCTCTTTGGAAGTTTCGGAACCGGCTAGCATTGCCACGTCTCAGACAGTCGTTTTCACAGCAACAGCCTTGCAAGCAACGCCGCGATCGACTCTCCTTTCGCTGTATCGAGAGGGAGCCGTCATTGCAGCCCTCGATGTCTCCATGCCTGAGTTGCTGGCTCGCATTGGCATCACCGAACCACTCACCCCGGTTGCGCCGTCTCCATGTCATGATTGCTGGCTGAAACCGTCGCCCAGTTACACGCTCTTCAGCATCGTTCATAGCGGGAACGGGTACACGCGACAAACCTCTGATGTGCTCTCCTCAACCGGCCGGTTCGTCGTCGCCCTTGAGAGGGCCGAGAATCCTGAGTTCTCGTCGTCGCCCTCAACTGCCGCTACACTGGATCTGTTATGACCGCTTCGATCGACGTCCCTGCCGATGTCAGTGCCCAACGGCCGCCGCTCCGCACCGTCGCCGTGCTTACGCTCGGCTGCAAGCTGAACCAGGCGGAGTCCGACGCAATCGCCCGCGAGTTGACGGCGGCGGGCTGTGCGGTGTTCGACCGGCCCGCCGCCGCCGACGCCTTCGTCATCAACTCGTGCTCGGTGACGCATGTCGCGGACCGGAAGTCGCGGCATCTCGTCCGGCTCGCCCGACGGCTGTCGCCGGACGCAACGATCGTCCTCACCGGCTGCTTTCCGGAGACGGCCGGCTTCGACGCGGCGCTCGCCATCGGCGCCGATCTGGTCGTGCCGAGCCGCGATAAGGCGGAGGTCGTGCGGCGCCTGCTCGCACACCGGCCGAGCGCCGGTGCATCGCCGGCGAAGGCGGCCGGACTGCGGACCCGCGCCTTTGTAAAGGCACAGGAGGGCTGCAACGATGTCTGCGCCTTCTGCATCGTGCCGCGCACGCGGGGCCGCGAGCGCAGCTTCGACCCGCGGGACGTTGCCGCCGTCGTGCGCGAGCGGGAGGAGGAGGGGGCTCAGGAGGTCGTGATCACCGGCACCCAGCTCGGCGCTTACGGCCGCGACCTCGACACCGAGCGGTTCGGTCCAGCGGCCGTGATCCGGACGCTCTTGAGCGAAACGAGCGTTCCCAGAATCCGCTTCTCTTCGCTCCAGCCACAGGACATGACGCCGGAGCTGCTCGCGCTCTGGGAGGATCCGCGGCTCTGCCGGCACTTTCACCTTGCCCTGCAGAGCGGCAGCGCAACGGTGCTGCGGCGGATGCGCCGGCGGTACCAGAAGGATCAGTACCGTGCGGCGCTCCGCGCGATCCGCGACGCCGTGCCCGATGTTGCGATCACCACCGATGTGATGGTCGGGTTTCCCGGCGAGACGGACGCCGAGCATGCCGAGTCGATCGCGTTCTGCCGCGAGGCCGCGTTCGCGCAGATGCACGTCTTCCCGTATTCGCGCCGGCCGGGTACGACCGCCAACCGGCTCGCGGATCATGTGCCGCCTGACGTGAAACGGACGCGGCTCGACGAGATGCTGAGCGTTGCGCGGGAGTCCGCCGCCGGATTCCGCCGGCGCTATCTCGGCCGGACGATGACCGTCCTCTGGGAGCAGATCGTACGCCGGGACGGTGTGCCGGCCTGGGAGGGACTCACCGACAACTATATCCGCGCGGTCACGACCTCATCGCACGATCTCCACAATCGACTGCTCCCCATCCATCTCATGCATGAGGAGGATGGCGCCGTTACCGGCGCGCTGATCGGCGACACGCAACGCCCATGAACGGACGTCAGCCTCCCACCGAGCTCGTCAACGCCGTCGAGGCGCTGCTCTATGTCGCGGATGAGCCGGTCGAGATGGCCGAGATTGCGCGGGCGCTGGAACTCAGCGTCGCCGCCGTCCGCGGTCTGATCGACCGGCTGGAGGAACAAACCGGCGAGCGTGGGCTGCGGGTGCAGCGCCAGGGGACACGGGTCCAGCTCGTGACGGCGCCGGAGGCCGGCATCTATGTGCGCCGGTTTCTCGGCGCCCGCGCCGAGCAGCGGCTCTCGCCGGCGGCACTCGAAACTCTGGCGATCGTGGCGTATCAGCAGCCGATCACGCGGCCGGCGCTGGAGGCAGTCCGTGGCGTCAACTGCGACCACGCGATCGCGACCCTGAAGGCACGCGGTTTGATCGAGGAGGTGGGGCGCGCGGAGAGCGTCGGCCGGCCGGTGCTGTTTGGCACGACGATGAGCTTTCTGGAACACTTCGGCCTGAGCAATCCGGCGGAGCTACCGCCGCTCCCCACACCGGCGGAGACATGATGATCGTCGGCACGTTGCTGCTGGAGCTACGGCTCCCCGGGAACCACTCGCTCAAGGGCAAGCGTCAGGTGGTGAAGTCGCTGATCGCCCGCCTGCACAACCGCTACAACGTGGCGGCGGCGGAGGTTGACACCAACGACCGCTGGCAGGTGGCCACGATCGGTGTGGCGTGCGTCTCCAACAGCGCGCCGCACGCGCGGGAGATCCTGGAGAACGTGATCGGCTTTGTCGAGGCGGACCGCCTGGACCTGGAAGTGGTCGATACAGTGATCGAGGTGGAGCAGGCGTTCTAACAAAGTCAGTTCACCACCAACGCGCCAAGACACCAAAAGAAGAGAAAAGTGAAACCAGGTGTCTTGGTGGCGCCGTAACCAGGCCGCAGTATGTGAACGAAAAAGGGCGGCGGGGTGGCTTGAACCACCCCGCCGCCTTGCACTGGCCCGCTGGCCTGGCGCGTTTAGAACATGCCGCCGGCCTGGATGCGGATCAGCATATCGCGGAAGTCCTTCATCGCCTCATCGGCGCGTGGCTCGGTCCGGCCACCGTGACGAAGAATCGCCGCGTAGTAGTGCTTGAAGTCCATGGCGTTACCTCCTGACCTACTCACACAAAATCGAATTGAGAACACTCTATTAATGGTTCCTGAACTAAGTTTACCGCATGGAACGACCTTCGTCAAGTGGTTGTGCGCACAATCACAAGAATTGTGCGGCGTGTCACAAACATAATCATGGCGCGGCCGGCGTGCGGTTGTTAGATCAGCAGGCGGGCTGGTTCGATGGCTGGTTCGGTGAGGGCGTCGTCGAAGAAGGCTGCCACCCGCGACACGTACTCGTGCGGCACATCCATCCGCGCCATCGCGTGGGTTGTCCCCTGCACCACCCACTGCTCCTTCGGCTCGTTCGCGGCGGCGTACAGCTCATCGAGATGGCTCAATGGCACGATGCCGTCGCGGCTCCCGTGGATCAGCAGGATCGGCCGCGGCGCGATCCGATCGATCACATCCACCGGCCGCACGGCGGCGACTCGGCCGCGGCACATTCGCTCCGCGATCCGCATCGTCACCCGGTGGGCGTGGAGGTTGAAGCCGCGCAGCGTGCTGAACCGATGCTCCATCGCACCGCTCAAGTGAGCGAAGGCCGAGTCGGTCACGACCGCGGCAATATCGGGAACACGGGCGGCGCCTTCGATCGCAACGGCGCCGCCCATCGAGATACCGAGCACGCCGATCGGCAGATCCGGTCCCAGGCGATGCCGTAGCCAGCGGGCGGCAGCGACCAGATCCTCTGGTTCGTCGTGGCCGATCGTCGTATACGGTCCACCGCTCCGGCCGCAGCCGCGGAAGTCGAACAGCATCACCGTGAAGCCACGATGACGCAGCTCGACGGCGAGCGAGAACGGCTCCTCCATGCTGCGCTGGTACCCATGACAGAGGATGATCGCCGGCCGTGCCGGATCGCCGCGCAGCAACCATCCGCGCAACGGGACGCCGTCGGGGCTTTGAAATGACGCGACCTCGACGTAATCGTCATGCGGCGGGTCGAAGATGACGCGGGGCGAGACGATCCACTTGCGGCTGTACCGAATCAGCGTGACGCCGAACGCGCCGGCAGCCAGCAACGGCGCAGTCAACGCCGCGACCTTCCATACCTTCATCGACATCCTCCGACGAGCGATCTCTCCGCCACGCCATTGACCGGCTTAGAGCCGAAGCTGCGCGCTCTCCACCCAGCCGTACTCGTGCGGACCGTGAATCTCCTCACCTTCGGCGAAGCGGCTGAATCGGAACGGCCGAATATCGACCGTATGCGCCGCGCCTTCCGTGATCAATTCGCTCATGAGCAACCCGATCGCCGGTGACTTCTTGAAGCCGGTGCCGCTGAATCCGCCAGCGATGTACAGACCGTCGACACCCGGCGCCCGATCGAGAATTGCTTTCCCATCGGGGCTCATGTCATAGGCGCCCTGGTGTCCCATCGCCGGCTCGGCGCCGGCGAACGCGGGAATCCGGTTGGCGATCCGCTCTCGCGCCAGCATCGATTGTGCCTCGCTGACGCCATCGGCAAGGTTGTCGGGGTCGGCGAGTCGCACGCTGCCGTGTCCGGCCCCGACGAAGGTCAGCCGCGGCGATTGCGGCCGGAAGTAGGTGCCGCTGACGCGGTCGATGTAGACCATGTGTCCTTCCGTCACGGGGGCGGGCCGGCGAAACATCGCGATCTCGGCGAGCGTGGGCTGGATCGGGAACTCGACGCCGGCGGTCCGCAGCAGCCCCGCCGCCCAGGGACCGGCGGCCACGACGACGGCGCCGGCATCGATCGGGCCGTGCTCCGTCTCCACGCCGGTGATGCGGCCCGACCGCGTGCGGAGGCCGGTCACCGCCCGGCCGGTGTGAAAGCGGACGCCGAGCCCACGGGCCGCCTCCGCGAACGCGATCGTCGTCTTGTGCGGGTCGGCATAGCCGCTCAGCGGCTCATAGGCGGCGGCGCCGATGTCGTCAACCCGTGCGAAGGGTTGCGCCTCGCGGATATCGTCCGGCGTCACCGCCTCGGTCTCGACGCCCAGCGACCGCAGCATGGCGATGTTGGCGTGCAGGCGGTCGACGTCGTCGGGTCCGACCACCATCAGGAACCCGGTCTGGACGAAGCCACAGTCGCCGCCGACGATCTCGCGCCACTCGTGGAAGTAGCGGTAGGCGCACAGGGCGATGCGGGCCTCATGTTCGTTGGTGTAGTGCAGCCGGACGAGCGCCCCGGAGCGATAGGTCATCCCCGAACAGATCCCGCCCTTATCCAGCACGGTCACGGAGCGGACCCCGGCGCGCGCCAGATGGAAGGCGATGCTGCATCCCATCGCGCCGGCGCCGACGACGACGACCTCGGCGGTTTCCCGTCCACTCATGCTGTACCTCCGAACCAGCCGCTCGGGCCAATGGTATCAGGCGGAGAACCGTCCGGCCGCCGCTGTCAGCGACCTGTCAGCGGCCTGATATTGGGATGGATGACGGCGCCTCATACCCTGAGGGTAGCTCGCCGGAGGACCGGAGCCGATGGAATCCCGCCTGACCCGATCACTTCCTCTTCTCGCCATCGTCAGTGTCGTGGTGTGCGCGCTCGCGCTGCACCTGCACACGGCGTTCGGCGCGGAATCGCCCGAAACTGCCGTGCGCGTGTTGGTCGAGTCACACGGCGCCGCCTATGCCGGCGATTGCGGCAGCACGGTTTCGCCGCGCGACATCGGCGCGACCTGCTCCAAGCTGGTCGGTGAGGACGGCGATGTCAAGGCATACCTGGTCGGGCGCACCTTCAGCGAGTTCACCGATTGGGTCTTTGTCGAGGACTCCGGCCGCGGCGACTGGCGGATCGTCGCCGAAACGCCGCTCGACTTCCACGCCGACGACGACAGCATCCCCTGGCCGTAGACTGAGTCATTCACCACCAAGACACCGAGGCGCCAAGATTCGTTGAGATTTGGTGCCTTGGTGTCTTGGTGGTTCGTCCCTCCGTGGGCAATGTCACTCAGGTGACTGACACAAACGCCGCGAACAGGCGAGAATCAGGACGAACCTAGGAGGTGAGGCCGATGGCACGATCGAATACGACATACCGGCGCACCGAGGTCGATGAGTTCGACCGCAAGCTGCGCCGATTCAGTGAATCACTCGCGCATCGCGAGCGGCGCATGTTACGCGACATCATCCAGGCAGCGATGTCCGAGGACGATGACGCGGTTGGATTCGCCGACCTGACCGACGACGAGCTCTTTGCCGCCCTGGCGCGGATGCTTGCCGCCGACGATTCGTCCGGTTCTTAAGCGCGCGCACGTTAGCGCGCGCACGTTCCTGGATGCAGGACACCGGACCGCTGTGCGAGACGGCGGCCGAACGAGCGGAGGAATCGGACGGTTCCTCCTCTGTACCTCACCGGCAATTGCCCATGTCGAAGACACACGAACCGGCTGTGACCGATCGATCGCGTGGTGCCTTGTTGCGCCTCCTCGATCGGCTCGATACGTTGTCAGAGCGGGAGGCGAGAACCTTCTACCTGCCGCCGCCTGCCGTGACTGAAGGACTCGGACCGGAGCTTACCGCCGCCGTCGAGCGGCTGCCGGCGGCCACCGGCATCATCGCCTTTTGGGGTCCGTCGGCGCAGGTCGCCGTCGCACCACCGTTTCCGGTTCCGGCGCCCATGACATCCTCCGGGTACGACACGGCGCCGCTGCGTGACCTGCTGAACCGGCCCCGTACCCTCGCCGTGATCCTCGTCCGGCTGGGCGGCTACTCGATGGGCATCTACCGCGACGGCGCTTTCACCGAGACGAAGACGGGCGGGCGCTTCGTCAAGAACCGGCACCGCAAGGGCGGCCAGTCACAGCGACGATTTGAGCGAATCCGTGAGGGCCAGATCCGCGAGCACTTCGACGCTGCCGGTGAAGCCGTCCGCGCGAAGCTCCTGCCGCATGCGGCCGAGCTTGACGCGGTCGTGCTTGGGGGCGACCGCCGCACCGTGCAGGCGTGGCTGGCCCGGTCGTCGCTGCCGGACATGCTCGCGGCCAAGGTTCTGCCCAGAGTGATTGACGTGCCGGAGCCGCGGCTCGACATCTTGCAACGCACACCGGCGGCAATTTGGACGAGCCGCGTCATTATCCTGTCAGAACCGCCGCCGGACGCTACCGCATCCGGTAGTGTGTCACCACATTTTTCCCCGCCGTAACCCGCCGCACCGGCGAGAGCACCCGCGCGATTCGGGCAAGAGTGGTTTCGACCCGGCGATCCTGAAACAGGTTGAACGCGATCGTCGCGCCTGGGCGTGCGATCCGGCGAAGGTCGCGCAGAAACGGCCGGCCCGCCACCTCCCGCGGCCGCTCGTTCCCGCGAAAGAGATCGACGGCGATGTAGTCGAAGCGGCCGCCGCACCACGTCACGAACTGAACGGCGTCGGCGAGGACGACGCTCACTCCCGGCACGGCGAGGTAGAACGCCGTCCGGCCCAGGCGCACCACATCCGGATCGTTATCGACGGCGATCACGCGGAGCGGTCCGAAGCGCTGAACGAGCATCGCGGCCAGCGTTCCGCCACCAGCGCCGAGCAAAAGCGTCTGCTCCGGCCTGGTGTCCGGCAACATCGCCGACCAGTAGTCGGAGCTGGTGGCGCTCTCGATATCGATCGATTGGACCACGCCATCGACGATCAATGCCGTGCGCCCATCATCACAGACGATGCGTGCCCGTTCCGGCGCGGTTGCCGTTGGCTGGTGATCACCGATGCGGCGAGATACCGGACACATTTAGCGGACCCTTAAGCTTCACGGTTGGTTCAAACGATACACTGAAAGGTGGAGGGAGCCGCATGCGGGCGCTGATCGTCACGTCGCTGATCGTCCTCGCCGCACTCGTCGCCGCGTGTAGCGATGGAGAGAACGGCGCGCCCTCCGTGGCCGATACGCGGACACAGGCCACTGCCGTCGCGACCGGCGATGAGTCCGTAATCGACGCCGATGTCTCGATCGTCGTCGCGCCGGCCGTCAAGGGCCGGGTTGATGAGGCGCTCATCCTCGACGCCTTCCGCCGCGCCGCCGCCCAGGGAGAACAGGACTTCGGTATCCGGCCCGAGCGGCCGGTGACGATCTTTATCGACCCCGACAGCGCCATCGGCCTGGAAGACGCGCTCGGCCTCAGCTCTCGGTACGCGATCCATCTGCGCGCGGGCCGGACCAACCGGATGGAGACGTTGCTGCCCTTGATGATGCACGAGTACATGCACGTCCTCCAGTACGACATCGGCCGGCTGCGGCCGCAGTGGTGGATCGAAGGTCAGGCGGACCATCAGGGACAGCGCGTCGTCGAGCCGGGCCGCGCCGCCCGCGACCGCAAGGCGTTGCTCTCTTCGCTCGCAGCCGATGTCAAGAAGGGCCGTGCGCCGTCGCTCGCTTCGTTGCGCGGCAGCACCGGCTGGGATGAGTACATCAAACGCTCTGGCGCCGGCCGCGCCTACGGTTGGGGACAGGCCGCCGTTGCCTTCATCGAGGACGGCTGGGGCTTTGACGCGGTTAAACGCATCGCCACCGACAGCACCGGTGCGAACACCTACGGCAGCTTCGACGAGGCGATCCGCCGCGAGACGGGTCTCGACGCCGCCCAGTTCGAGCAGGGCCTGCACGACTGGCTCCTACGCCAGGGGTAGCGGCGCCGGCGGCGAGCCGGTCGCGCCACTGCGCCATCCGAACCACTCTCGGCCCGTCTTGATTCGCCCATCGCCGAGCACCTCCCGCCAGCACGCGGCCTCTTTCTCAATCCGGCCGCGCGTCAGCCAGCGGTCAAAGCCGTGCTCCCGGTACAGGGAGGTCCAACCGGGACGAACGTGCGCCGGCCAGTCCATCCAGACCCAATCGGCAACGTCAGCCGCCCGCCGGGGGAAGTCCTGTGATGCCGGCAGCGCCGGTGAGACGTGGAGGCGCACGGTGATGCCCGCTGCACGCAACTGCCGCGCCGCTTCGAGCCGCGCCGCAATCGGTGGATTCCGCGGCTCGAAGATCCGGCGGACATCTTCGCGGTCGGTCGGGATGGAAATACCAACCTCGATCCGATCGCGGAGTGCCGCCAGCAGGTCGCGGTCGCGGAGCACGAGCGGCGCCCGCGTCGAGAAGAGGCCGAACTTGAAGGGGATATCGATCAGGATCGCCAACAACTGCCGGGTGATACCGTACCGGCGTTCGACGGGTTGCCATGGGTCGGTGGCCGACGCGCAGAAGAACGAGGCGCCGATCAGTTTCGTCCGCTGCCGGGTGAGCGTGGCGGGCGCTCTCGGCCGCACCTCGACATACGATCCCCAACCGCCCAGCGACTCCGCCCTGCCATGGAGAATTGACGGCACATAGCAGTAGTGGCAGGCCAGGGCGCAGCCGCCGTACGGGTTGAGCGTATAGTCAAAATCGCGTGCGAAGCTCTGCGATGTCTGCGCCGTGAGCAGCGCTTCCGACCGGGTTTCGATGACGCGTACCGACATGATCCGCCTGCCTCGCTCCTCAACCGAATGATTGGCACATCTGTTCGATATGATACGCTCATCACGGTTTCTCGACCCGAACGCCGGCTGCCAGCGCCGGTATTAGATCGTCATTCATGAAAAGCGAACCACCCCCGCCGCCGCTCGCCGTCGAATTGAGCCGTCCGGTCCTGCTGGCCTGCCGGCATCAGCCCGACCTCACGCGCTCGATCAATAGCATCCTCCTGCGGGCAGCGCGCCGTCTTCGTGCCCGTGGTGAGGTCGAGCAGCGCGTCCGGGTCGCCGGCAGAATCGAGGGCATCGTCCTCGACCTGCGCCTGCTCCCGCCGGACCGCTGCCGTGTTGAAGCGGTCGAGCACGATCCGATCGATACGGCCCCTGATCTGACTGTCTAGGCGTACGAGACAAACGTCGCCTTTCCCCGACCTTGCCGAATCGCGTATCCTCGCCGCAGTCACCCCACGACGCACGCACGGTTGGATGAAATCGCCGGCGACGTCACGCGATCGCACTGCCGCGGCCATCTGGATGCGTTCCCTGGAGGTCGATGTGCCGAACAGACAATGCGGCACGATCCAAGTCGTGCGGGGACCGATGCGGGTACGGCACGACGCGCGCCGGACTCTCGAACCGACGGCAGTGGATGGCGTCGCGGTGCCGAAGTCCTGCTTCGAATGAATATGTCTTCAACGCCCGCCCACGTCGGAACTGCCCTGAACGATCGGGGCCGCTTCGATGCGACGAACCTCACGCTGCTGGCGCTCGGTGCGGCGCTCGCCCTCGTCTATGTGCTCCTCCTCGCCTGGCCGATGCGCATCTGGCAGCGGCCGATTTCGCCCGATGTTCATCTCGTCGGCACCCTCGGCATCTCGCGCGGCGGCGCCCTTACCTATGTCGTGACCGTGCTGCTGCTGTTTGCGTTGTATGCAGCGGCGTTGATCCTGGTCATGCGGCGCAGCGGCGTGCGTCCATGGCTCGTGCTCGGGGGCGCAAGCGTCTTCTGCCTGACGCTGTGGGCGACGCATCCGCTCACCAGTGCCGACGTTTTCAACTACATCGCCAGCGCCCGCATCTTCTGGGTGCACGGCGAGAACCCGCTCGTCGTCCCACCGCTCGCCCACCCCGACGACCCATTCTTCGGGCTGCTCTCGTTCTGGCAAGGACTGCCATCGCCGTACGGGCCGCTCTGGTCGTTGATTGCGGGCGCGCCCGTGCTGGCCGGGGGCGACGATCCGCGACGGACGGTGCTCGCCTTCAAGGCTGTCTCCATCACCTTCTTTCTCGGGACCGGCGTCCTGCTCTACCTGACCGCCGTCCGGATCAGGCCGGACAGCGGCGTTCCGGCGTTGCTCGCCTACACGTGGAATCCGCTCGCCGTGTTCCACGTCGCCGGGAACGGTCACAACGACGCGGTGATGATGTTCTTTGTCGCGGCGTTCCTCTACGCGCTGGCCCGGGGCTGGACGACCGCCGCCATCGTCGCCCTGGCCGCCTCGGCACTGGTCAAGTATGCGACGCTCCTGATCGTGCCGCTGCTGTTGGTCTGGTGGTTTCGCTCGCGGCGGCAACCATCGTGGAAGCAACTCGCGCTGGGCGGCGGCGGTGCGGCGGCGCTGATCGTCGGGCTCTACGCCCCGTTCTGGAGCGGATTCGACACGGTCCGCACCGCCTTGGACGAAGGCAGCTACTTCGTCGTTTCCGTACCGGCGGCGCTGCGTGGCGCACTCGCCCAGGTGATGGATTTGGACCGCGCCGAACAGATCACCCTGGTGATCACACGCGGTGCATTTCTGCTGGTGCTCGCCGTGCTCGTGCTCCGGCTGCGCGGCGGCCGGATCGCCTATCTCGTCGAGGCATGCTTCTATGCGTTCTTCGCCTACCTCTGCCTGGCCGCGACCTACTTCTCACCGTGGCATGTGCTCTGGCCGCTGACCTTCGCGGTGCTGCTGCCGTTTCGCCGCGATCTCCTCTGGACAGCGGTGACGTTCAGCCTGACGGCGATGTCGGTGCTGGTCGCCGCCGTGTGGTTTCGGGAAGGCTTCGCGCCGGACCCGCGTGCCGATTGGTACGGCATGCACCTCGCCGCCGCGCTCGCGGTCTTTCCCTTGCCCATTCTTGTCTGGCTCTGGACCGTACGATACCCTGCCCGCAAGCCATCCCGGCGCGGTGTTCATCGCCACCAGGAAGGCGGAACGCCGTCGGTTCCCATGCAGGAACCCCGAGGTAACACGTAGACGGCTGCGGCCCGGTTCCCGCCGGTCACGATCCGACGAACAGACGAAAGCGATGACGCGCGAGTTGGTCGGCGTCGACGCTCTCGCTCCAGAGCAGACGGCCCTCCGGCCAGCTGCGGGCATCGATCCGGCGCGGCCACGCCCATGCCGCCGTGCTGTAGGGAAGACCCTCGGACGAGTGCGGGCGCAACACGAGCAGCCGGTCGCCGTCGACGGAGATCGACACCGGCGCATCGGACTCGTTGGCGAAGTAGATGACCGGCGCGTCGGCACACCCGGCCAGCAGCATCGTGGCGGTGAGCAGCGTGAACTGGAGTAGCATGCAACGGAGCAGCCGTGTCACAGTCGCGGCACCTCTGCTTCAGGATACCTGTCGCGCACGGTGAGGACGATGGAAGGCGCCCGCTCGATCGAAGCCCAACCGCGCGTGCAGGTCCGCGCCATGAGCCTGCCGGCGCTGCTACGCCGTCACTGGCCGGTGATCCTCGTCGTCGGGGTGACACTGGTCGCCGGTCTGCCAACCCTGAACTATCCCTATGGGCCGGATCAGGCGCTGTTCGCGTACATGGGGGATCGCCTCGCCCACGGCGCCGGCCTCTATGTCGATGTCTGGGATGTCAAGCCACCGGGCATCTTCTGGATTTATGGTGCGATTGAGCTTCTCCCCGGACCGCAGTTTCGCGTGCTGCGAATGGCGGACCTGCTCTATACCGGCCTGAGCGTGGCAGCGCTGTACGCGCTCGGTCTGCTGTACTGGGACCGGATCGCCGGCGCCGTCGCCGGCCTGCTCTACGGCACGGTCTATCTCGTGGCGACGGGGTACTGGCACAGCGCCCAACCGGACAGCTTCATGGTGCTGCCGATGGTGCTGGGCCTGTTCACCTATGAGCAGGCCCGCCGCCGCAACGGCACAACACCGGCGTTGATCAGCGGCCTGCTCTTCGGATTCGCCGCCGAACTGCGGCCGATGGTGCTGCTGCTCCCGGCGTTGCTGGCCGTGCTCGATCTCTCGGCTTCGGTGCATGGGACGGGAACGACACGGCAACGGCTGCAACCGGCGATGCGCCGCGTTGCCCTGCTCATCGCCGGCGGTGTCGCCGTCGAGGTGCTCACCCTTCTCTGGCTCGGACTGCACGGCGCGATCGGCGAATATCTGTACGCGCAGTTCGACTTTGCATCGGAATATGCGCGCCAAGGCGGACCCTACAGTCCCGACGGATTGACGGTGGCGAACTACCTCTCCGGCCTGCGATCCGGCACGATGTTCATCGTCTTCGCGCGGCTGTTGCTCGTCGCCCCGGCGCTGACCGCCGTGATCGTCGGTGGGGTGATCCGGCGCGAGCGGCTGGTGATCGAGACCTCACTGCTGGCGCTCGTCGCCTATCTCGGCGTCGCGATTCAGGCAAAGTACTTTCTCTATCACTGGCACTCGGTGCTGCCGCTGCTCGCGCTCCTCAGCGGTTGGACCGCGTCGTTTCTCTGGCGTTCGTTGCGCGATTCGGGCCGAGGGTGGGGCGCCGCCGCGGCGACGGCCGGCGGTATCGGTGCCGTTCTCCTGTTGTTGACGCCCAACGTCTCCGACCGAGCCGTGACCGAGTGGCAGGCCTTCACGACATACTGGACCGATCCAGATAGCCGCAGCACCTACTACGACCGCTTCGGTCTGTATGGCCGCGGCAGCTTCTCCTACAAAGCCTCGGAGGAAGTCTCCCACTACGTTGCCGAGCGCACCAACCCGAACGACACGATCTTCGTCTGGGGCTATGACCCGCTCGTGTACGTCCTCTCCGATCGCGAGAGCTCGAGCCGCTTCACTTCATTTCTGCCGCTGATGTCGCTCTGGACACCGCAGCGATGGGTGGATGAGTTCGTCGACGACATCGAGCGACGCCGGCCGGCGTACATCATCCTGCAACGCAACGAGAACGCGCGCTGGATCACCGGGCACTGGATCGATCCCGTCGACTTCGTCAGGCTTCTGCCTCGCTTTGAGGCAGTTCTTCAGAACGACTACGAGCTCGAAACGCAAATCGAAGATTACACGCTCTACCGTCGCCGCGCGCCCTGACCGATCTCCCTGGGAGCGCGGGCTTCCAGTCCGCATTGATGCCGAGCGGGGTGCGGGCTGGCAGCCGGCGCTCCCAGGGGCCTCGGGACTATGGCATGATAAGGAGAAGTCCGGCGTCGTCGCCGGCAACGATCGCCGATCGGGAGGAACATGTCCGGCATCGACGCGACCGACGCGGCCCCGATCCTCGTTCCCAAGCCCGTCGGCGCGGCGCGCACCGCGGCGCCGCTGGGGCTGTCGCTCGGCGTGCCGCCGCCGCTGGCCGAGTTGGAGCAATGGCTGGCATGTGCGGCGGTGGCCGACGACTTCGGCGTTGATTCGCTCTGGGTGGCCGAGGCATCCGGCCGCGATGTCGTGCCCTTCCTGACGCACCTGGTGTTGCAAACCCGGCGCGTGCGGATCGGCACCGGCATCATCAATCCCTTCAGCCGGACGCCGGCGATGCTGGCGATGACCTTCGCCACGCTGGATGAGCTGAGCGGCGGCCGGATGATCATCGGGCTGGGATCGAGCAGTGCGAACGTCGTCGAGCAGTGGCACGGCCTCCGCTTCAAACAGCCGCTCCGCCGGATTCGGGAAACGATCGAGATCGTCAACCAGATCGTCGCCGGCAAACCGCTCCAGTATGCGGGTGAGATCTTCAATCTGCGGCGGGGACTGCGACTCCAGTTCGAGCCGGTCCGCCGTCACATCCCGGTCTACGTCGCCGCCACAACACCGCCGAGCATCCGCCAATCCGGTGAGGTCGCCGACGGCGTCATGCCGATCCATTGGCCGCGGGAGCGGCTGGCCGAGCTTCGCCGCCTCCTGGCCGAAGGCGCAACCGCGGCGGGGCGCTCGCTGGCGACGCTGACGATCGCGCCGTCGGTGAACCTCGTGATCGCCGGGCAGGGCGACGATGAGGCGATGCGGGTCGCGCGGGAACCGATCGCCCACTACGCCGGCAGGATGGGCGCGTTCTACCCGGAGATGCTGACCCGCTACGGATACGAGGCGGAGGTCCAGGCGATCCGCGCCGCCTGGGAGCGGCGTGACCCGGCCGCCGCCGCCGCTGCCGTCTCCGACCGGCTGCTTCAAGCAACCTCAATTGCCGGTACGGTCGAGCAGTGCGCCGAGAGCCTGCGCGACCTGCGCGCCCACGGCGCCGATCTGCCGATCATCCCCCTGCCGCCGGGCGACCCGGTGGTCCTCGGCCGCACGCTGGAGCGATTGCTCCGATGATCTGAACGAGTCACGCTGACGTATCGGCCCAATCGTGAAGATGGTGGAATAGCAACGCATGACGGAACGCGAGCCGCTCGACCCGCGGTACTTCACCCGACAGGATGAATCGCCGGACCCGCTCTTCTACGACGAGCCGCGGTTCACCGTTCACATCGACGACGGCGCGATCGCCGCGACGACAGCGATCTATCGCGAACTCTTGCCCGAAGATGGCATCGTACTGGATCTTATGTCAAGTTGGCGCTCACACCTTCCGGCGGACGTGTCGTTCATGGAGGTCGTCGGCCTCGGCCTCAACGCCCGCGAGATGGAGGAGAACCCGCAACTGGACACGGTCGTCGTCCACGACCTCAACGCCGACCCGGTTCTTCCCTTCGGCGATGAGACGTTCGACGGCGCCGTTGTCACCGTCTCGGTGCAATATATGACCCGCCCGGTCGAGACGTTTCGCGAAGTCAACCGCGTGCTTCGCTCCGGCGCGCCGTTCGTCCTCACCTACTCCAACCGCTGCTTTCCGACCAAGGCGATCGCCGCCTGGCTTTCGACCACGGAGCAGCAACACGCCAACATCATCGCCACCTACTTCCAGGAGAGCGGCAACTGGAGCGACGTCTACGCCCAGGACCGCAGCCCGCGCGGTGACGGCCACCACGACCCCCTCTACGCCGTCTGGGCCTGGAAGCTCTAACTCGTCTCCGATTAGCTCGCGCTCCCAGGGACGCCGGCGACATAGTAACGGCATCGACGCACGCGCATCCATGGGTGCACACGGGTCGAATCTCTATGCCGTGCTCTCCGCCGCACGATACACTCGGAGGATAGCTGGTGGGTGAGTATGTCGAATCCGGAACCCGCGCCGATCCGCGTCCGGGGACGCTGCCTCGCATGGGGGCGGCGTACCTATGTGATGTCCATTCTCAATATCACGCCGGACTCTTTTTCCGGGACCGGGCCGGGACTTGACCCGGACGCGGCACTCGAACGGGCACAGCGAGACATCGCCGACGGCGCCGATATGCTCGATATCGGCGGCGAGTCGACCCGACCGGGGGCAACGCCGGTCGATGCCGGCACCGAGCTGCGGCGCGTCCTCCCCGTGATCGAGCGGCTGGCGGCCGTCCCGAACGTGCTGATCTCGATCGACACGACCAAGCCGGAGGTTGCCGACGCGGCGCTGCGCGCGGGAGCAGCGATCCTCAACGACATCCACGGGCTGCGGGGCGATCCCCGGATGGCCGAGGTCGCGGCCCGCCACGGCGCGCCGATCATCGCCATGGCGAACCTGCGCGACTGCCGTTATGCGGATGTCGTGGAGGCGGTACGCTGCCAGTTCCGCGAGTCGCTGGCGGTCGCCGGCGCCGCCGGGATTCCGCGCGATCGGGTGATCCTCGACCCCGGCTTTGGTTTCGGACCGCCCACCGGACAAAACCTCGAGCTGATTCGCCGCCTGCGTTCCTTGCGCGAACTGGGCCGCCCGCTGCTGGTCGGCACCTCGCGCAAGTCCACGATCGGCCGGGTGCTCGACCTTCCCGTGGAGGAGCGCCTCGAAGGGACCGCCGCCACGGTGGCCGTCGCGATCGTCAACGGTGTCGACATCATCCGTGTCCACGACACGCGCTCGATGGTCCGGGTCGCCCGGATGACCGACGCGATTGTGCGTGGCTGGCGCGATCCGGAGCAGGATCCTGATGGAGCGCCTGTCTGATGTCACGTCAGCGATTTGGACCCTCCCGGATCGAGCAGGGCGATCTCGGCCTGCTGCGTGTGATCGCTGCTGCCGCCGGCGCCGGCGAGCCAGTGATCCGTGCCGCCGACGTGCCGGATGACGCGGTCGTACCCGCGCCGGCGGAGGTCCTGCAGGCGATCGTCGAGATCCTGACCAGCGCCCATCCGGAGATCGGCATCGACCTACTCTGCGACGCTGGTCTTGCCGAGCGCATCCTTCCGGAGATCGAGTCGCTGCGGACGATGCCGGCAACGGGCGGCCGGCACAAGGACGTGTATCGCCACACGCGCCGGGTGGTCGCGGGCACGGAGCCTGATCCGGTCCTGCGGCTCGCGGCGCTCTTTCATGACGTGGGCAAGCCCCCCACCAAGCGGATCGAGGACGGCACGGTCCACTTCCCCGGCCATGCCGAGGTCGGCGCCGACATGACCCGCCGCCGGTTACACTACCTCGACGGAGATGAACACTTGGTCGACGCGGTGACGCGGCTCGTCGCGCTCCATCTTCGGGCGAACAGCTACGAGCCGGACTGGACCGACTCCGCCGTCCGCCGGCTCGACCGTGATGCCGGCGATCAGCTCGACCGTCTGCTAGCGCTCAGCCGTGCCGATGTCACCAGCGCCCGGCAAGAGGCGGTCGTCCGCGCCCTGCGCCGGGTCGATGCGCTCGCCGATCGCATTGAGGACGTTCGCGCCGCCGATGTTCAACCGGAATGTCCGCTCACGGGGCACGACCTGATGGCGATCTTCCGGCAGCCGCCCGGCCCCTGGATCGGCCGGATCAAGTCACACCTCGAGGCGCTGGTTGCCGCGGGCGAGCTCGCCGCCGGCGACACGGCGACTGCCGAGCGCATCGCCCGCGACCTGATGGCCGAGGACGCCGGGTGATGCATTCCTGCCGTTCTGGATGGCCGGCGACTATTCGATCGGCACGGTGACCGCCCGCGTCCCGCCGCCCCACGACGGCAGGTAGGTCGACTTCACCCCGATCCCACCGGCGACCGCGATCAGGACATCGTCCGGCGTGGCGGCGATCCGCAGTCCGGGTTCCGTATTGAGCGCGGCAGCGTCGGTGCGTTGGTATCGCTCGATCACGGACGGCGCCAGCCGCTCCCATGGCAGCACGGCCTCCTGCCAGAGGGCACGCTGCACATCGGCGCGGTCGTAGCCGGCCTCATCGAGGAGTCGCGCATGCTCCGGTGCTAACACGATCAACGGCGCACCGCCGCCCAGCAGTCCGTGCGATCCGGCAGATCCCGCGATCAGCATCGAGCCGGCGAGTGTCGTGAGCAGGTCGCGTGCCTCCACGGCGTCGGCGTGGACGATCTCGACGCTGCCGGAAATGCCGGCGACCGTGACCGCGCTCGATGCGGGGAGAAATCCCCGTCCGGCGTGCAACGGCGGCCAGGGCGAGCGCGCGAGGTTTTCGGCGAAGCACAATCCCAGCTTCGCCGGCTGCCCCATCGTCGCCTGGTCCATCCCAGTGTGACTACCGCCGCCTACCGAGCGGAGCAGCAGACGCAGCGACCGGCCGATCGCCGCGTTGGCCAACGTGCTTCCGCCGAGGCAGTCGCGCTCACCGCTGACGCCGGCGGCTGTCGCGATCGGTCCGTGCACGATGATCGCCGGCGTGGCGGTTCCCGTTGTCGTCTGGATGCCCAGCAGGTTGAACGCCGGCGCGCAGACCGCCGTGACGGCGGCGACGACGATCGGCAGGTGGGCCGGCTCACACCCAGCCGCGACCGCGCAGACGGCGATGTCGTAGACGCTCACCGCTCGCTGCGACGGTTCGACGACGGCGACATGGCGCGCCGGGTCCAGCCCGGCTGTCCGGTAGAACCGGCGCACCCGTGCCGCCGTCGGAGAGACGATCGGCAGACCGTCCACCAAACCGGCGTCATACCAGCGACGGTGGACGGCCTCCGGCGCATCGTCGTTGGTCGCGAGCAGCGGGGTCCAATCCCACGAGTCCATGCAGCGGTATTGTAGCGGGATGCGAGGGTGCGGCACGCCGCCGCACCCTCATGCGGTCAGCGGGGGAGCATGCCCATCGGATCGACGGGACTGGCGCCCATGTGCAGTTCGAAGTGGAGGTGGGCGCCGGTGGAGCGGCCGGTGTTACCGCTCAGACCGAGCGTCTGGCCCTGAGCGACCGTTTGTCCTTCACGGACCTCGACCGACTGCATGTGCGCGTAGAGCGTCTCGACGCCGCCGTCGTGCTCGATTGTGACGTAGAGGCCGTAACTGCAGCATGGATTCCCGCCGGCAAACGTCACCTTGCCGGCCGCGGCCGCGACGATCGGGTTGCCGCCGACCGGATACTGGTCGATGTCGATGCCGGGATGTCCGCCGCTGTACGGCGTGGTGATGCTCCGACCGGCGACCGGCCAGATGTATCGCGCCGTCCCTGCCGCGGCGCCGGGGTTCTGCGGCGTCGGCGATGCCGATGGACGCGGCGATGACGAGGGCTGGTCGGGCCGCTTGAGAAATTCGGCGTCGGCCCAGCCGGATTGCCCGTTGAAGGTGACATTGATCCAGCGCCCGTCGGGGGAGCGTCCGATCACCTTGACCATGGTGTTGTTCGGGATCACAGCCAGCACGCGCTCGTCCATGCCCGGACCGGCGCGAAGGTTGAGGCCACCGGTCGAATCGACCCGCATCTCCTGCGGCAGCGCCTGGCTCGCCTGAGCGCCGGCTGGGGATGGCGACGCCGAGGGCACCGGCGTTGGCGTGACGCTGGCAGAGGTCTGCCCCACGCTGAGCGTCGGCGTCGAGACGGTGCGAATTGTGACGTACTCGTCGAAGATGAATCCCAGCTTGTTCTGGTACGAAACAGGCAGCCAGCGATCGTTGACCTTCGGACCGAGGATCGACGCCTCACCCCCCATCGGGATGACGGCGAGCGATGGGAACGTGGTGCCGGGTCCACCGCGCAGGTTGACACCTTCCGGATCATCGATCACGGCAACCGACGTGTCCGCGCCGATCGGCGGAGCGCTCGTACAGAGCAAAACGAGAAGTGCAAGGAGCGAGGCGATCCAGAGACGGCGGATCGCGGGTGAGACAGTGAAGCGTGGGGTGACGCTTTGGGGGCTGATGAACGGCCGCTCGGCGGTCCGTTCTCGGCGGAGTATGCCGTTAATGCCTCCGGCCCTCCTTTCCGGGCGGCTCTGGGGCGGGAGCCGCACTGGTGACGAGTTTACGGGCAGGCGCGGAACCGTAACAACCCCATCATTCAGGCATCCCACCGGCATAACAGGCTCGTTATGGTGTTGCATCCTGCAAGCCCGACCGGAGGCACCGAATCCTCGTCGATCCTTCGTCATGCTGGCACAGCGGCCGCACCGCGATATCGGCTAGCGCAGTGTTAGCCCGAGGATCGCCGAGAACGTCCGTAACTGCCGCTGAGCTTCACTTACGTCACCACCGGCTGCGCCTTCCTCGTAGATTATGTCAGCAAATGTAACAATCTCATCGACGGCCCGTGGCAGATCGAGGTCATCGTCGAGCGCCGCCCACGCTCGACTGAGCCAGGGTAGGTGGTCAAGCGGTGTACCCGATCCACCAACGGTGGTCATCGCCGCCCGCAGGCGCTCGAACTGATTCTGCCCCGCTTTGATCGCCGCCTCGGTATACTCCCATGGCTCCCGATAGTGGTGCGTATAGAGGGCCAGCCGAATGGCATCTGCAGGGTACGCTGCCAGCAGGTCGCCGGCGAAGACCATGTTGCCCAAAGACTTGCTCATTTTTTCGCCCTGGTACTCGAGCATGCCGACATGGACCCAGGTCCGCACGAACGGGCTGATACCGGTGGCCGACTCGCTTTGGGCGATCTCACACTCATGATGGGGATAGATCAGGTCGGAGCCGCCGCCGTGCAGGTCCAGCGTCGGACCAAGCAACACCGACGACATCGCCGTGCATTCGATGTGCCAGCCGGGGCGGCCCTCGCCCCACGGACTTGTCCACGCCGGCTCGCCCTCCGCCTTCGCCTGCCAGAGCAGGAAGTCGAGCGGATCGCGCGGACCGGGCCGCATCTTCTGCCGTTCGCTTTCCGCCAGCATCCGCTCGCGGCTGTAGCGGCTCAACTCGCCAAAGACGGGAAAGCTCGCCACCGAGAAGTAGACGTCACCGTTCGATGCATAGGCAAAACCGCCCTGCACCAATGTCTGCACCAAGTCGATGATCTGCGGCATCGTGCCTGAGACCGTGGGGTTCTCGTGGGGAGGCAGCACGTTCAACGCCGCCATGTCCCGGTCGAAGGCGGCGACATTGCGCGCGGTCAATTCCTCCGGCGTCGTCGAAAGCTCATGCGCCTTCCGGATGATGTCGTCGTCGACATCGGTGATGTTCTGCACATGATGGACCTTGACACCGTCATGTTCGAGCCGGCGGCGGATCACGTCGTAGGTGATATAGGTGAGCAGGTGGCCGAGGTGGCCGACATCGTAGGGCGTGATTCCGCAAACATACATCGAAAACGCGCCGTCGCGGATGGTGACGGGCTCCACCCGACGGGACATGGTGTTATACAGCTGCATCATCCGATCCTTGCGGGGAGGGTCGATTCATTCTACGCAGGCGGCACGTCCAACCGAAATGCGGCAGCGAGCGGGGGATTCGTGAAGCAAAAGGCAGGCCATCCGGCCCAGTCGGAATGACCTACGGCATACCCGATCCAGTGGCAGATGCGCGCTCCTGCAACGCAACGTCAAGCGGCGGTGGCGGCCGAACGGCGCCACTGACAACGATGTCGTCGCCGTGCTGCTCGACCACGACCCGCAACAGGCGCCGGGCCTCCGCCAAACGATCTGGTCCGACACCGCCCACGGCGGCGGGCGCATCGACGCCGCCGATCACCAGGGGCGCGAGGATCGCCTGCACGCGGTCGACCAGGCCGCGATCAAAGAACGCGCCGTGGACAACGGCGCCACCCTCGACCAAGAGGGACAGGATCTGCCGCCGGCCCAGCTCGGCGAGCACGGCGCTCAGATCGACCAGGCCCCCGCTTTCGGGGAGCACGAGGACCTCGGCCCCGGATCGGGCGAGCGCGTCACGCCAGGCGCGGGGCGAGCGTTCGGTTGTGATGATCAGCGTCGGCGCGTCGGGGCCAAGGAGCCGGGCATCGTGCGGCGTCCGGCCGCGGCCATCGAGCACCACCCGCAGCGGTTGTCTCGGAGCCAGCGTGCCATCCGGCTCGCGCGCCGTCAGTTGCGGGTCGTCAGCGAGGACGGTGCCGGAGCCGACGAGGATGGCGTCGAACGCCGAGCGCTGTTGCAGGGTCCACGCCCGTGTTGCCGGCGCGCTGATCCAGCGTGAGTCACCGGTGCGGGTGGCGATCCGACCGTCGAGGCTCACGGCAAACTTCGCCGTCACAAGGGGACGGCCCTCGACGCGATGGGTGAGAAAGGCGGCGAGGTGCTCCGCGGCGAGGACGGCGCCGTCGCCGGCCGTCACAGTGATCCCCGCATCCCGCAATCGCGCGATACCGCGTCCCCGCACCTGCGCATCCGGATCGGGGAGCGCGCAGTGCACCGCGGCCACCTGTGCCTCGATCAGGGCGTCCGCGCAGGGCGGCGTCCGTCCCCAGTGACTGCACGGCTCGAGCGTCACGTAGGCGGTGGCGCCCCGCGCGCGATCGCCGGCGTCGCGCAGCGCCATCACCTCGGCGTGGGCACCACCCGGCGGCTGCGTGAAGCCGCGCCCGACGACAACGCCGCCGACGACGATCACGCACCCGACCGCCGGGTTCGGACTGACGGTGCCGGCCCGTTTCGCTTCGGCGAGGGCAAGCGACATCCAGGGACTTGGTTCGGTCATGGCCACAGTATAGAGAGATGGCGCCACAGGGTCGGCGGCGGCCGACGACACGTCGACACACGGCGCGGAAACGAGGCATGCTACAATCCGAGGTGATGCAGAGCGCCGATCCGTCACCGCAATCTGTTCCTGACCAACCCGCCGGCCCTGCCCCGTCCGACGTTCCGGCCGTCGAGGTGCACGCCAACGGCCGCGCCGCCACCGGTCCCGACTCCGAGCCGTTTGTCACCGCGTGGGACGCTCACACCGGGCAGATCGAAGGAGTGAGCCGGCAGCAACGGCGGACGCACAACCTGCGGCTGGCCCGCGAGATTGTCGAAACCGGCATCTTCGCCGTGCTCATGTTTCTTGCTGTGCGGGCGGTGGTGCAAAACTTCCGGGTGGAGGGTCTGAGCATGGACCCTACCTATGAAACCGGGCAGTATGTATTGGTCAACAAGGCGGTGTATAGCCGATTCGATCTGCAGGCGCTCGCCGATCTAGTGCCGTTTTGGGAGTCTGACCAGAAGCCGCGGTATCTGTTCCACCAACCGCATCGCGGCGAGGTCGTGGTCTTCGAGCCGCCGCTCCCCAACGGCGACGAGCGTGACTTCATCAAACGGGTGATCGGTGTCCCCGGCGACCACGTTGAGATCAGGGACGAACAGGTATTCGTCAACGGACAAATGCTGAATGAGTCGTACATTCCCGGCGTGCGCACGGCCTGCTTCGGCCAGTGGTGTGATGTGACGCTGGGCAGCGACCAGTACTTCGTCATGGGTGACAACCGGCCCAACAGCAGCGACTCGCGCTACTGGGGGCCGGTCGCCGGCGACAAGATCATCGGCAAGGCGTGGCTCATCTATCTCCCGTTTAGCGACTTTGGCCCCGCGCCGAACGGATCGCCGGCGCTGGTCGCAGCCGGCGGCACCAGCGGGCCATAGCATGTCGGGGGCGTAGCTCAACGGTAGAGCACGGGACTTTTAATCCTGTGATCAGGGTTCGATTCCCTGCGCCCTCACCCTCGATTTAGATTCAAGATTGGTCTATAGGCGAACTAGAGGCAGGTGCAGCAGAGGCGATTGCCCCCAACCCTGCCCCCAACCGGACTGAGTGTTGTCAGCGGTCATGAGTGCGAAGTCCACCATTCTGTTTGGGTTGCGCTCGAACGCGAATGCGCTCTTGCAGGGTGCCCCAGCCAATAGCGTTGTAGGAAGGATCAAGATTGCTTCGTTGCTGCATGACCGCGTATTGATTGAAGAAGGCACCTGGATTGGTATGGCGGGAGAGAGGGCAAGCTCAGCCATCTGGCATCCACCGTCGTTCACCCAGGTCGCCCAACTCCAAGCGCCACGTGAACGCAGAACAAAGCCAGATGATGAGTTCTACTTTTTGGTGACACCATCTGATGCGCCGCCCGGTACTCCTGGCCGGCCTATTCTTAGATCTCGTACTACGATCTCGTGGCGCGCAACCTTCGAGCCGCTCAAACGCGACTTACCCCGTGCGTTCTCTTGGATGGAGTTCGGTCACGCTGAACCGACGAATGTTGGAAAGAAGGTAATTAGTCGCTGGAATGACGTTGACAAGGTAGATCCAGGGCTTCATGAGGCTTTTCCAGAGCAGTTCGTACGCGGAATGCTAGTGGATAGCGCGAACACTGACCTGTTTGTTGGTTCCCAGCTGGGAGCCGCTGTGAGCTTAGATCGATTCCACAAGTCGCTGGTAATGTTCCGTTTGATGCGCGGCGAAGCTAAGTCAGTATTAGGCCACAAAACTTTGGACATCCTAGTACCAAAGGTTACAGACCTCGACTGGAATGACATTGATGAAGTTCGCAAGCATAAGGATCTCAACCATCTTCGGGCAGTGTTGCGCGACATAGAGGCTGAAGCACTGGAATCTGCAACATCACTTAATGATCTACCGGAGACAATCCGTAGTCGCTATGAGGAGAAGCTGCGAGAGGCGCAGGCCCGTGTCGAAGGAACCTGGGGTCGGTGGCTCACACGTGGACTGATAGGTTCCGTAGTTGGTGAGGCGGTTGGAGTAGCCTTCGGTGTCCCTATGGTAGGTGGCGCAGTAGGTATCGTTGTCGCCAATGCTGCTGGAGAAGCCGTCGGTCTAGGAATAGATAGACTACTTGGACGCCGTGACCGCGTGCGGTGGGTTAGCGCTGATAACGCATTGCGCGTCCGCGTTCAATCACGAGCACATGATCAACGCGAACCTATTGACTTTTCTGCCTAGCCAGTCCCAAAGACGGCATCCATTGTGTCCGCCGCCCGCTGGGCAATCTCCGGCGCGGCGTGCGCGTACAGGTTTGCCGTCAGGCTTATCTGCGAGTGCCCCAACACCTTCTGAATCTCGCCGAGCGTTAACCCCTTGGCAAGCAATAACGTCGCCACGCTGTGTCGAAGGCCGTGGAAGGGAACCGCCGGCAGGCCCGCACGCTTGACCCGCTTGGCGAATTGATGGGATAGGCTACTACCGTCCTGCGGCGCGCCCGTCGCCGTAGGGAACACGAGGCCGTAATCTTCCCACTCCGAGCCGATGCTGAGCCGCTCCTCAAGCTGCCGGGTCCGGTGTGTCCGCAATGCGGCGATGACAAATCCAGGCAGGGCAAGCGCCCGGCGGCTTGTGTCCGACTTCGGCTCTACGAAGGTCCACACACCCTCCATTCGCTGGTATTGGCCGCGAACTGTCAACGTTCCCGCGTCGAGATCAACGTCAGCCCAGCGCAGTCCCAGCACCTCGCCACGCCTCAACCCGGTCGCCAGAGTAAGCATGACCAGAGGTTCAAGGCGATCACCCTTCAGCGCGTCGAGCAGCGTTCGCGCCTGCTCCGCCGAGAAGATCGACGCCTCGCGCCGCTTGAGCCGGGGTGGGTCCACGAGCGTCGCTGCGTTGCGAGTGACGAGATCCCACTTGAGCGCCTGACTGAGCGCCCGGCGAATGATCGCCCGGAGATACTGCACGGATCGCGGCGACTGTCCCGCCTCGCGCTTCTCGTTCATGAACGCCTGGATGCGTTGCGGTGTCACCTGATCGAGCGGCCACTTGCCGAGCGCAGGCTTGATATGAACGCGAACCTTCTGCTCATAGCTCTCGTATGTGCCAGGTCGAACGCTCGGCTTCACTACGTCCCGCAGCCAGCGATCGAGGAACTGACCGAACGTCTCGCGGCCGATCGGTATCGGTAGCCCACGGTGGAGATCGCGGAGCGCGACCGCCATCTTGTCCGCAACTTCCTTGCGCGTCTTGCCCATGTAGCTCTTGCGTTGCCCGTTCGGTAGGGTGACGCGCGCCTCCCAGCGCCCATCATGCGTGCGCTGCCGGATGTTACCCTCGTTGTTGCCGCGCTTGCGTCCGGTCTTTTGCTTACTTGCCGCCACCATCACTCCGTCTCCTTCTTCGGCTTGCGCCCTGGCCGCTGCCGGCCGAGTGTCTTCCACCGTTCGACTTCTGCCCGTGAGATCATCCAGAGGCGCGGGCTGACCCGCTCACCGTGCATCAGGCCGCGCAGGAGCCGATCTTGTATGCCACGGACGGTCAGACCCAATTCCGACGCTGCTTCTGCCACGGTCAGCAAATCGCGACCTCTTTCTACCACTCAGTCTACCTCATTTCCGTGTCCGTGCACAGTATAAACTACTGCTTGCCTCCCTTATTCCGTGGTCGTACACAGAATAGCGGTGTAGACAAGCGGGCACATCAGAACCGGAGAACACATCTAACCGTGAGGCTGGTTGATGAATCCTGCTCCTGTGGCGTCGTGTTGGGCCTCTGAAGGGCACGAGAGCAACTCGTCGGTGCCTACTTGCCTCGCGCGATAGACCGCACGCAAAGGTTGACTCCTGTGATCGGCACTCACAATCGCCTCCGATCTGGCGCTGCTAACGGCTTATTCGTCAGAGCCGGTAGCCGCGACAAATGGACGTGGACGCTACTTAAACGCATCCTGTACGCTCCCACGAAGGCGAACTATCAGGATTGACATGACAGCACTGAAGTCGGCAGTACAGGAGGCAATCCAAGCGTCTCTGCGGCCTCTGGTCGTGACGGCCGTTATCGGCCCGGCAGGCAACGGCCTGCCCAGCGCATCGGCGCCGTTGATCGTACGCTGTCGCGACCATGGCGCCGAAGAGTTCGTGATCAAGTGCGCGGAGTGGTCGCGGGACAATCATCCGTACCTATGCGCGAATGAGTGGATCGCGGGGCTGTTGGCGCTCCAATGCGATGTGCCGGCGCTTGATGTGGTTGTCGTTCAGCACACCGACTGTCTGGCTATCGGATGGCGGCGCATTCCGCAGGCAATGTGGGCGACCGTCGCGACTCATCCCGACATTCTCTCGCGCATCGAAAACCCACGCGCGTGCTACGAGGTAGCGGCATTTGATGCCTTTATTCGAAACCCCGACCGTCACACGAAGAATGTCACCGCGCGTCGGCTCGATCCGACGACCGCGATCTATCAGTTGTTCGTCTCCGACCATGATCGCGCACTTATGCCGCCGGGTGTCACGCCGGCAACAATTGCCGCATTCCCAGGTTTGGACGACCCTCAGTACTGGATCCGCGAGCCACGCCTCCGCGCCCGCATCAACAACGCACCAGATCTGCGTGCTGCCGTCCGTCGTGTTCAGGACGCTTGTTCTGCACCGAGTATCATGGATATAGTGAACAGCACCCCGGATCAGTGGCTCTCAGCTTCAGAGGCGCAGGCGGTGATCGATTTCCTGGTAGACAGATCCGCTCGACTCAAAGCGATCGTTGATGAGAAGGCACGGGCCGTGTTACCTGGTCTCTTCTGAGGTGCAGCCATGCCAGCCGGAACATATGCCATTGTGCGCTACATCCCCGATCCCGCGAGGGACGAACCGATTAACATCGCCGTCATCGCCAGCGGGCCGGCCGGCGCTGTCTTCAAGACTGATCCCGTCGCGCTGGACCGCATGAGGGTGTGCGATCCTTACGTCGATGCGGCAACCATTCCCTACTTTACCGAATACGCCGAGCGCTTGGTGAGCGGTCCGATCCTCCGGTTCAACATTCAAGGCCCTGAAGAAATCCAGCCGTGGTCGCCGGCATTTCTCGATGCGCTGCGTGATCAACTGCCGGAGCGATTCACGCTCGGTCGAGTGCTCTTCATCGAGTACGCCGACGAGAGTCGTGCCGCAATGGAAGATGCAGCGGCTGACCTGGTTATCCGACTGGTGAAGCCGATCACGAGGAAGCCCGCCTTCCCCCCCGAGATCCCAGAGCGCCGTTTGAGCAAATGAGGAAGTTGCTTGCGCCAGCGATCAAGCGGGGTCAGATCAAAGTACGGGCCGATGTTCAGGGCCGTTTTACCCATCGCGTCCGACAGCCCGACTTCTTCTACCGCAACCGCCAGGGAAATGAAGTCGTGATCGAAATGATCAAACTGACGCAGCAGCGTCGATACAACATCTCGCAGACGGCAGATGCAAAGGCATTCGAGCTCTTCGACCTCAAGCAACGGCCGGGTGTGCAGACGATTGCTGTGGTCGAGCAGCCGGAGACGCCGACAGAGGACTTCCTCGATGCAGTGCAGAGCATCAGGGTCGTCGCCCACGAGATTATCGACCCGCGAGAGGGCATGACGGCCTTGGCGAGGCGCGTCGAGCGTGATCTTGTGACCGTCTGATCCAAAGGGGTCACTAGTCTCCAGAGAGCCAAACCACGAGCTGCGCCAGCCGGTATCGGCACGACATTCGAGAGAAACTAGCTTAGTCAGGATTGGTCTCTGCTGAACGTTTTTTCCGAGTACGGCGCCGAACTGGACTGTCTAGGCGCGCCTCTTCCGTCGTTTCCGCCGGCGGAGCGGGTGGTTGGAGTTGTGCAGCAATCTCTGTGAGGTTGACGGCCGGTAGCATGAGGGGGCCGTGTGGTCCGAGGGATGTCTGCTGAAGGATGGCATCGCGGGCAAATCCGTAGAGCATGGCGATGCCATTGAACGCGACCAAGCGTGACATTTCCGGCGGTGATAGCTCCACTTCTTGAGCGAACGTGAAGAAGCCGGAAACCGCCAGATCCACGTCATAGGTAAGAGGCTGATCCGGCAGATCCGGCGCCAGGTTTACTTTGAGCTGGCAGTGGTATATTGGCCGTCCGTCATCGGATTTGCCTTCAGCAACCTGGATATTTAGGCTAACTTTCGGCAACCTGGTTGGCGATGAGGGTCCCTCATATTCAGCGTTGGCGACGACACGGCTCTCGTCCACCCAGAACCGCATCGGCTGGAGCGGGGAGTAATCCATTGTTGGCCTTCTATCCGACCGATTGGTATGAGGTCTCACGCTCGAAACCGCTAGAGGCTGGCTGGATCATGGAAGCTGCGGCGATCCCCTGAATCTGCATAGCTTTGGGAGGTGAACCCAGGGCATGAATTCCGTGAGGATGCACGACGTAGGTTCCTTTGCCTAGGAGGAGCGTGTGATCTCCTTCAGCATGGAAGAGAAAACTAGAGGTGAATGCCGCGTACCCGATCCGAGGACTTTCCGTCGTATCCATCGTTGCGACAGAAACCTGTTTGGTCGGTACAGCGGTGATCGCAGTTTCCGCAACGCGGTCCACAAGTTTCACCGTAAGATCCGGACCGAGCATAATCGTCGCATTCAAGGCGTCGGTGAGTCGCCAAAGTGTGGTCAGCGTCGGTACTCGTCCTGCCTTCTCCAGCCGAGCAATGGCTGATTGCGGCATCTGTGCGCGAGCGGCAAGTTCTCGCTGTGTCCAGCCACGCATTTCGCGGAGGCGTGCCAACTCAAGACCGAAGTTGAGTTCGGCCTCAGCTTCCCGCAGCAGATCAGCGAATGCCGGATCTGCCTCAACTTGTTGCTCAATGTGGCGGTCAAGATCGTCCATCACGCCAGGTTCCTCGATTCGTAGTCTGTGAGCCGTCGCTTCGCTTTGTCGATATCCTCGGGCCGAACCTCCCAACGCTTCTTCGTGAACGCCACGAGCAACACAAAGGTTCTGCGGCCGCTGAGCCGGGCATAGAGGATGCGGTACTCAGTTCCACCCCACTCCGGACGCAACTCCCAGATGCGTCCGTCCAAGTGCTTAGCATGGCTCGTCGGCAGTGGCGGCCCGTCCCGGAGGCGCTTGATATACGCGAAACACTTTGCCCGCGCCTTCGATTGCAGCCCGTTCAGGAAGTCCTTGACATCACACTCGCCGTCTGCGGCTCGGTAGTAGATGACGGAGTACGTTGTCATGATACCTTCTTGGCTATCGAAATATAAGAGGAGTGTCGAGTTATAAGCATACACAGTGTTAGAGCCGCGTGCTCTCTGCCCTCGATGAAGCTATCGTGCTTGTCTGGGCCGTCCGCGAGGATGACCCGTGCGGGGAGTGCGATCTTCACCATGTGCGGACCGCAGCCGTTCCAGCATCACCGCCGCCGGCTCGTCCGCTGGGTCCTGCGGCACCAACTCGCCGCGGAACGCCTTTGCGAGTAGCGCATCCTTCATTCGTTCCGTCTGGGCCAAGGCTGTCGCAATTCGCGTGTCGATGGCCGATGCAAGGCTGAGCAGCCGCCCGACGCGCTGAATAACCACCTGCTGTTCGGTGAGGGGTGGCAACGGGACTGGCGTCTCTCGCACATCCTGTCCAGAGATTCCGGTCTGTCCTGCGGATGACCGCGCCCGTCGTTCGAGATGACGACGAGACTCGCCGACATTTAGAGTCAGTTCCAAATAGTCGGCTAACGGTTCGGGCACTACAGTCCGAACTCGGATCAGCTTGTCGGGATGAAGCGTCGGCTCCGAGCAGTCTCGGACCTTGCCCGCAACACCAAGCAAATCGACGCTCCCGTTATATCGAGTCAGCAAGAGATCGCCGTCCTCGATCCAAAACCCACGGACTTTGTCCGGGGGTTCTCGTAGATAGCGGACATCTGAAAGGTCTACTGACATCGGCCGCACGGCACTGATACGCAGGATTCGGTGGCCGGGCGGGTCAAGCTGCGGTTTCTGCGCCAAGCCGTTACGCAGATAGGAGACAAGCTGGTCGGTACTCGTCCACAGCCAACCGTCCGGCAATTCTGGCAACTCGCTCGTGTCCGGTGCAGCCGGCTCCTTGTACCGCGACCGCCAATCGAACGGCGCCCGCTTGCCTGCCGCTGCGTACCGCGCTTTTTCCGCCTCCTCCCACAGCCGCCGCCGTTCGTCGAGGATGTGCCGCAGCAGCACCTCGGCCGGCTCGACCTCGCCGGCGTGTTCTGCCCGCCAGTCCTCCGTCAGCCGCCCCTCGACTGCCGCGTTGAGCACGGCCGCGCGGTAGCGTTTGAGGTTGTCCCGCGTCCGCGACAGCCGCTCACGCGCCGCGTTCACTCGCGCGAGCACCGCCTCGATCGCGGCGACGATCCGGCGTTGCTCAGCGAGTGGCGGTAGGGAGACCTCGAACGCACGGATGTCCTTCGGCCGAACGGCTGGGTATAGTGCGCCCTGCACCAATTCAGACATGGCACGAACAAACCGCCCGGTTCGTACCACGCAAAGCAGCCACCTCGGATCAGCCGCTTGTGCCCGAAGAACATGGAAACCTGTGGAAGCGATGGCGCCTTCGTAGATGTCAGGAACAATTGCGACCGCGTTCAAGTTTGGCCGAGTCATGGAGACGAGCACATCGCCCGATCTCACCCTCTGGCGTGCCCTTGACGGAGCCTTAGGCGACTGATGTGAGTTCACTCGAGATCGACGCCTGCCTGCTGCCAGACGGCGCGAAACGTGAGCGCGGCGAGCTTGGCCATCACGCGGGTGAGCAAGCCGTGGAAGGTCTTGGCGCGATGC
>JBFXAN010000025.1:0-54163 GCA_050184225.1 Dehalococcoidia bacterium | reverse complement strand
CACGATGAGCCCGTCGGGCTGCACTGCATGCGCGATATCGACCACACCATCAATTTCGGCGCGATCCCGTTCGACGCGACTCCTCGCTGCGTCATCTGGAGCAGAGTCCAGCCAGGCTCCGGCGAACACCTGAAGACCCAGCGCCTTGGCCGCCGCCGGGATGGGACGATTGACACCGGTCGACGAATACGTCCGAATCGCGGTGCTGGTGTGAGCCAGGCGGAACAAATCTTCCTCTACATCTGTGATGGTGGGCTGCAACCGAGTGTCGGCGGACTGGCAATCCCGATACGGGCTGTACGCCACGCCCCGGATCGCCCGTGGGAGTGGGTATTCCTTGATGGTGATCCCACTTACATCCCAGGCAGTCTGGGGAGGGACGGCGAAACGTAGCGTGTGCCGGCCCGGGTTGCGGAGCACTACAGTCAGCACGATCGGCGCATGTTCAGCCGCATAGTAGTCGTTAGCCGCCGAGCGGTGGGTCGTGCGCTTGGCCCACAAGGGGCGACCGTCGAGCGTGATCGTACTGATCTGGTTACCCTTGGGCGAATGGATACCCTTGCCATCCCGATCCGGCCACCACACCGTGATCACGAGGACGGTCGGGCTGAACATATCCTCCAGTAGCAAGTCCGCCGAGGCTGAGCCACCGTCCCAGTCAGACGGGTTACAGGACGACGGGTCCACGCCCAGTAAGATCGTTCCTGGCGGTGTGTCCGCGAGCCATTGCTCCGGACAGCGCCCGGCGCTGCGGGCGGCAGTCGCGACATCGCCATCCAGACGGAGCGTATCCGGGCGCAGTTCGATCGCATATTGCGAAGGCTGTTCGCCGGCAGAGCGCATAGCCGGCGGGGGCACGGAAGTCTGTGCGGGCTGCTCGGCTGCGGTCCCCGTTACCGGTCCAGGTTCGGCCGACCGTTCCTGCCCTCGCTCATCGCAGGCGATGGCCAGCGCGAGAGACATCACGAGCATGACGCACCCAACCAGCCGGCAACGCATGTCACCACCTCCGCGCAGCTCCGAAACCCGTGCCACGCGTTCCACCTCACCACCGCGGATGCGTTACACGGAGGTGGCTACCTCCTCAGGGTACGCGGGCGGTGTCGTGACCCAATCAGAGTACATTCATCGTCGAATGATCGAATGGTCGAATGAACGAGACTTGACAAGTTCTGACAGTGGTTTGTTACTCTTGCCCAATCCGTTGTTATTCGATGCACATGGCTCGGCCGCGGGCGGGGAGTGCAGTGATGAACGGTGGACGGCGCCGGCGAGTCCTGTGCACTGCCTGCTTTAACGTGTTCGAGGTGCCAGAGACAGATGCAGGCGAGATCGACTATGACGCACTGCCACAGTGGGCGAGGGCGCGCGCTCGGCGGCCGCTTTGGCAAAGGCTCGCGCAATGCCTGCCCACGTTCATCCAACAGCGTCTGCCTTTACCCGACGAGGAGGCGATCGGCACGACCCGCCGCCTCACCTGCCTCGACGAGACGTGCAAGCGGCCGCTCCCGCCGAACGCGGGCGCCATAGAGACGATCGTGATCGGCCTCATCGGCGGACCGAGCACCGGCAAAACCGCGTATCTCACCGCGCTCATAGACGCGTTATTCGACAAAGCCGAGATGCGCGGCAACGGCGTGCGGCTGCAGCCAGAGGCGGATTCGAGCGTCCGGATGGCCGATCTCAGGCGCCGCATGTTCGCCAATCGCGAGATGATGCCGAGAACCGAGCAAGCGAGCGAGCGCGAGCCGTTCTTGCCCTTCATCTATACGATGACCATCGCGCAGGAGGGGGTGGCTCCCAGGGCCTATAATGTCCTCTTCTTTGACGGCTCTGGTGAGCAGATTCAACGACGCCAGGCGATGGAACAGTACTGCCGCTACATTCTCCACGCCGACGGCCTGATTTGTATGCTCGACCCCTCCAAGCTGGAGAAGGTCCGTAAGGTCGTGCCCGACGATGTCCTGGGCATTGGCCACGAGGTGCCGCCGCAGTCGTTGGCACCGCCTGTCGCGGTCCCTGTTGCTGCAGGCCGCGCAGATTCAGACCCTGGGGACGGTCCCACTAACGGCACCGCCGATGGCTTGTTCGACCCGGAGGATGTCATCGCCGCGAGCCGGAGCCCGGTCCACCGGATCGAGCCGGTCGCCACCCATGGTGCATTCAACGAGCCCGACCTTCCACTCCATGAAATCCTCGCGAACGTGGCGGCGATGCTCCGGAATCATCACCAACTCCCGATGGCGGAGCCGGTCGACGTGCCGATCTCTGTGGTGGTGAGCAAGGCCGATGTCCTTCGCTATATGCCGGACGTCGCACCACTGGTCGATGCCTTGAGCGGCCCGGGCGAGGCGCCGGGGTCCTACAGTCATGCGCGCGTACTCGTGGAGCAGGAGCAGGTACGCAAGATTGTCGATGCGATCGCGCCGATCGGCCTGCGTGTGAGCGGGGTCAGCCACTTCCGTGAGCCCACCTACCACGTCACCTCAGCGACAGGCGGCACCCTTCGATATAACAAGCGCTTCGGGGAAGTACGTCCATTCCGGGTCGTCGACCCCTTCGGCTCCATCCTCCACCGCACCAACAGAATCCGGTAATCCGCCAGTATGGCGAAAGGATGTCGCAGTGGTCGAGCGACTGGTCTGCACATGGTCGAGTGCCGGCTTGGAAGGTCCGGGTCTCGGACCCTACGCGGCGACCGACGCGTTGCGGGCGGGCGGAACAATCGCCTGGGAGGGCCTGCGTCCCCTCTGGACCTACCATCTGAATGGGAGACGCATCCACCAGGACACGCTCCCGGACGACATGCCTGTCACCCTCGCCCTCGGACGCTACAACGATCAACGCTGCCTCGTACATCGTGCGTACGTCGGGTTGGACCCGTACTCGCGCCCGGGCAACTACATCAGCCAGCTACTCATCGGCCTGCCACCAGATTTCACCCCGCACGACGCCAGTCTGCTCTGGGACGCGCCGTTCTGGCGAGACTCTGTCCAGGGCCTGACGCCGGGCACCCCACTGCCGCCGCTGTCGGCGGACGATCTACGTCAGTTCGGCGCGCAGGCCCCACTCATCGACGCGACCTACGCGCGCACCCAACGCGCGCTGGCCTATCTGATCGCAGCCTATCTCAGCAAAGACAACGATCAACGTGTCGTGATCGCCGCGCCGCCAACCCTGGTCGCCGAACTGATCGCCGGCTTGTCGGCGGCGCTGCCGCCGGCTCTCCTCGAGGATGAGGACTTCACCTTCAGCACGTACGAACTGGACCCGAATGCGGCGAACTTCAGCGTCGTGGGCACGTGCCCTGCACCGCTAACCGATCCGACGACCTTCGCCTTTCAGGATGAATGGAAGGGGCATGTTTGGATCGACGCCTATTCAAACACCCGCGCAACCATCCCACCACGCGGCGCGGCGGAGGAATTTGCCGCGTTCGCCGTAGCCTGCTTGACCGAAAGCGAGTGGCGGCCACCGGAACGGTTGATTGCCCGGCCACTCGCGGAGACCGCGGATCAGCGGGTGTGGGCGCCAGTTCCACTCTCTGATGCCGCGCCCACCGACGAACCAGCCCGGACCTGGTCGCGTGCCGACCTGCACCGCTGCCACCAAGAAGCGGAGGAGCGCGGGGCTGATCGCGCCGCGCTGCTGGCCGCCTTCCGCTACTTCCTGCGCGCAGAGATGCTCGTGCCCGAGACGTTGGAAGTCTATTTGCTCCCTCGGCGCGCCGCGTGGCTCGCCGATCCACGCGTGAGACGCGCCATTCTCAATGCGGCGCTGGCCAATGAGAGCGACTGGTGGCAGCGGCGCGCCCAACCTCGCCTGGCCGATCTCCACCGAGTAGTGCAGTTCAACGCGGACCTCGCGGACCGAGCGACGATCGTGCAGGCGATTCGTGACCTTGGGAGCGAAGCGGAGGAGCTGGTGCGCGCGCGAGCCGCTGCAGACGACGTGCGCGGTGCGGACCTGATGGTCCAGGTTACACTTGGCTGCTTCCCTAACCGGTCCACAGAAGTCGCTCGGCGGCTGCTCGCACGCGTTGCGACGCACACCGCGATCACTCCCCAACTGCGCCGCTGGGCGCTCGACCTGGCCGCACGCACCGATGTCGCGCCGAATGCCCAGGGTATGGCTCCCTGGCTGCAAGGCCTCGGCGCGGACGCCCCAGCGCTCCTCAGCGACACGGGCATCCGCTTGTCCTCCGCCTGGGCGACGGAGGTGATCAAACGGGGGATCGAGAGTGCCACGCTGCGCGAGCGATCGACCATCGCCGAGGTGGTCCGAAAATACGAGTCAGAGGCGTCGCGCGCACTCCGAGCCATCGCGAGCCAATACGGCTATGAGCAGCGGGCGGGCGAGTTCGCCGGGGAACTGCTCGCGGCCCATCCCAATGATGCCGCTGCTCTTACGCTGGTGTACGAGACGGCGGTAGCGCTTGATACCGAGCACGCCGGGAGTCCCGGTGCGCGGGCGTTGTTGGACCAGATCGCCGCCGCCCCGATTGCGGGGGCGACCCTGGACCGCTTGCTCGAACGTCACACTGACCTACTCTGGCATTCCGGAGGGCGAACGTTCGAGCAGATGCTCTACGGCTACTTCAGCCGGCTCACGTGGAGCCGGTTCAAGCAGTCGCCGGCGCGGGGGCTTGTCGACACGACGATGAACGCGCCGGGCCTCTCTCCAGAGATCAAGGCACATGCGCGCGCCTGGAATACGCTCGCCCTCTTGTCGTCGACGCGCGATCCGGACGCGCTCGATTGGACTCAGCTGATGCTCGCGCTCGACCGGCTGAACGCGACACAGCGAGAAGACACGGCTCGCTCGGAAGTCGAGCACCTCGCTGCCAACGTTCGCAACCCGCGCACGTTTCAGAGTATGATCGACGCCTTCGCGCGCACGCCCAGTTCACCCCTCCACCAGATCGTGCTCGATCGAATGGTCGTGGGAGCGCTCACGACCGATCCGCCGCACCGCGAGGTGGCGCCGGAGCTGGCTCAGCGGTTGCCGTCAGTCACTCAATCCTTTCGCGAGCAATTGCGGAGTGAAGGGTACATCTCGACGTTGGTGACGCTCCTCGATGATGAAGCGAGCTTTGTTTGCGTGTTACACACGTATGCGCAACACGGCGACGTGAACTATTACCGCGCAATGGCAGAACTCTACGACCTGCACGCCGAGCGGCCCGGCGGTCCGTCCTCCCAGATCACAAAGGAGGTCCGCCTCCGATCCGGCGGCGACCGCACCCGAGACAAGATTGCCAAACAGCTCTACGAACGGTGCAGCGCGCCGCCCGCCGCCAAGGGACGATCGAAGGATGCCCAGCGCGCCGGGAAAGGGGATGCGTTGTCCCTGCAGTATTTGACGGACGGCCTGAGCAGACTACCGTTCGGCGGCCGCCGGGGAAACAACGGCCCCACGCGAGGGAAGGGGGATGAGCAGAGACGATGAACGACCACACGGAGAACGGCTCGCCCAGCCCGCCGGACCTCGGCGCCGAAACCTTCTATATGCCGCCGGCTGGCGGCTCGGACTCGGCGACGCCGGCGTCGCCAGGGGTGGCCAGTTCGCTGCGCGAGCTCGGCGAGCGCCTGCACGATGCCGATAGCAAACGCCACCTTTTGACGCTGGCAGCAGCTATCGACGGCGACGCAGACCAGGCCGACCGCTGGAGTCAGGTCGAGCCGCAGCGACTGCTCGACGCCAACGAGCTCGCGCATGAGGTAATCGAACCGAGCCGATCGCCCCGCTGGATCGAGATTGTCGAACTGTTTCGCAACGCGATCATCCTCGCCCCGATCCTGCTCACGTGGTTCGGCATCCATGTGGCGGTCAACGCGTACTCTGATCTGCTCCGCGAACGACCTGAAGCGAGCGAACAGACGTTCCTTTACCTTTGGCAACAGGGCTTCGACGGTAGGCTCACGGCCTGGTGGGCACCGACGCTGGGCGAACTGGCCATCTATGACGTGATCCTGATCGCGATTGTGATCGGCGCGACCGTTGTCGTGGGCTTTGTCAACCACTGGCTCGAAGAGCAGCGGACATCACGCATCGAGTCGGAGCGGCGTGCAATTCGCGCGCTGTTGGGCGACGCCTCTCTCGCCCTGGCGGCCCGGCGTCCGAAGGACATGGGCGCTGCGGTTGGGCGGCTGGAAGACCTCGCCGTGCACATGCTGGAGGACATGGACGCGCAGCGCCGCCAGGCGATCGAATATGCGCAGCTGCAGACGCGCCAGGCGGAGGTGCTCACCGAGTTTGCCCAAAGCCTGCCCGAACTCGTGGCGGACATGCGCGGTTCGGCGGCCAAGCTCAACGAAGGCACGGGCCAGCTCTCAGCCGAGATCGGACGGATTGACGCGGCGCTCGCCGCGATGACCCGAGCGATGGTGGGTAGCCTCGCCGGTCTCGCCGAGCTGAATCTGGTGAGCGTGCGGCTTGCCGGAGCGACCGAGCGCTCCGCCAACGAGATCGAGACGCTCAACGGCACAACCGGCCGTCTGCTCGGGATGATGCAGGACGTGGCAACCAATCAGGAGAGGCTGAGTGATGGACTGCGAGACGCTGTCGATCGCTCGGGCCGGGCCAGCAGCACCCTCAGCGAGACTCTCACGACACTGGGCACCGACACGCAGACCCTCGCCAAGACAATCACCAGCATGGATGCTGCCGCCCTACGGATGGTGGATGGTCAGGAGCGCCTGCTCGCACAGATGGCGGACGAGCGCATGGCGCAGACCGAGTTGATGAGGCTGGTGCAGCGCACGACCGTCGATCTCGACGCTGCGCTGGAGGCGCTTGGTGGCGCCGCCCCCTACCTCCGCACGCTCGCGGTCGATGCGCGCGAGCTGACGAACGACATGCCGACGGTGATGACGGTGGTCGGAGGTCTGCGCGATGCCGCCCAGGCGCAGGCGCGCGCCGCTGAGGCATTGGTGGGAAGCAACGGCGCGAGCGGCGGCTCGGCGCGTCGCCGCCGATTCGACGCCAGGAGTGAATCCGACGATGGCCGGTGAGACACGCGACGCGCGCGGTTCCCCTACCTGGCTGCTTGGCGGCTGGCTCTTTGCCGACCTGGTGCTGGGCGCCTTCGTGATCTTCCTGGTTTCCGTGCCCGGCTTCAAACTCCCGGCGCACGCGGAGATCGACGATCCCCCGCCGCTGGCGGCCGAGGTGACGGTTACGCCGACACCAACGCCGGTCCCCGCACGCTTTGCGGGGACCGTTACCATAGAGAGCCAAACCGCACCGGACGGCGCCACGGTCGCCGCATTCGTCGGCGCCCGGCGATGTGGCAGCGCGAACGTCGTCGGCGGGCGCTATAGCCTCGATGTGTTGCCCGCGGCCATGCAAGCCGGTTGCGGCGCCGACGGCGTCCCGATCAACTTCACCATCGGCGCCCTCCGTGCGTCGGAAAGTGGCGCCTTTCAAGCGGGCGACATCGCGCTTGACTTGACGGCGAAGAACCCGGCCGACGACGTGCCTCCATGTCCTCCGCGCACGGCGATCCTGAAAAAGACCGAACTGACCGTGGCGAACACCCGCACGCCACAGGGCGGCCTCGATATTCCTACCGTGGAGCAACTGCGCGCAGCATTGGAGCAATTCCTGGGTCAGAAGGCGGGCTTGGTGCTGACCTATGTTTACTCCGCACAAGTCGCCACCGGTACGAGGCTTGCCGACACGGTGAATGAACGGCTGCGCGAGGCGCTCCCCGAAATCTTTGGCGCCGACGCCATCTATGAGTCGCTCAATTGGCAGGATGCGAATCCTGCCACCCTTGGCCAGGTTCATCTGCAGCTGTATTTCGACAATCCGCCGCCGCCGAACTGCCGGCCGTAAGCGGGTAGCCGAGCGTGTAGAAGCCACAGAAGAGGAGAGAGCGAATGTAGAATGGATTGCAGATTCGCTCCGGATTGACAAAAACTCCTATCGTCTACCAGACTACGTGCACGCTTCATTCCTGGAAGGTGGCGCACCATGGGCATCCTGAACATCTACTTGGGCGGCTCGGGCAAGTACATCGCCGAGGAATGCAAAGGTACGGGCGAGTACTACGGCATCAAGATGCCGGAATTTGTCGCGTTCGACCTCGACACTCGCCCCTCGCACACCGGCGCGTACATGCTTGGCGACAAGCTCAACACCGTACCACCCAACTTTGGCGCCGAAGCCAAGAACTCGTTCGGGAAACAGTGGGCGAATCTGAATCTAGGTCACGCGCTGGAACCGGCCGATGGCGCCGCAGGGCCGCGGCTACGCCCCGAAGCGGCGATCATGCGACGCACTGGCCGGGACACGCTTGAGTTACCCGCCCCCGCTGATGGGCTCTGGGGCGTGCGTGGTTCCGGCCTGCTCGCATTTGCGGCGCTGCTCGACCCACTCATGCGCCGGTCGTCCCAGACGGACGCCTTCCTCAGCAACCTGCTCCGTGGCCTGCGCGAGGAGGGTGAGAATAACGCGCCGATCGCGATTCACATCTATGCGTCCACGGCCGGCGGCACGGGCGCGGGAATGGTGCTTCCCCTGTCACTGTGGCTGCGTCGGTTCGCGTTGGACAACAACTTCCGCGCCAACAACATCACCATCCGCCTCTTTCTCTGTAATTCCAGCACATTCGACAACGAGCAGGCGGGGAGCCCCGAGGCGCAGCGGCAGATGATCACCAAGGGCCGCTCCGGCACCTTCGCGATCATGCGCGAGCTGCAGCTCTTGGAGAAGATCGAGACGGAGCCGACAACGTTCTCCCGTCGCTGGCTTCCGGTCAAGCCGGACCCGATCGAGTACCAGCTCGGGTCGGACGTGATCTCGGGCGTGTACTGGATCGGTCGTCGGGACAAGGATAACGAGGCGAGCAAAACCGACGTATACGACGAGGCGAGCCTGGTGGCGCGGGCGGTGAGCAACGACCAGGTGGCCGCTGGCGTCTCGGCGATGGCGACCCAGCACAAGCATAAGCTCGCCTTCTCCGCTGCAAGCATTGAGTATCCCAAGCGCCAGATCGCCCAGCAGATGAGCGGCAGCGTCGCGCGTCGGGTCTTCGGAGAGCTCATAGAAGATCCCACCGCCGTACCACCGCGGCGCCGGATCAGTGAGTTTGGTGGCCCGGCGCCGGAAGATCTTGCCGCGTTCATCCACGCCGAGGAGGAGACCGGCGTGCTTGCGCGGGGAGTGGGTGACGGCCGAGCGGACAGAGAGAGTATGGACACGCTCGTAACGTCTCTCTCGAAACCGGACGAGACGCTCGACGCGGTCGAGCGCGGCGACGCCGACACCAAGGCGATCTACACGGCGCCCGAAGAGAACCGTGGTACCTGGGATGATTATTGCACGCGGCTATTTCTCCGGCTCGATGATGTCGACCGCGCCGCGCCCGGCGTCGCCGAGAATCGTGTTCGCGTGGATCTGGCGAAGCACGGTCCGCGCTTCGCCAGATGGCTGAATGAGAAGGTGGTGGGTGAGGCGCTCAACCCACCGCAACAGCATGAGAAGCCTAGTGCGATCGCCACTGTGCGCGGCAGCGTCGAAGCCATCCGTACAGTCGTCGAGCGCATCGGCGCGTACTTCGACCCGGACGCAAGCGTCACCGAGCGCGTTCCCGACCCCGGCATGCAGCCCGGGATGGAGGATTGGCGGTATCGGCCGATCGCAGACCTCAAGCGTGAGATTGAAGAGCAGAAGAACAGCGTCTTGCGGCCACCCCCGGCGGAGCGCAAGACACTCGGATTGGGCCGACTGATCGGCGCGCTGCTCGGTGGTATCGTCGTCGCTGTCGGCGTCTGGGCGCTACTTGGTCTCGTCATCTCGGGTGTCCTCCAGGTCGTGCTTGCCTTCGTCGTCGGTTTGCTCGTCTTTCTCGTGCTGACGCGCCTTTTGCGACCCACGGAGACACTCGCCGAGCGCCGTGTCCGACAGGAGGATGAGTTATTCGATCTGTATAGGGAGTTGCTGTACGCCTACACGGCGGCGGCACTGTTCAAGCTCACCCGCTCGGTCTTCGTACAGGAGGCCCAGGGCCAGATTCGCCAGACGCTGCAACAGCTCGACAACTTGCAGGCGGTGTACAAGAAGCTGCAGGACCGGGTGGATGAGCGCCTCGCGCAGGGCATCCCCAAACCGCTCCATGCGGTGGCCCAGTTGCGTCCGCAGGACGATGATCAGCTCGAGCCCAGCGATCATCAGTCGCTGACCAAGGCGCGGGAGATCGCCCCGCGCGTCCGCGCACGTGCCCTGGTCGGCTCCGGCGGTAGCCTGGGCGACATCGAGGTGCAGATCATCCCCGATCGCACCCGACGGCCGGACGACCTGCCTGCGACCGGCCAGGTAAGCAGCTTGGTCGAGGCGGTCAGGCGTCAGACGGTGGGAAGCGACCAGACGGGTTATCAGGCCGGCCAGCAGGAACTGGAGGGGCTTGACGCCGCCATGGACCGGGAGGCGACGGAGTCGCTCGGGACGCAACTCCCGAGCGACTTTCCATCAGCAGCAGCCGCGTGGCTCGGCATGGGGGCCGCCGCTGCACCGGCGATTGCCGGATACCTCTCCGCGTTGGTGCACTGCACGCCCGCGGGCAACCCGCAGGGCACGGGTGTGGACCGTACCTCATCGTCCGTCGAACTGGGGCGCTCGAACGGGGGTCCGGTGTATCGGCGGCTTCTGGTTGGTGACGCGGCGATCATTCCGTTGATCAACGAGGCGACGCCGCGAGTACGCGGCGTCGCCCAGGAACGCCTTTCAGCGTTCATTCGAGAGACGGCGGCCGAAACCGGCACGCCGGCGCTGCACTGCCCGCAGGTCGGTCCGGCGATTGTCGCCTTGACCGTGTGGTACCTGGGTGAGGATCTCTTTGCCACGCCGGAGGCCGAGCGGGCACTGGAGGCCTTTTACGGCGTCAGTCCGCGGCGCGGGGAACCCGGGGTAATCTGCCAGTATCACCGCAACTTCCACGTCCTTCCAGAAGCACTCGCGGCCACCGAGATCGAGATCCGCGAGGCCAGGGTCAAACCACTGCATCCGCTGGTCGTATCGCGCCTGACCGGTAGCCACCGCGAAGAGGAGGGGCCGACCTTGATCGAGCTCTTCTACCTCACGCGCTCCTATCGGGCACTCGATTACCGGGTCGCGGGTGCCGGCCTCGGTGATCGCGGCACGCTCTCGCTCGCACCACCCGCCGGCGCGGCCAATGGGCGCGAGGGGGAGCTGCGGCTCTTCTCGACCTCGCCCGGACACAAGGGGGCGCTCACCGATCCGTTTGGCCCGAGCGGGCGACCGATCATCGACCAGTTCGATGCCTTTGTCGATTTCATGCTGTTCGATGGTGCACAGGTGACCGAGGTCAACGGTGCCGGAACACTCCTAGCAACGATGCCGGGCGTCGATTTGTACGATCATGAATGGCGAGTGGCAGGCACCACCGCCATCTCTTCTGCACAGCGCAGCGTCATCGAGCTGTGGTTCAACTACCGCGAGCCGGATCGAGTGGAGAACGACACGAGCCAGATGCTCCAACTGCTCGAGGCCGACTTGCGCGAGATGGGCACTTCACCGGCCGGGGTAGACTGGGGCCGCGCGGCCCGTTCCGTGATCGAAGCTGGTCAGGAAAAGCGTCGCAGCGCCGGCGCGGCCGTCGCTCGCTCAGCTGGGGGGTAGCCATGCGGCGATCCGCGCGACGGGTGGCGGTCGTGTTGTTCGCCGCACTCGTGGTCGCAGTGCTTGGCGCCACGCCTCCGGCGCGCCAAGCGGCGGCGCAACCCCGTGCCGTGCCGCTCGACATCGTGCTCGCAGTGGACCAATCCGGCTCGATGGGGCAGAGCGACCCCAACAACCGCCGGATCGAGGCGGTCACGCAGTTCGTCGACACACTCGCCGCCTTCCAGGATGCATATGAGGCGCGCGTCGGCGTGGTCGAGTTCGGCAGCCCGGCGATCCGCAGCGGGAGCACGCTGCGCCCAACCCTCGGGCTGACGGCGCCGCAAGACCCCGCGGTCAAGGGCGCGCTCCGGCCCGACACACTCGCCGGCACCGATTTCAAAGGCGCACTCTGCCTCGCCTGGGCGACCGCAACCGGTGCTCGCCCCCCGCAGGATGCAGGCTGCCCTACCCTCCCGGAGGTCAAGCCACCTCAAACGCAGCCGCGCGGCGAAGGCCCGCGCGAGCGAATCGTGGTGTTACTGACGGACGGATTCCCGGCGCCGGATGGGTGCGATCTCCGTTTCCCGGAGGGCAATCGCCAGCCTGCCTGCCCGTTGGGGCCGTTCGGCAACGATTACTTCCGCGAGCTCCAACAGCTCTGGGAGTCGCTCAACCGCGCCCAGGCAACGCGGCTCTACGTGATCGGACTGGACGAAAACGATGTCTGGTTCCCCACGGCCGCGCCGTACTGGGTCGCGACCACCGGCTGCGACTCTGAGGTCGAGTGCCAGCGCGCCGTGCGCCGCAGCCCCAACCCCGATTCGCTGATTAGCGATGTAATCGAGTCTGCCATCGACGCACTGGTGGACCTGTGCGGCCGTTCCGGTGCCCAGAGTGAGTGCCAGCTGCCGGGCCTCCTCGCCGAGGTGCAGTTCGTCATTGACGGCCTGCGCACCGGGACCGGCGTTCGTATCGTCGCGCCGGACGGGTCGGAGCGACAGCCGGGACCCTCGGTCCAGTACACCATCGAGGGCGACCGCCAGCGCTGGCGGGTGCGCGCGCCCGCGCGCGGCGTCTGGCGGGTGGATTCACTCGACGCCGACGCGCAGCTTGCCGTCACTCAGGTCGCCATCCCCGCCCAATTTGACGTGCGACCGATCCCTGAGCAGCCGATCGCGCAGGCCGCGCTCTCGCTCCAGCTCCTACCGACGGGTACGAGCCAGATCGACCTCGCGTCGGCGGCGGGTGAAACGGTGGAGCTTGAGGCGCAGCGGAACGGCCAAGCGGCGATCACGCGACAGGTCACGCTCGAACGGGCCGGCACCGGACTGCGAATAAGCAATGCACTCGCGGCCGCCGAGGAGGGTCAGTGGCGATTCAGGGTGATCACCGCATTCGGCGACCGGCGGGTGGTGATCGGTGAGGGCAGTGTAAATGTCGTTGCCCAACCGTCGCCGTCCCCCACGCCGGTCCCGACGCAGACGCCCGCGGGGCCACCCTCGAACGAGTGCCCCGAGCCGTTCACGAGCACGATCTCGCCGGGCGGACCGGAGGTGTCGGCCTACCGCTGGGCGTTCAAACTCGGTTGGCCGACACACTTCCACAAGCCTGCCACGATCGGCGGCGAGGTCGAAGGCTGTACACCTGTGTCCGTGCCACTGAACGTGCAGCTTCGCCTGACGCCAGATGGCGGTGATCGTGCAGGCGAGGCAGTGGTCTGGAAGGGAACCGGCACCGGTACCGCCCTGGTCGAAGGCGAGGTGGACGACGAGATCCGGTCGTGGTCCACGCTGCGCCGATCGCTCATCTATGAGTCACCGACTGGGCCGCAGGAGTTGGAGGGCGACGTTGTGCAGCTGACGACACCGGGGTACGTCAGCTTCGAGCAATCCACGGGCTTCGGCTACTGGTGGTGGTTGTTCCCCCTGTTGGCGATCATGCTCCTCGTCGCCTTTCTTTCGACGCTCCAGGTCGGCCCAGCCGGCGTACGCTTAAGCAACACGGCGGTCTGGAATCAGCGTCGGCGCAATAGCGAGCCGATAACGCAGTGCCGGCTCTTTATCTGGCGGTCGGTTGAACTCGGCGGCACTCGCTCCCGTGGCACGCTCAGCCTCCGCTATATCTTCGCCGGACCACTCGTCCTGCGCGAAACGGTCGCGCCGCCAAGTCGCCACGGGGGACGCCTCGCTCGCAACGCCAAGCGACCCTCGATCCTTGAGCAATTGAGCGCGTGGTGGCGCCGACAGACGCCGATGCTCCTCGGTTCGACTGAGAGAGTCCAGCAGGTCAGGCTGGTGCCTCGTTAGCAACTCACTCCTTTTGGCAGACTGTCTCGTCATAGAACGTACTCAATGAGTTCCTCAGCGTCGCTGCTTTGGAAGGCGTGAGCGAGGTCGAGGAGCTGAACCGGGTGCTGGGACAGGCGGCAACTCTCAAGAACATGCTCAAGAACCCCGACCAGTCGAGCGTGTCGCCGGGTACGCCGCCCGCCACTTCCGCGAGCGCGCCAAGCCGATGCGCGATCACGTCCTCTTTCAGGCGATCGCGCGGGCTAATCGGCCGTATGAGGGCAGCCCACCGAAGTTCGCGCCCAGGTGATCGCGCACGAACTTGTTCACCTGAAGGTGCTGAATCACGGCCATGTTTTTCGCGCGCTCCTGCGAGCCTATCTCGCTGCATAATTGTGAGTGTTAGGCATTGATGACGGTGCAGGCCGACATCCTACCTGGGTCAATGCGGGGCGGTCGGATTGGCGCGTGGGTCTGCCTGATCCCACACGAGGAGGTCGACACGAAAAAGCGACTCGGCCGGCAGCGGCCGGGACGCAAGCCCAAGATTGGCGAGAACGCTAGCAAATCCACCGAGCACTCGATCCAGCCGGCTGAATCGCGCTCTTTCTCCGTGTTCGCCGGTGTTGGCACTTGCATCACCGATCAGGCGGTTGGGGGTTCGAGTCCCTCCGGGCCTGCCACAGGATTAGATTCAGAACCCGTCCATATGTGGACGGGTTCTGTCGTTTCCGGCTCGCTTGTCCCCCAACTCTGGACAACACCCGCACAGCATCACCGAGCATGGTGCCATACCCTCGGGTGGCATGGACATGGTTGGCGCAGTACATCGCCATGATCACAGAATGCGAATCATTCGGTCGTTGGAGTCCGTGTTGAGGCGGATGGGCTACTTTAATATCTACTTCTTCTCGTGGTGGGGTGTGGTGCTGGGTGGTGGTCCCCTCTACGGCGCCATATCGGACGTGCAAGCGCGAAACCCTGGTCGCATTGGGGGTGATGTGACCAGGGTTTCGCGCTTGTACTTGTCCGTTGAGGCGGGCATTGAGGTGCATCGGCGACGATGATGCTGGGTGCCGCGCGATCGCCTCTGGTGTGTCGCACGGCGCCCGTCCAAGACGAACGGCCCTGACCGGAGGGGTGACCTGGTCAGGGCCGTTTGCTGTTGTCCAAAAACGTCCGACCGCACCGATCCCAGCCGGAACGACATCGAGGTCAGGGCGCGGTGGTGGCACCGTTCGCGGCGCAGACGTCCGGGTCGATGCCCAGTTGTTCAAGCAGCGCAATCTGTTCCGCCGTCAGGGGCTCAGGTTCGCCGTCGGCGGTGTTGGACACGGCACAGGTCTGGGAGCTGTTACTTGCCGGAACACTGGCGCCGACGAGCGCCATGGCGCTGAAGAGCGGCGCAAAGAGCGAGTTCGTGGTGCTGCTGGTGGCGCCGGCGGTGGTGCCGGAATTTGTCGTGAGGATCGGAATGAGCAGTGGACCGTCGGCGTTGGCGACGTTGGCGCCCGCGCCGAGCAGCAGGACGCTGCTGACTACGCCCGCGATAAGCAGCCGTTTCATGCGGGGTATCTCCTCCATGCGTCTCGTGCGTTGATGCGTTGGTTGGTGGAGGTCGTGGCGACCGTCACTGTTGTACGGTGCCGGACGATTCGGTGTCAAGGCGGTGCACCCACCCTTATGTCGTCAGGGTGTGGCATGGTGCGCACTTGCGATAGGCGCCGGGATGGACGACGCTGCATCCCGAACCAAAGCCAGGAGGATGACTGTGTCTACAGTGCAGACGATCCGCGGCCCGATCGAGTCCGGTCAACTCGGCTGGACCCTGTCGCATGAGCATCTGACGGTGGGCGGCGCCGGGATGGAGCGGTTGCCCTGGATCTACAATGAGGCGGAAGCGGTTGCCGGCAACATCGAGGCGCTCGGCCGGGCCAGGGCTGCCGGAATCGACAGCCTGATCGACCTGACGCCGTTTGACCTGGGACGGCAGATCTCACTGTTTCAACGGATCGCGGAGGCGGATACGGGGGTGAACATCGTCTGCGCGACCGGTGTCTACCGGTGGGTGCCGATGTACTTCCTCCGCCGTGAGATCGACGAGATCGCCGACCACTTCGTCCGCGAGCTGCGTGACGGCATCGAGGGGACGGGCATCCGGCCGGGCATCATCAAGCTGGCCTGGGACCTCGAATACCGCCTGGCGGAGGGACGGCCGGGCTTCACACCGAGAGACGGCCTGGAGCGGACGGCGCGGGCGGCGGCGCGGGCGGCGAAGGCGGCGGGCGTGCCGATCTCCTGCCACACGCTGGCGACGGACGAACTCGGGACGCCGCTACTCGACATCTTCGAAGACGAGGGCCTCGACCTGCGCGCGGTAACGATCGGCCACTCCAACGACAGCGCGGACCTGGAGTACCTGAAGGGGCTGGCGGCGCGCGGCGCCACCGTCGGCCTCGACCGGTTCGGCGCGCTCTATCCGGAGGAGGAGCGGGTCCGGCGGGCCGGTATCGCGCTGGCGCTGGCACAGGCCGGTTACGCCGAGCAGATCTGCCTCGGCCACGATGGCTCGCCCTACATGCGGCTCGGGGCGATGGGGCCAAACCCAGACTGTTGGTTGCAGGTGCCGAGCTTCGAGGTGCCGTGGCTGCGGGCGCACGGCGCGACCGAGGATCAGATCGACGCGCTGACGCGCCGTTCTGTCCGCGCCACTTTCGAAGCCGCCGCCCGCATGGCGACCAGCGCCGTCGGCGCAGCGTAGACTCTATACCTAACCCCCGGCCCCCTTCCCTCGCAGGGAAGGGGGTGCCTAATGCAACCGCGTGTGCCGGTATCTCGTCTGGTCGTGGGATGTCTATCCCTCATCAACCATCGCCTGCCAGAACTCCCCCTGCCCTGCGAGGGAAGGGGGCCGGGGGGTTAGGTTTCGTCGTATCACGTAAACAGGCCGTCACCGATCGCCGCCGCGATCTGCTCGTCGCTGAATCCAAGCAGGTCGCGATACACCTCGAAGGTGTGCTGACCGAACACCGGCGCCGGCGCGTAGGCATCGGTCGGTGCGGCGCTGAACCGACCGGGAAAGCGATCGATCAGGTGCGAACCGTGGACCGGATGCACCACCTCGATGAACCAGGCGCGGCCCGCCGGGCCGAGTTGTTCGTCGGCGTCGGTCATCATGCCGGCATCCTGGATCACACCGGCTGGTACGCCGGCCGCCTGCAACCGGCGCATCGCCCCATTGGCATCCTGCGCGGCGCACCAGCGGCCGAGGCGGTCGTCAATCAGCGCGCGATAGAGTCGCCGGCCTTCGACTTCGGCAAGTCGGGCGTCTTCTGCGAGCGTCACGTCACCGATCGTCTCGTAGAGACGCCGCCAGTCCCGGTCGTCCCGCGCCGTGATCGCCAGCCAGCCGTCGCCGCGGCAGCGGTAGACCTCGTTCGGCACGACATCCTCGAACGGGTCGCGGTTGCCCGCCGGTTGCGCCTCGCGACCGTTGGCGAACAGGTCGAGATAGGCAGGGCCGGCGAGATAGGCGCCGACCTCCAACTGGGAGAGATCGACGAGCGTGCCCTGCCCGGTGCGCCGGCGGGCTTCCAGCGCCTCCAGGGCGGCGAGCGCGCCGGCAAGGCCGCTGACATGGTCGTTGAGCGAGAGCCCTGGGCCGATGTCACGCCGGCCCGGCGGGTTGGTGAGGTAGGTCAAACCACTGAGGGCGTGGATCGTCGGCGCGTAGGTGACGAAGTCGCGCCAGGGGCCATCGCGGCCGACCCCGGTCAGGTTGAGGTAGATGATCCGCTCGTTCCAGCGGCGGGCCGCCGCATAGCCGATGCCCCAGCGGTCGAGCACGCCGGCGCTGAAGTTGTCGATGACGATGTCCGATTGCTCGACCAGCGACCGGAAGGTGTCGACCGCCCGCGGGTGCTTGATGTTGAGGGCGGCGCTACGCTTGCTTCGGTTCCACATGACGAAGTAGGGGTGCTCGTTGCCGCTGGCGCCTTGGGAGCGGGTCTCCGTCTGGATCTTGATCACGTCGGCGCCGAGGTCGGCCAGAATCCGGGTGGCGTAGGGACCGGCCAGCACCCAGGTGAAGTCCAGCACGCGCACGCCCGCCAGCGGTTTCGGTCCTGCTGAATCACGCCCGCCGTTCGTATGAGATGTCGCGGTGACGGACTCGGTCGGACGTGCCGGCCAATCCGCCAGCACCGCATCGACCGCCGAAACGGACGCCGGCGGCGGCGCCGCCGGCGGGGGTGTGCCCGCCATCCGGAATAGCGGTCCCGGCGTGCGCACGGGCGGGCCGTCCCAGACCACCGGCCGGAAGAAGTTGCGCGCGCTCAGCTGCGGACTGGCAGCGACCTCGGAGACACTCAGCACCTCGCCGAAGGGGAGATGCCGCCGCTGGCCCTCGAGGAAGAGGCGGTGCGCATCCTTGGTCACGGCCCATTCGCGCAGCGTCGCCATCAGCTGCGGAATCTTCTCCCGCACCTGGGCAAGATCCCCCACCATATCGGCGACGGCGTCGGCCATGCCGTCCTCCGCGACCCATGCGATCAGGCGCGGCAGGCTCGGGGAGGGGGTGACCATCACGTGGCCGTCCGTGCAGGGCATCACCTCGTAGGCGCCGGACCAGTGCAACGACGCCTGCCGGGGCGCGATCGCGACCGGCAGCAGGTTACGGAAGAACCAGAACATCAACACCTGCTCGGTGCAGGTACTGACACATTCATGCAGCGACAGATCGACGTGCTGTCCCTGCCCCTCGCCGCGGGCGGCGTAGACGCCGGCCAGCCCGACGATCGCGGCGAAGAAGCCGCCGACGTTGAAGGTCTGTCGTCCCCAGCTATTGAGCGGCTGCTCCGGCTCGCCGGTGACGGAGAGGACGCCGCCGAGCGCGGCGGAGACGAGGTCGCTCGTCTGCCAACCGGCGCGCGGTCCCTCCCGTCCGAACGGTGTCAGGGAGACGTGGACGAGGCGCGGGTTGAGCGGACGGAGGTCGGCGTAGTCGAGGCCGAACGCCGCCAGTCGCCCCGGCGGTTCGGTTTCGATGAACAGATCGGCGCGGGCCGCAAGGTCGCGGAACGCCCGCCGTCCTTCGGTTGTCTCCAGGTCTAGTGGCACCTGACGCGTCCCTGCGTCGTACCACCAGTCGAGCACGCCGCCCCGTTCGGCGGCGGGGCCGGTCATCGGCAGACCAGCAGCCGTGCCGGCACGGAGCCGGACGACATCTGCTCCCGCTTCCGCGAGCAGTTTGCCCGCCAGCCGGCCGCTGTCATCCGTCAAGTCGAGGACACGAAGTCCCGCCAGTGCGCCGTTTGCCATCACACCCTCGCGGTATCTCGCGGTGAGCTTTCCGTCGGTGACCTTACACCGGCGTGAACTTGGGCAGGCGGACGCCCTCGCCGACATCCTCAAACGTCACTTGAAGCGGCATGCCCACCCGCAGCTCCTCGTTGGCGATACCAATGATGTTGGTGTTCAGCCGTGGTCCCTCGTCCAGTTCGACGACGGCGATGTTGTAGGGCAGGTCATCGTAGAACCCCGGATGGTACTTCTGATGCATCACCGCATACGTGAACAGCGTCGCCCGACCGGAGGCGGGTACCCATGCCAGCGCCTCATGCAGGCACTCGGTACACGCCCGGCTGCCCGGTGCCAGAGACGCCTCGCAGGCCGTGCAGCGCTGGATCATCAACTCCCCTCGTTGGGCGCCGTCGAAGAACGGCCGGGAAGGGTCATCGGGCTGGGGAATCGGCTTGCGGGGGACATCCACGCTCTGGGTCATCGCTCGTCTCCTTCATCAGTTCAGCGGACGGACGGATGCGGGCTGAGCACGAGGCAGCCATGGTAGTCGAGCACCCCGCCCTGACAGCTGACCAGCACGACATCGTGCTTGGGCACCTGCCGCTCGCTGCCCTGGCCGCGTGCCTGGATCACGCCCTCGGAGAGCGGGGTCATTCCCCACATGTAATACCCCGACAGCTCGCCCCCGCCGGTGTTCGTCGGGAGACTGCCGCCGGGGCCGAGCCTGCCATCCGCGACGAACGGCCCGCCCTCGCCCTTCTGGCAGAAACCGTAGTCCTCCAGCGTGACGAGGGTGGTGTAGGTATAGCAGTCGTACAGCTCGCAGACATCGACATCGTCGTTGGTGATACCCGCCATCGTGAAGGCGGTTTCCTTCGCGAGCACGGCGCCGGTGTTCACCTCGTTCTCGTAGCCGTGCCGGCGGGGGTTGCCGGGATGGCCCTGACCCATGCCGACGATGTAGGCCGGCGGCTGCTTCAGGCTGCGGGCGCGCTCGGCCGAAGTGACGATCACGGCGACGCCGCCGTTGGAGACGAGCGTGCAATCGAGCAGGTGCAGCGGTTCCACCACCCAGCGGGAGTTGTGGTAGTCCTCCAGCGTCAGGGGAGAGCGCTGCATCGCCCGTGGGTTCATCGTCGCCCAAGCCCTGGTGGAGACGGCGATCGCGCCGAGCTGGTCATGGGTGGTGCCGTAGAGCGCCATGTGGCGGCGGGCGGCGAGGGCATAGCCGGTGTTGGCGCCGAAGAAACCGTAGGCGGGACCCAAGCCGGCCATCCCCGCCACCGAGCGGACGCGGCCGTAGGCGCCGCCCGCCGATTGGCCGGGGGTGAGCGGCGCGTCGGCGAAGACGCAGACGACGGCGGTCGCCATGCCGGCGTCGATCGCGAGGGCAGCGTAGTGGACCATCTGGGCACTGGTCGAGCCGGCGGCGTTCATGTGGTTACAGAGCCGCAGGTTGCGGAAGCCGCCCGCCGTCTGCAGATTGAGGCCGAGACTGCCGGGGTCAGCCGCTCCCATCGAGGAGACACCGGAATTGATCAACAGCCCGTCGAGGTCGTCCTTCTGCAACCCGGCGTCGTCGAGGGCGAGGGCAATCGCGCGGAGTGCCAGCGTCACCGCGTCGCCGGTGTACTCCCGCGTCATCTCTGTGATGCCGAGTCCGGCGATCGCCGCCCGGCCGCTGACGGATGGGGTCATCGAGTCACCACCTTTGTTGGTTCCAGGAGCCGGCGGGCGTTGACCGTCCGGTTCGCACACCGCTCAACCGCTGCCTGTGCCGGCGTCCGCATCTCGACGAAGTCCGCTGGTCCTGGACGTTATCATAGGGGCGGCGCAGACCGCACCGCTCACGCCGACGACCGGCACCGAGTTCCGCTGGTCCTGGACGTTATCATAGGGGCGGCGCAGCGCTGTCTCCAGTCGCGGGGCCGAGTCCGGTCATCGCCGCCATGTCACCCCCTTCGCGTTGGTCGCGGTCTGATGCTCCTATCGCTTCCTCCGTCTCTCCGAGGGAGGTTGCACAAGCCATGTCGCGACATGGTCATACCGGCATGCCGGCGAGAAAGTTGACTTAATTGCCTTACAATATCTAGAATGCGATCTGACCGGAACACCACCGGCTCCCATCGCCGAGGAATGTCTCCGTGCAACGGTATGTGATCCAGCGGCTCGCCTTCGTCCCGATCGTGGCGCTACTCGTCGCGACACTCGTCTTTCTGCTCGTGCGGCTGCTGCCCGGCGATATCGTCGACGTGCTCACGCGCGAGGCGCCCCAGTACGGCGACGCGACCGCCCTCCGTCAGGAACTTGGTCTCGACAAGCCGTTCGTCGAGCAGTATCTGAGCTTCCTCGCCGGCCTGCCTCGGGCGGATTTCGGGGAATCGCTCTACTTCCGCCACCCCGTGGCCGAGGACGTGCGCCGCGCGTTGCCAGTGACGCTCGAGCTGGCGCTGCTCGCCGTACTGATCTCCACCGCAATCTCGATCCCGCTCGGCGTGCTCGCCGCCTCCGGCCGCAACGGACCGGTCGATTACCTCGTGCGCGTGATCTCGGTCGTCTTCACCTCCGTGCCGACCTTCTGGTTGGGGACGCTGGTGCTGACGGGGCTGGCGCTATGGGCGACGTGGGTGCCGCCCCTGCGCTACACGCCGTTCTGGCAGGACCCGGTCGCCAACCTGCAACAGTTCCTGATTCCGGCGCTCGTGCTGGGCGTGGCCGCCACCGGCGTGACGCTGCGGATGGTGCGCTCACAAATGCTCGACGTCCTCGGCCAGGACTACATCCGCACCGCCCGCGCCAAGGGGCTTGGCACGATCGGCACGCTGCGCGGTCACGCGCTCCGCAATGCCCTCGTGCCGGTGGTGTCGCTGATCGGCAACCAGATGGGTGTCCTCTTGGGCGGCGCCGCCGTGACGGAGACGATCTTCAATCTGCCCGGCCTGGGCCGGATGCTGATCACCGCCGTCGATACCCGTGACTATCCTTCCGTCCAGGCGGCCGTCCTCGTGATCGCGCTGCTGCTGGTGTCGCTCAACCTCGTCGTGGACCTGGCCTATGCCTGGTTGGACCCACGCATCCGGTATGCGGAGGGGTGAGCGACATTGCATCTGCACCGACATGCGGCTGATACGTGCCATCGATCAGACCGGAGATATCCACTATGACCAGTGACGCGCGAGGATGGGAAAGCGTGGCCGCCGAGCGAGCGGCATCAGGCGGCGGCGCCGCGCGGCGCGAGTCACGCCCGCGTCTCGCCGCCAGGCGCATGGGCCGAATCCTGCGCCGGCACCCGCTCGGCCTGCTCGGCGCGGTGCTGCTGACCGCGATCATCGCCGCCGCGATCCTGGCGCCCCTGATCGCGCCGTACCGGCCGACGGAGTTTCTGCCGTACGGTCCCTACGCCGAACCAGGACCCGGCGCCGTGCTCGGTACGGACCAGCTCGGCCGCGACCTGCTCACGCGCATCCTCTACGGCGGACGCACGTCGCTCGCGATCGCCGCCGTCGCCACGGTGCTCGGCGTCGGTTTGGGTGCCGCGATCGGCCTGGTCTCCGGCTATCTCGGCGGGCGGCTGGACCTGTTCGTCCAGCGGGGGATGGACGTGATGGACGCCTTTCCGTCGCTCGTCCTCGCGATCCTCTTCGTGGCAATGCTCGGCCCGTCCGCGCGCAACGTCACGATCGCCGTCGCCTTCGTCCTGATCCCCAACACCAACCGCGTGGCGCGGGCGGTGACGCTGTCGTTGCGACGGCAGGCGTTTGTCGAGGCAGCGGCCGCTGTGGGCGCCTCGCCGCTGCGCGTGATGGCGCGGCACATGGTTCCGGGACTGCTGGCGCCGCTGACGATCGTCGCCGCGTCGGCCGTCGCCTCGACGATCGTAACGGAGGCATCGCTCTCCTTTCTCGGACTTGGTCCGCCGCCGCCGACGGCGACATGGGGGCAGATGCTCTCCGGTGAAGTGCGGCAGCATTTCGTCGATGCCCCGTGGCTCGCATTCTTTCCAGGGCTTGTCTTGAGCCTGACGGTGTTCTCGATCGCGATGCTCGGGGACACGTTGCGCGACGTGCTCGACCCGCGGACGAAGTGATGGAGACGTGATGTTTACCTGTTGTCGCTGACATACCCCTCACACATCACCACTGCTCACCACACCACGACATATCTTCGGGAAGGACTCGAACCCATGGCCGTCACGTTCCATCGCTCCCGCTTCACCCGCCGCACTGCCATCGGCCTCGGCGCCGGCGCCGGCACGGCCGCATTCCTTGCCGCCTGCGGCTCGCGCGAGGCGAAGGACTCCGCCGCGCAGACCGAATTCAATCAGGCGAACGTTCGCGAGACGACGGAGCAGCCTGTGCCCGGCGGCACGATCAACTTCTCCGCCACCGATGTGCCCAACTACGACTATCAAGTCTCCTTCTCGGTGCTGCAGACGCTCTACGCCAACCGCTTGCTGCGCTACAAGACCGGCTCGACGATGGGTCCGAACCAGTACGAGATCATCCCCGACCTCGCCCTCTCCTACGAGGCGCCGGACCCGCGCAAGGTCACAGTCAAACTCAATCAGGCAGCCACGTTTCAAGACAAGGCCCCCGTGGGCGCCCGCGCGCTGACGAGCGAGGATGTCAAGGCGACCTTCGAACTGCTCAACACGAACAAGCCGAACTACGTCTACCGCTACCTCGTCGACTTCATCGAGACGATCGAGACGCCCGCGCCGGACACGGTGGTCTTCACGCTCGCCTACCCGACGACGTTGATCTACAACGCGCTCGCGTACTACAACTCGGCGATCGCGCCCAAGGAGATCATTGCCCGGGACGGCAACCTCGAGAAGAACGACCAGGGCACCGGGCCCTTCACGCTGGAACGCTATGAGCGAGGCTCCGGCTACAGCTTCAAGAAGAATCCGAACTACTTCCGCACGGGGACGCCCTATGTCGACGGTGTCGAGCTGGCCGTGGTCAACGACGCCTCCTCACGGCTGGACGCATACCGGGCCGGCCGCCTCGACGCGATGGACCTCGCCGTGGACCAGCTACCCGCCGTCAAACGCACGCTCGACGAAGACTCGACGTTGCAGACGCAGCCGGGGGTGGGTTGGTCGGCGTTCATCTTCAATATCCTCAACCCGCCCTACAACGACCCGCGCGTGCGTCAGGCTTTCTCCCTGGCGTTGGACCGCGCGGCGATCAACCAGCTCGCGGGTGACAGCACGGCCACCGTGCGCACCGGTCCGATCGCACGCGGCTGGCCCGCATGGACGCGCAGCGATGAAGAGATCGCGCCGGAGGCCGCCCAGGACATCGCCAAGGCGAAGCAGTTGCTCACCGCCGCCGGCTATCCGAACGGCTTCGAAACGGAGTGGATCTTCGGTCCCTATGCCGGCACGGTCGACACCTCGACGAAGATCGCGCAGGTGGCACAGGAGCAACTGAAGGCCACCGGTATCCAGATGAAGATCACGATGATGGAGAACCTCGCCTGGCAGCGCCGGCTTCAGCAGCAGGACTTCTCGCTCTCGACCTGGCTGATCCGCGCCTACCCCGACCCGGACGACTACCTCTATCCGTTCTGGGTGCCGGGCGCGGCGAAGAACTTCGGCAAGGTGGACGATCCGGCGCTGACGGACCTGGTGCTCAAGCAGCGTCAGACGGCGGAGCCGGAGACGCGGAAGAAGCTCCTTCAGGAGATCGACCGCCGCTGGACCCAGGACTTCAACTACGGCGTCTGGACGATCGAGTACCCGTTCGCCCACATTTACAACAACCGGCTGCGCAACTACTCCAGTCGTAACCCGCTCGATTATGCGGGCATGGCCGAGGTGTTCATCAAGCAGTGATCCATGTCCCGCTGCCCTTCAGCACGCGGCAGCGGTTCACGCACGTCGAGAACGATCGCGAGGTCAGACATCATGCCTATCCATCCATCCATCCGGCGCCCGATCGAGTTCATCGGCTTCATGGGCGCGGCGCCCTTCTCCGAAGTGGAGGAGTCGAACGGCGGGCCGGCATTGCAGCCGGACTATGTGGAGGCGCTCGCCCGCGCGCATGAAGCGGGCGACTTCGACCGCGTCCTGATCGGCTACGGCGCGGACAGCGCCGATGGCTGGCAGATCGCCGCCCACATGGCGCAGTACACGGAGCGGCTGGGGATGCTGATCGCTCACCGACCCGGCTTCGTCCAGCCGACGCTGGCGGCGCGCTTCGCCTCCTCGCTGGACGTCTTCTCCAAGGGCCGGGTGGCGATGCACATGATCACGGGCGGCTCCGACGCCGAGCAGGCCCGCGACGGCGACTTCACACCGAAGGAAGACCGCTATGCCCGCACCGGCGAGTACATGCAGGTTCTGAAGAAGTGCTGGAACGAGCGCGAGCCGTTCACGCACGAGGGCCGCTTCTACCGATTCGTCGACGTCCGCCAGGCGGTGCGGCCCTATGAGAACCGGGACATCCCTCTCTATTTCGGCGGCTCGACGCCGGTCGCCTTCGATATCGGTGCCAGGAACGCGAACGTCTACGCGATGTTCGGCGAACCGGTCGCGGATGTGACCGCGACGATCGCCGACATCAAGCGCCGCGCCGTGGGCTTCGGCCGGGCAGCGGACGACCTCGGCTTCTCAGTCAGCCTCCGCCCGATCCTTGGGCCGACGGAGGATGCTGCCTGGGAACGCGCCTACGACTACCTGGAGCGCATCCGCGCCCGCAAGCGCGGCGCGGGCACGCCACCGCCCGGAGCGCTGATGCGCCGTCTCAGGACCGGGCCGTCCTCCGAGGCGTCGCGCCGCTTGCTGGCCGTTGCCGAACGGGGCGACGTGGTCGACGAGCGTCTGTTCATGGCGATCGCGCGGGAGACGGGCGCCGGCGGCAACTCCACCGCCCCGGTCGGCACGCCGGAGCAGGTAGCACAGACGATCCTGAATTATGTCGACGCAGGCGCGACGACGATTCTGATTCGTGGCTTCGAGCCGTTGCCTGCCGCGATCGAGTACGGACGCGACCTGATTCCGCTGGTTCGACAAGAGCTGGCCCATCGGCAGCGGAGCGTAACGCCGGCATCGCGGCTGGCGGCGGCTGGGTAAGGCGGTCACGGGGATCAAGCCAAATGTTATGCGGGAAGATCGAGCGCATGCGCGATCGACCGAATGATAACCGTCACCGCGTCGGGAACGGTGTAGGCCATGCGCCAGGCGCCATCGTCATAGAGAAAGAAATCTGGGATGCCGGGAATGCTGAAGGTGGTGACGCCGTCAGGCGCCGGATCGCGTTCCAGACGGCGGAGGCAGAGGTCGAGGGTCGCGCGCTCGGCGTCACTCATCTGAGCGTAGTAACGGCGCGCCGCACCGAAGAAGGTGATCTCGCGCATTCAGGCGGTGTGCCGCGTGTGGGTGCGTTCCTCACGGACCTGCCGCCACGGAATCGGCGGCTCGCCACGCACTTGTTCTTCGTACGACGCGATCACCTGGCGGACGAAATCAGGTTCGGAGAGCGCCGCCCGGATCACGGTCGCGGGATCACGCGGGGGGCCAGTGTAGCCGACTTGATCGACCATGGCGTGTGCTCCACGCGGGGCTGTGAGGCGAGTGTACCACGGCCCTCGTAACAGCTACCTGGACCGATTCCGTCACGGAGCACACAAATTCGCCCCGGTCGTTGTGACCGGGGCGAATTTGACGATGGTCTTGGACTGATAGATGACTAGCGCTTGTCGACGCAGACGGGCGTGAGTGCGTAGTTCGGGTTATTGCAGTTGTTCAGGTGCGTGGCGGTCAAGAAGGGTGTGGCGACTACGACACCAGAAGCGAACACCGGCGACACTGCCAGTGACGTGCCGGGGCAGACCCAGCCAGAGATGGTGGCGTAGCAACCGACGACGTTGGTGCTCAGCGTCGTGCCACACACCACGTTACCAAAGCCGTTGACGAAGCAACCGGCCGGAACGACCGCCCGCGCGCCGCCGATCGTGGCGGTAGTGGCCGCGACCGACTGGGCACCGGTGTAATCGGTGACGGTCAGCGTGACCGTGTAGACGTTCGACGCAGCGTAGGTCTTGACCGGGCGGGCGCCGGTCGCGCTCGTGCCGTCACCAAAGGTCCAGAAATAGGAGAGGCCGGTGCCGGCGGAGGCGGTGCCGTCAAACTGGATGGCGCTGCCGACCCAACCGGCGTAGGGACCACCGGCGTAGGCGGCGAGGCCGGGGGCGGCGCTGGCACCGCGGGGAGTGAGGCCAAAGCCCACGGCGGTGAGGGCGGCCAGGGCGACGGCGACCAGGGCGATCGTGCGGGTCATGGCGGGATACTCCTCGTTTGCGAACCGGTCGATGCCGGTGTCATATGCATCCTTACTGTGCAGGACACCCTACGAGTCCCGCAGCGTTCCGGGGACCGGGTTGACGGAGGCCGGAGGGAGTGCCTTTCGACGGGCTCCATCGTCCGCGAGGGCCGGGACCAGCGGCCATCAGCAGCCTGGGCGACGGTCCGGTTCTCGGTGCGCGGCCAGAGTCTATCCTGGCGAAGGAGGCGTCATGTGCACGGGCCTCCTCCTCGCGGCGCCCGGGAGCGTCGTGTCCCGGGCGCTCTCCGCGGCCATGAGCTGTGCATCAACCAACGGCGTCACGACTCTTCGAAAGCGTTCGCGGCGAATGATCGGCCGACGCCGGTCGGAACCACCGTCTCAGCGCGGAAGATGCGGAGGCGCGGGGTCGTCCGGCGGCCGCGACGCTGCCCCCAACGTCACAATCGACGCGGACGATACCCCGCTGCAAGAGAAACGCCGGACCGATGCGGATTTGCGGATCGGGGACCAGCGCGATCCGTTGCATCGTGCTGGTCAAGACTCCATCCTAACCGCCACCACAGATGCCGGCGGGGATGGCGGTCAGGCCGGTGTTACCCCGCCACTGATTGGCGGTGCCGGCCGTGCCGGCGCCGGTCGAGAAGTCGACGCAGTCGATCGGGTTGACCATCTGCGGCCGGGCCGGACCGCCTGACGTGGCGTCTGCGCCAGGGAAGATGTCCGGGGTGACACCGGCCGTTCCCGTCCCCGCCGCCGGCGGGCTGCCGGTGCTACGCACGCTATTGCCCTCGAAGGTATTGCCACGCGAACCGGCGAAGGCGGCGATGCCGGATGCCGCGCTGTCGGTCACCTGGTTACCGCGAACCGTCGCATTCGTCGCATCGGCGAGGATGATGCCATGGTCATTCATCGACACACGATTTCGCTCAATCCGAACGCCGGTCGTTTGAACGACGCTGATGCCGGTGGCGCGCGCGGCGTCGGGAGCAACATCGATGGTTTGAGCGCGGGCGCTGTTCAGGCGGATGTCGTTGTCGACGAGAGCCGCGATCGCACCGGCGCGGATCTCGATACCGAACTGCACGCTGCCGGCGACGATGCCATCGCCGGCGATCTGGTTGCCTTCTAGCGTGGCGTCGGCGCCAGTGCCGGTGACGAACACCCCGCCGGTCAGATACGAATCGATGCGCGATTCGTCGACCACGACCCTCGTCGTCGGCTCTGACGACGTGGCGACGGCATAGATCCCATACCCTCGAAAGCACCAATCGAGGGACCGGTCGACGGGATGAATCGCACCGATCACACTCCGGCGCACGGTCACCTCGCCGCCACGCTCGACCATGACGCCGGCGAGCACCGTCGGCGAGCAGAGGACGATCGCGAGCGGGCCTTGAATGATGAATCCATCGATCGTCACATTTCGAGCGCCGTTCACGAGGATGATCGGCAGCGCCCCGAAGTTCACCGGCGCTTCCGGCGCGCGAATCGTCGCCGCCCCCGGCATCGTCGCACGCAATGTGAGGCCGCTCTTGTCCGGATCGATGATGACCTGCTCGGCGTAGGTTCCCGGGCAGACTTCAATCGTGTCTGCCACCGCCGCCGCGGCGATGGCCGCTTGTATGCTCTGCCACTGAGCGCCGGGACACTGGACTGCATCATCATCAACCAGCAGCGTCGCCGCTGCGGCGGGCCGGGGTAGTGTCAGGACGATGCCGATCATGCATGCCGCGATCAGGAGTCTGCGCTCCATGGTGTCGCCCCCGCCATCATCGTCGGATACTGCCACCGGACCGTGTCAGTGTACTCGGTTGGACCATCTGATGGCGGCACGGCAGGGGCCGATGCTTTGTCCGGCAGCGACCAGTTTCACGTCAGGGCAAGATTGCGGAACATCAAGACCTTGCGCGATGTGTCAAAGGAGGCGCCGTCGCTCATCTGAAGCAGCTGCAGGATGATCACCAGATCATCGGCGTCCGGACGAAGGACATACTCCCTGATCGAGGATCAACTGGAGCGTGAAGTCGCCCTCATCACCACGCTCGCGCTCGGTCCAGCTGGCCTGGACGTGAGTCACCTGCCGCACGACGATTCGCTCCTCGGTTCGTTTTTCCGCGGTCGTCATTCGTGGTTCCTCCTGCTCCACTGTCCATCACACCGTTGGCGTGCGCGACGGCAGCATCCTTCGAGACGAAGGATAGATGGAAGCGATCGGCGTCCCTATGGCTTCTCGTCATCTCGGCGAAATCTGGGAACCGAGCATCCCGGCGGTGATGGAGAGCACCCATACGACGACACGGCTGGGATGGGACGTGCAAACGATCGTCGTCGCCTCCTTCGTCGTTTCGGAGCGTCAGCGTTGGTCCCAGCGGGCGATGAACCGCTCGTGGATGACGCCGGCTCCGCGATCGGCGAGAAAGCGGTTCACGGCGTCGTACACCTTCCACAGCTCCCGGTCCTGCTCCAGCGGTCGCCGGGGCGGGCAGATCCAGTAACCGCCAAAGGCGTGGACGACGGCGTAGTGATCGTCAATCACAAACTCCGGAACGACATTGACGCCCAATTCCGCCAGTTTCGCGTGGTGGTCTTCGAGTGGCTTCTCGTGACAGGTCACGATCAAGTCGTGCAGTTCGTACCGATGCACCACCTCCCAGCGCTTGCCTCGTCCGGACCAGAGATAGAGGTGATGGCCATCGTCACGGAGCCGTTCGAACACCTCACGGACCTGCGGCCGCAGGCGGAAGTCCCAGGTGACCAGCGTGTCGTCGACATCGAAGAAGATATTCACGGAGCGCTCGGACCTCGATCGGTTGGCGTTCTGTAGAAACACGTTACACTGCATCAGGTCGCCGCGACTGGTCTCCATGTCGCGACCTTCCAACGCTGCGAGATGAGGTCGTCCGAGTGCCGTTGCGATCGTACAACGCACGCGCGACCAGGAAAGGAGTCCGCATCCCGTGACCATGCCCCGAGGCAAAGCATTGCCGCAGCCGACCCCGGAGACGGCGCCCTACTGGGAGGGCTGCAAGCAGCACGAGCTCCGTCTCCAGTACTGCACCAACTGCCAGAAGTTTTTCTTTTATCCGCGCATCTTCTGTCCGACCTGTTGGTCCGACGCGGTCGAATGGCGGCCGGTGTCCGGCAAGGGCACGCTGCTCACGTATGTGCTCAGTGCTCGACCGGCGCCGGGGTTCGAGGAGGAGCTGCCATATGCGATTGCGATCGTGCAGCTCGACGAAGGGCCGCACCTGATGACGAACATCGTCGGTACGGAGATGAAACCGGAGAACCTGCCGGCGGGGATGCCGGTGGAGGTCGTGTTTGACGACGTCACCGATACGATCACGCTGCCGAAGTTCCAGCCGGCCGGCGCGGAAAGGGGTGCGTAATGGCGACGGATCTGCGCAAGAAGGTCGCGATCATCGGCGCGGCGGAGACGGACACCGTCGGCGCCATCCCGGAGATCACCCAGCTCGGCCTGCACGCCCAGGCGGCGGCCAACGCTCTGCGCGACGCCGGTCTGGACAAGAACCAGATCGACGGCCTCGCCTGTGCCGGCGAGTCGGTCGTGGCCGTCGCCGACTACCTGGACATCCAGCCGCAGTACGTCGATGGCACCTCCGTCGGCGGTTCCTCCTTCATGATCCACGTCGCTCACGCGGTGGCGGCGCTGGAGGCAGGCTACTGTAACTACGTGCTGATCACACACGGCGAGAGCGGCCGCTCGCGCGTCGGCCGGGGCGGATTCGGCGGCGGGGCGGCGACGCTGCTCGGCCAATTCGAGGCGCCCTACGGCGTGATGGGTCCGCCGAACACCTTCACGGTGCCGATCGTGGCGCACATGAAGAAGTACGGCACGACCGAGGAGCAACTCGCGTCGGTGGCGGTGGCGACGCGGGCCTGGGCGGCGAAGAACCCCCGGGCGATGATGCGCGACCCGATCACGATCGAGGATGTGCTCAACTCCCGCCTGATCGCTTGGCCGATCCACCTGCTTGAGTGCTGTCTGGTGACCGACGGCGGCGGCGCGCTCATTCTGACGACGGCGGACCGCGCCCGCGACTTTGCCAAGCCGCCGGTGTACATCCTCGGCACGGGCGAGGGCGCCGAGAACCTGGGGATCAGCACGATGCACGACTTCACCGAGTCGCGCGCGTTCCAGAAGGCGGCGGACCGCGCCTTCCGCTTCGCCCAGATCGAGCGGAGCGATGTCGATCACCTGATGCTCTACGATGCCTTCGCCCACACACCGATGTACGGGCTGGAGGCGCTTGGCTTTGTCAAGCCGGGGGAAAGCGGGCCATTCTTCGCCGAGGGGCGGTCGGCGCCGGGCGGCGACCTGCCGATCAACACGAACGGCGGCGGACTCTCCTACACGCACACCGGCATGTACGGCATGTTCGCGCTGCAGGAGAGCGTGCGGCAGTTACGCGGGGAGGCGGCGGCCCAGCTCCCCGACGTGAAGGTGAGCATCGCCCACGGTCCGGCCGGCTTCTTCGCCGCATCCGGTACCGTGATCATGACTAACCAGGCGTAGGACGGAGGATTCGCCACCACGGCACCAAGCCTATGTAGGTCTTGGTGCCGTGGTGGATTTTCTCGCTACGACAGCGCCTTCGTCTCAGCGATCGGCAGCGCCGAAGCCGGAGGCGCTGCGCCCGCCAGCTTGGTGATCAAGTCATTCATGTACGCGTTGAAACGCGGGTCGTAGGTGTCTTCACCGATGGTCCAGGCGCGGCGGACGTTGTCGCGGCCGCAGTACTGGCGGATGTACGTCTCCCATCCCCGCCACTGACCCCGCGTCACGCGGGTAGGGCTTTCGAGATGGAGGATGTAGGCGCGCTCGAAGATGCCGAAGAGGATTGAGAAGAGAATCCCCTCTTCCTTCCGTTGCTGCGGGTTGAGCGCGACCGGCTCGGCGTCCGGCTGGTCGGACACGTCGAGATACGGGTACTGGAGGCAGAGCTTCTGGAACTCCAGGTACTCCGCGTGGAGCGCGTCGTACACTCGCTCCTCACGCGCCGCCTGTTCCTTCTGCTGAGCGCGGAAGTACTGGTAGAGTCCCGTGGGCACACCGAGCAGAACGACCACGTAGTAAAGGAACTCGAGGAGATCCCTGCTCTGCTGCAGGTCGGGCATGGTGGGTTCCTCCGGGTGTCCGGGCAGGTGATTCCGCCGACCATCGTACCGCCGTCGGATTCGGTTGCGGGAATCGCGAACACGATCCGGCGGCTTCGGGCGGTCTCTCAGTCTGGACCAGGTTGACACCGAACGCGCGTCCGGTATCATCGTCGCGCCGGCCTGGCGGTCCGGAAGGCGAGGAGGTCATACCGATGACGACGAGCATTGACCTGTACCAACTCCGACGGCGGCCGGTGATGTCGGGCCGCGCGCTGACCGATGCCGCGGCCGAGCGGTTCCAATCCTTCACCAATCGGGCGGAGGTGGTCCGCGCCGCGCCGTTTACCGGCATCACCACGGACGGGACGCCCCAGCCCGGACTGTTCTCCCTTCACCGCACCGGCATCGCGACGGCGCCGATCGCGGACGCGGCCGAGGCATTTCTTCGGTCGTTGACAGACCAGCAGCGCGACGGTGCGATGTTTGGCATCGACGATCCGGCGTGGATGCAGTGGTTCAACGTCCACCCGTTCGTGATGCGGCACGGTGCGGTGCTCGAAGAAATGAACACGGCGCAGCGGGAGGCGGCGCTCGGCATCCTCGCGGCGACGCTCAGCGCGTCCGGTTACGAGACGGCCCGCAACGTCATACGCCTCAACGAGACGATCGGTGAGATGACGGAGAGCTGGGAGGAATACGGGGAGTGGCTCTACTGGATGAGCGTCTTCGGCACGCCGTCCGCCGATCAACCCTGGGGCTGGCAGATCGACGGTCATCACCTGAACGTCAACTGCTTCGTGCTCGGCGAGCAGATCGTGATGACGCCCACGTTCATGGGTTCTGAACCGGTCGAAGCGCCGTCGGGGAAGTATGCCGGCACGAGGGTCTTCGCGGACGAGGAACGGCTGGGGTTGGAGCTGATCCGCGCGCTGACGCCGCAACAGCAAGATAAAGCGATCCTGTTCCGGAGCGTCATCTCCACCGACCTGCCGCAGGGGCGCTTTCGCGGGCCGGACGGGCGGATCCAGGGCGGCGCGTTCCAGGACAACGCGCGCGTGGCGTATGAGGGCCTGCACTGCGACGAGCTATCGCCCCCGCAGCAGAGTCTTCTATTGGACCTGGTGGAAACCTACACCGGCCGGATGCAGCCGGGCCACGCTGAGGTCAAACTGGCCGAGGTCAAACGGCATCTCGGCGAGACGCATCTCGCCTGGATGGGCGGCACGGACGAGGACAGCGTCTTCTATTACCGGATCCACAGCCCCGTGCTGCTGATCGAGTTCGACCACGAGAGCGGTGTCGCCTTTGACAACGCCGAGCCGACGCGGACGCACGTCCACACGGTAGTCCGCACGCCGAACGGCAACGACTACGGTAAAGATCTGCTTCGACGGCACCGCAAGCAGTTCCATCGCGAACCGTAGCCGATTCTTGAGGATTGCGGCTTTACAGCATGTCATCCTGAGCGACAGCGAAGGATCTCGGATGTCTGACTCTCGTCCGAGATCCTTCGCTGTCGCTCAGGATGACATGCTGGTGTCGAAACTCGAATGTATGCGCTCGCTCACGCCACGGCGGTGATCGGCCTGAGCACGGTCGCCGCCCGCTCGCGGCGTTCGGGTAGATCGGCGCGGTCGAGCGCGTCGCAGTAGCGGTCGATCTGGCGCTGGCGCAATTCCGCCAGCCGCTCCCGCGCGGCCTGGACGCCGTCGCCACGGCCGAGCAGGATGAGGAGCGCGTCACGGAGTGGCGCATCGCGGAACGTGTCCTGAACGAAGGCCCCCTCGGCGCGGACCATGCTGATCAGGAGTTGCTCGCGCCGGTCGGGGCGATGCTCCAGGTGGTAGCGGGTGTGGGCGATCCCGTAGGCGAGCCAGCGTTCGAGGTCACGCGCCGCCAGCCGGTAGAGCGTCGCCTCCACCTCGGTCTGAGGCAACGACGCTGTCTCGAACAGCGCCAGCATCGCCGACGTACGGAACAGGTCGAGCGCCGCGACCAGTTCGGTCCATTTGAGGGAGTCGGTCAGCGCCCGGTGCATCACGCCCGGCGACTGGAGGCCGAGGCCGCCGCCGTTGGCGAGCGCCCGCTTGCGAAAGGCCTCGCAGTGGCGACCGGCGTCGAAGACCTGGGTGGCAAGAAAGCTCTTGACCTCGAGGAAGCCGTAGGCGATCCGCTCCAGCCAGCGGCCGATCACCTGCTGCGCGGCGAAAGCGTCCTCCGAGAGCATCGTGCACAGTTGGCAGACCGCCGCCTCGACCTCGACGGGCAGTGGCATCAGCGTTTCCCAGGGTACGGCGGTGGCGCTGACCCAGCGATCGCGGATCGCCTGCTCGTAGAGCGCGGCGGCGTTGTCCGCCCAGACGTCCGACTTGTCATTCAAAGAGTAACTGGCGGCGAACATCGTCGGGCCGCCGGAGGAGGCGCCGCGGGGGAAGTCGGTGGAGTGGGGCCAGTGCTCCGGCACCTCGCCGTAGCGGCCGACCATGATCCGCTCCAGCGTCAGGCCGTCGGGGCCGGGAAGCACCTTGACGCGTTCGACATCGGCGTCGAGCCAATTGAGTGATGGTTGGCGAGGCTGGTCGGTCATCGCGGGTTCCTCCGAACGGCCCTCGCCCCCGGCCCCTCTCCCGTCCCGACGGGAGAGGGGCCGGGGGTGAGGGCCGGCTCCTACACCAGGTACTGCCGCAGCGTCGGGTGCATACGCTCGCGGCGCTCGGGCATGCCGAGGACTTCGAGGCGGTGCATGTATTCGGATACCTGCTTCTTGCGGATGGCGAGCAGCTTCTGGACGCCGAGGTCGAAGTGAGCGCGGCCGCCGCCGAGGAGGACGGCGAGCGCTTCGGAGACATCGCCCTCAACGGTGAGGCCGCCTTGACTGAGGGCGATAGCGGGTTCGAAGCGGTCGAGGTAGCTATGGAGCTCTTCGCGCCGGTCGGGTTCGGTTTCGATCAGGTACTTGAGGTGGGTGACACCGAAGGCGACGTGGCGGGACTCATCCTGGGCGGCGAGGCGGAAGATCTTCTTCTCGGCCTCGTTCTGGCCGACCATCTCGCCCATGCGGAACATCGTCTGGACGAAGCCTTCGCCGACCAGGTGGATGAGGGCGGTCATCTCGGTGAAGTCCTGCAGGCTGAGCAGGGCGGAGGAGCCGAGACCGGGACGCATCAGGCCGCCGCCGTTGGCGAGGGCGCGCTTGCGAAAGACATCCTCGTGGCGCGACTCATCCATGATCTGGGTACCGAGGAAGAGTTGCACCTCGTAGTAATCGGGGGAGATGTAGGGGAGCCAGCGGCCGGGCAGGTCGGCGGCGATGAACTCGACCTGGGTGAGGAAGGTGCACAACTGGCACATCGCCAGTTCGAGGTCATCGGGCAGCGGTTCCAGGGTGTCCCAGGGGATATCGGTGGCGGAGGACCACTGCCGCGCCTGCGCTTCCTCGTAGAGCATCGCGATCGAGGCGGACCAGGTTTCGGCCTTCTTGTCCCAGCGGCGGCCGGTACGCGGCGCCTCCGGGCGTTCGACGGAGCCGCGCTGGCGCATCGTCGCGGTCGTGCTGCGGTCGGTCAGTGGGGCGTAGCTGCCCCGGTCGACATCGGCGAGGGTCAGCCCTTTGCGGCCGGGGGTCGCGCGCATGTCCCATTCGCCGCACGGATAGGTCCAATCCTCTGCCTGTGCTTCGCTCGGCCGCACCTCTGTGGTCATCGTTGCCTCCCCGTGGAATGCAGCCACCCGACCTCTTGTGACGGGAGAAGAGGTGTCTCAGTCTAGCACGATTCCGGGTCGTGCTTCCGTGATGCGATCTGTCAGGAAACGGTCATTTCAGCGGGGCAGCGACGACGGTGGCGGTGGGGGCAGCGTCGCGGGCGTTTGGTTGATGTTGTTTTCTTGCTGGGATTCAGATGTGAATCTGGATCGATTGGTTGTTTTGGGTGGGCAGGTTCGGATTGGTAGGTGGGAAATGGTTGTTCTCGGGGTTGTTTCCGCAAGGAGCGCCGCATTCATGGCAGGCAGGGCGGCGCGGGCATCGTCCTGAACCGGCACGAGCATGGCGGCGACCTCCGCGGTTTGCGCGTGGAGCAGGGTATGGGGCTTATGTTCTGGAGGTCAAGGGAGTGGTGGCACTCAGCGGCCCTCACCCCCGGCCCCTCTCCCGCCCCGGTGGGAGAGGGGAGCCTGACTCGACCAGCGTTTGCAAATATCTCCTCGGCAGGAGTCGGGGACAATGGGCGCTCAGGGGCGTGACGTTGGCCCGGGCAGCCGGACGCCACCTCAGTGGAGCGGTTCGGGTGCGGCGGTCGCGGTAGCCATAGCGGCAGAACCAGCCAGGCGCCGACCGACGAACATGGACCAGCCGATCGGGGCGAGCGCCAGGACCAACACGATGTCGCCGGTCACGGCGAGCACGTCGATCCGGGCCGGGCGCGCCGTCACGAACAGGACGCCGCCGATGATGAGCAGGATGCCGGTCCACGGGGCGACGGTGTGGGTACGCCACAGGAAGATCCCGCTGAGCACGAAGGTGAGCGGGGCGAACCAGCCCCATGGCAGGAACGCAAGCCAGGCGATGGCGTCTCCCCCGGTCATGGCATCGTTGAGCCGCTCAACCGTTAGCTCCGGGATGAGAGCGACATAGATTGCCTCGATGTTGAAGGCGATCCCCGCTGCCCAGCCAATCAGGGCAATCACCGTGAGAGTGACGGCGGCGCGCGGGGCGCGCGGCTCGAGTAGGCGGAGGATGCCCACAAAGGCGATGGTCATCGCGAATGCGCTCCAGACGCCGATCGTGCCGCCGAGGACGCCTTCGTTGATGCCCTCGCCCGCGGTGATATAGGCGACCGTGCTCGCCAGCAGGAGCAGTGGGGCGAGGATCGTCGCCACGCCATAGACACGGGCGGCGAACGGTGTCAGCGTAGTCCGCGTATCACGATTCATCAGAGTGTCCTCCAGTCCTGTGCAACCGTGCGTTCGGTGGCATGCCTTCAGCGACGTGCGAAGCACCACGGCCTGGTGTTGCGTCGTGTTCGTCGACCGGCACGCTCAACCCCTGAACCTGTTCGCGATGTCGCTCGGTAGGCGGGCGCCCGTGCTGTAGATGTGGTGCTGGACCAGGTTGGAGGGGGTACCGATGGACTGGTTGTTGGCGGGCAGCGTGTTGTTTTGGTTGACCGATCCGGCGTTCGGGCCAAATGAGAAGAAGTAACCGGAAACTTCGTCGTCTGCGAGCGCCGCTTCTAGCTCGGCCTGTTGTTCCTCTGGCACGCGGTACTGCTCGACAACATCGCCGGGGATCAGGTAGAAGATGCCGTTGTCGTCTCGGATGATCATGTCCTGTTGGTTTGCCATGGCTGTGCTCCTTCGTCTGATGATCGATGTCGGCCGGATCGCCAGGGGCGGCGGTTCACCCCGCGATCTCACTCGACGATGACCTGCGCGAACATGCCGAGGACGAAGTGCGGCGGGCCGCCCTCGACCTGGGGCGGGACGTCGGTGGCTTCGGCCGCCGCAGCGAGGTATGCCTCCGGGTCCGCGCCGGTCGGGATCGCGCAGGCGAGCAAATAGCGTCCCGGCTCCCGGAAGGTGCCGTCCTCCACGACGGCGAAGCCTTCCGAGGCAGGCGGCGCGATCAGCACCATTGCCGGCATCTCTGCCACGCCCGCCGGCTCGTCTTCCGGCAACTGAAGCAGTTCCTCGACCGAGCGCGTCTCATCGTCGTCGATCCGAAGGGCAACCAGTTCGTGTACTTCGACCTCCGAGGCATTGACCAGGGTGAAGGCCGTGCCGGCGGCCACGCGCTCGGGCACGCCTTCGAAGGCATAATCGACCGCCGTGATCGTGATCGGCTGGGCGCTATCGTCGGCGCGTGCAGCACCGGCAGCATCGGCACCCTGGGGCGACGGCCCTCCGGTCAGACCCCAAGTCGCGATGAATGCCGCGACGCCAACGGCGACGACGAGCGCCGCCACAGTTACACCTTTGCTGCGAAACATGGTCTACCCCCTTCTCTGGCTCAGAGCCACGCTGCTCAGCGGCATGTTGCCGGCCGAGGGTCCGCGTGGTCCGACGGTGCGCCGGGTCCGCCAGGCCCTCGGCCACACAGAGCATGCCCTCGCGGCGGCGACCTGGAATCGGTTGGACTACCCCATTGGGCGGAGACGATGAGGAATAGGGGGAATTACCTAACGAGGGAGTGCGGGTGCGGGCATCGAGACCCCGCAGAATGGGCGGACGGCGGGCGGAGTGGGCAGATCAGGGTTTGGGGTCTGGGGTTGGTGGCAGGTTGTGGCGAACGGCATAGGCGGCGGCGGCGGCGCGGCCGCGGGCGTTGATCTTGGTGTAGATGCGCGCCAAGTGGTGCTCGACCGTGCGCGGGCTCAGCACGAGCGCTTCCGCGATCTCGCGGTTGCTGCGGCCCTCTGCCAGCAGCACGAGCACCTCCACCTCCCGCGCGCTGAGGCCATCCGGCAGGGTGGGTTCCCTCCCTGTGGTGCGCACCGGCTGCGTCGTGGGATCGACGGCGATCTCGGTGGCGTAGGTGATCGCCTCGTCCAGCGACAGCGCCCGTCCCTCGGCCCACGCCGTCGCGAACGCGGCCTCACCGAGGGCGACGCGGATGCCGGCGACCGTCTCCTCGTACAGCCGTTGGTGGGTACCCGGCCGCGGGAGCGTGCGCCGCTCCCGGATCGCTTCTGCTACACCGAACGTTCGCGCTGCCCGCGCAGGATCGCCCCGCGTGGCCGCGACCAGTGCCATCACTTCCAGGGCGTTCACCAGCGCCACGACCCTGCCCAGTTGATGCGACAGCGCGAGCGCTTCGACGAGCAGCGCGGTTGCCTCTGCGAGATCACCCTGCCGCGCCCGCACGATCCCCAGGTTGACCAGGACGTATGGCTCGCCGTAGCGGTCGCCGAGCCGGCGAAGTCCGTCCAGCCGCTCCTCATACTGCGCGCGGGCGGTCGCATAATCGCCGCGCAGTTCAGCCACTTCCGGAAGGGAGCCCCACGATCGTAGCCGTGCGAAGTCATCGCCTGACAGCCGGAACAGCCGCTCGCTCTCCTGGGCATAGTGCAGCGCCGCCGCTTCGTTGCCCCAGCGGAGCATGACAGTGGCGAGGTTGTCGTACGCCAATGCGAGATTGCTGGTGTCACCCACCTGTTGAAAGATCTGCACCGCCTCTTCGAGAAGCGGTTTGGCCTCGTCAATGTGCTCGGTGAGCACCCACCCAAGCGTTCGCAGGCTCTCGGCGAGCGGGACGGGATCGTCCAGTCCCCGCCAGATCGCCACGCTTTCCGCCAGTCGCGCCCGCGCGGTTGTCAGGTCACCTTGGATCTGAGCCATCTGACCGGCAAGACGTAGGAGACGCGCGCAGGCAACAGGTCGCGTCCGGGACTCCGGCTGCTCGAGCAGGTGTTCCGCCCAGCGCCACGCCTCACCCACCAATCCACGTGACTGCCAGTACACCCGGAGCGGTTCGAGCACGGCCACCGCGACCTCGAACTCGCCCTCCGTCAAGCACCAATCGAGCGCCGCCCGGAGGTTGGCGAGGTCGCCGTCGAGCCGCACCAGCCATGTATGCGCGTCGGGGGTGGCAAAGCCCGCCTTCGCCGCCGCGGCGACGCCCGCGTAGTAGGTCGCGTGCCGTCGCGAGAGCGCATCTGTCTCGCCGCTCGCCGCCAGCGTCTCCAGCCCGAACTCGCGCACCGTCTCCAGCATCCCGAAGCGCGGCTCGTCATCCGGCCCCTCGACGTGCGTGAGCAGGCTCTTGTCCAGCAGCGAGGTGACGCCCGCCAGCACATCGATCCCGAGGTCGCCGGCCAGATCGCCCAGGGCCGTCGCGGCGTCCAGCGTGCAGCCGCCGGCAAAGATCGCCAGCCGCCGGAACAGCGACTGCTCAGCCGGCGTCAGCAGTTCGTAGCTCCAGGTGATCGCACCACGCAGGGTACGTTGCCGCTCGGGAAGATCCCGCGCGCCATCGGTGAGCAGGGCGAGCCGGGACGCCAGCCGCGCGCGCAACGTCTCCACCGACAGCACCCGCACCCGCGCCGCCGCCAGCTCCAGCGCCAGCGGCAGGCCGTCCAACCGGTGGCAGATCTCGGCGATGGAAGCCGCGTTTTCGTCCGTCAACCTGAACTCGGGCCGCGCATCCGCCGCCCGCTGGACGAATAGATCCACCGCCGGCGACGCGTAGCGGCACCGAAGCCCGCCCGCGGCACCGCGCTCGCTCGACAAGCCCGGCGAGTCCGCGATCGGCAGTGCCAGCGGCGCCACCGGGTACTCTCGTTCGCCTCGTACGCGCAGCGCCGCCCGGCTCGTGACCAGCGCCGACAGGTGCGGGCATGACTCCAGCAGCGACGCGATCTCCGTCGCCGCTTCGAGCACATGCTCGAAGTTGTCCAACACGAGCAGGAAGTGCCGCTGCCCGAGCCGCTCCTGCAATGCTTCCAGCGGGGGGATACCCTCGACATCATGCATGCCGAGGGTCTGCGCGATCGCCGGCAGCACGCCCGCCGCATGCCGCAGCGGCGCCAACTCCACCAACACCACGCCGTCGCCGAAGAATTCGCGCAGCCGAGCGGTGACCTCGATCGCCAGTCGGGTCTTGCCCACCCCCGGCGGCCCGGTGAGCGTCACCAGGCGCACATCTGTGTCACAGAGCCGCGCCCGCACCGCGGCTACATCGGCTTCACGACCCACCAGCGAGGTCAACGGCCGCGGCAGGTTCGCGAACGTGGCCGCCGCTTGACCAACGACCATGCCGGCCCCCAGAGGCTATGCGCTACCCGGCTGCATCATATCATTCGGGGCACCTACTCCCCCGATGGATGGACAGGTGAAATCTCCCAGTCAGGTGACGCGGTGGAGCTCGATGTACGAGTCGGGGCCGTAGTGCAGGCGGTTGCGGGAGAAGTAGGGTGACGGGATATCGAAAAAGATCTGACCTGGGCTCCTGAGCAGGTCGGTGCGGCTGGCCACGTCGAGCCGTAGCGTTTCGCCGGCGCGGAGGCGGGTTGGACCGGGGGTCAGGCTGAAGGTGAGGGACACGGGCTCGTCCGGGGTGAGCGGTTCGGGGTGCTCGATGTCGATCGCGATCTCACAGGATGATCCGCGGGTGGGGTCGGGCCGGCGGCGGGCGGCGCTGATCGTGCCCATGGAGACGGGGTGATAGCTGCCGTCGGCGGCGACGCGACCCAGGCGGAGGATGAGGCGGGCGTCGATCTCGTTGCAGCTAAAGCGCAGATGGGCCGAGACTGGGCCGGCGAGGTGGATGTCCTCTTCGACGTGCGCCTCGTAGACGAGGGTCTGATTGGTGACGTCGTCGAGGCCGCCGAGGACGGGCGAGCCGACGGGGATGGCGGACCAGGTGTTCTCACCTCCCGACGGCGGTTCGGGCGTCAAGCGATGGGTGGCGGCGTCGGCGCCGCCGGAGGCGAGGTAGAAGCGGAGCGGTTCGCTATTGGGAGCCGGAAACGACGCGGCGCCGGCGTAGCGCTCGTCGCCGTCGAGCCAGTAGCGGACCGGCGGCTGGCCGGCGTAGCCGTTGGGTGTGCCGCGGAGGATGTGGTCGAAAAAGGCGAGCGCTTCGAGCTGCCAGTCGTAGACGGGGAGCTGGTAGTGGGGCGGGCTGAGGATCATCCACTTCTGGTTCGGCGGTGTGCCGGCGTGCTCGAAGAGATCGTAGCAGCCGAACTGATGCAGGTTGAAGTTGCCGAGGTTCTGCACGACGACGAACGGGATTTCGATGTTGCCCAGTTGACGATGTGGTCCCGGCGGGATCACGCTCTGGGCGCGGGTCTTGCCGTCGATCATCATGTTGACGTACCACTCCCGCACCAGGCGGACGGGCGTGTTGCGCATGAAGCGCTTGAAGATCGTGTCGATGCGCTTCATCATCAGCGGTTGCCAGACCGACCTGGCGCGAGAGTCGATCGCCCGGCTGATCAGCGCCCGCGCGATCGGCGGCACGCGCAGGCGTTCCATCGTCTCGGTGAAGTTGGCGCCCATCCAGACACCGGCGAAGTACAGGCCGAACGTGCCGCCGAACTCGAAGATGTTGCCAAAGTAATCCGTGGTGATCTCGTTGCAGAAGAAGGCCTTGAGCGCGGGCGGGCGGCGCACGGCGACGAGTGGCTGGGTCAGCCCGTAGTAGGAAGTGCCGAAGCCGACGACGTTACCGTCGCACCAGGGCTGCCGTGCCGCCCAGGCGATGCAGCGCTCGTGGTCGTCCACGTCCTGCGGGTTGAGGAACATACCCGCTTCGCCTTCGGACCGGCCCATGCCGCGGCGGGTGACGACAACTTGGACGTAGCCGCGATCGGTGAAGACGGGGGGCGAGCCGATCTCGTTGCTGCCGGTGGGGACGCCGGCGGTGTGCAACTCGCGGCTGTAGGCGGCGAACTGGACGATGGCGGGATAGCGCCCCGGGCGTTTTGGGGTGTAGACATCGGCGGAGAGGCGGACGCCGTCTTCGACGGGAATGCGCCGATCGGCGAGGATCCGGCAGCCGAGGCCGCGCATCGCGACGGCGCGCGGCCGCCAACCGGCCAGTTGCTCGCCCGACAGCGAGGGGCGAATCGGAATCAGGTTGTCCCAAAACTCTGACACGCGACATCCTCCTGTGCTGAGCCTGCCGGCGGAAGCAGTTTGTGCGCACTGTTCACATCAAAGCACTTCAATAGCAAACTACCCCATCAGCGAAGCTCCGTCGATGGGGCCGGCTGAGGGGCAGAGGCGAAGGGCTTCTCAGGCATACGACGCTGCCAGGGTGTCCCGGCCGGCACTCGTGCGACGCGGGACGCGGCCGCCGAGCGCTACCGACAGCGGCGGACGAGGAGGGCGGCGGTTACCCAGCTGAGGCTGCCTCTGCCGGGCGGTCGCTCTGCAGGGCGCGGGCGGTGTCGTGCAGGAGGGCGGCGGTTTCGTCCCAGCCGACGCAGGCGTCGGTGATCGAGACGCCGTAGCGCAGAGCGGCCGGGTCATCGGTGTGCTGCTGATTGCCCTCGAAGAGGTGACTTTCGAGCATGCAGCCGACGATGCGGGTGTCGCCTGCCTCGTGCTGCGACAACAGATCATGCAGGACGACTGCCTGGCGGCGATGGTCCTTGCCGGAGTTGGCGTGGCTGCAATCGACGATCAGGCGTTCGGGGAGGCCGGCGCGCTGGAGTTGGGCGCAGACGCGGGCGACATCGGCGGCGTGGTAGTTGGCGCCGTTGCTGCCGCCGCGGAGGACGACGTGACCCGCCGCGTTGCCGCTGGTAGTGACGACGCAGGCGCGGCCGTCGTAGTCGATGCCGAGGAAGCTATGCGGCGTGCGGGCGGCGAGAACGGCATCGACGGCCATCTGGGTGCTGCCGCCGGTGCCGTTCTTGAAGCCGACGGGCATGCTGAGGCCGCTCGCCATCTGACGGTGGGTCTGGCTCTCGGTCGTGCGGGCGCCGATCGCGGCCCAGGCGACGAGGTCGGCGATGTACTGGGGCACGAAGGGTTCGAGGAACTCGGTGGCAGCGGGGAGGCCGAGCTCGTTGACGCGGAGCAAAATCTCCCGCGCCTGGTAGAGTCCGGTGGCGAGGTCATTGCTGCCGTTGAGGTGGGGGTCGTAGATGAGACCCTTCCAGCCGACGGTGGTGCGGGGCTTCTCGAAGTAAACGCGCATCACGATCAGGATCTCGTCGCGCAGCTGATCGGCCAGGGTCCGCAGCCGGCCGGCGTATTCGAAAGCAGCGGCCGGATCGTGGATGGAGCACGGCCCGACGATGACGAGCAGGCGCTGGTCTTCGCCGTTGAGGACGCGCTCGACTTCCGTCCGGGCGGCGAGGACGTGCCGCGCCACGACGTCGGTCAGCGGCAGGCGCCGGAGAATCTCGGCGGGAGGGGGGAGCGGAGCGAAGTCATGAACGTTCAGATCGCGCGTTGCAGGCATGTAGTCACAGTCCAGCGATGGAGTTTGGGTCGTAGCGACGGGCAACCGGGTCGCAGGTCAGAATGAGCTTCGACGTGTTCGCCCCGACTCCCATTGTGGCCGGGGAGTCCAACGTTGAACAAGCCGAAACGATGCTATCGTGGCGATCGGCGGATGAAGCGGCCTTCGAGGTTCATGCGGGACTACCACATACGGTTCGGTTCGTCGAAGGCGTAGCGGCGCTGATCGATGATCCGCTCGATGTGAATCGCACCGCGATGATGGTCTGAGGGGACGGACGTCGACACCATGGCGCCGGATTCCGCCCGATTGACGGCGGGCAGGCTCTCGTGTATTTATACAATGTATACATTACTGAGGCGGACGATGACGAAGAGCGACCGGCTGGGCGTGTTCGAGCAACTGATCCTGCTCGCGCTGGTTCGGCTCGGTACCAACGCATACGGGATGACGATCCGCCGAGAGATTGAGTCGCGCACGGGTCAATCGACATCGCTCGGCGCGGTCTACATCACGCTCGACCGGCTGGAGCGGAAGGGTTATGTCAGGTCACATGACGGTTCGCCGGCGGCCGAGCGGCAGTGGCGCGCCAGACGTTTCTTTCAGATTGAACCACCGGGAGAACACGCACTGATCCAGGCGCTTGATGCGGTCGATCGCATGCGCGCGGGAGTGCCACGCGCTGGACGGTTGTCGCCGGCACCGGAGGTCAGCGGATGAGCAAGCGACGGCAGCGGAGTGCGCTTGACGGTTTCACGGAACGACTGCTTGCGGCGGCGGTTCCAGCCGATCTACGCGAGCCATTTGTCGGCGACCTTGTGGAGGAGGCGGACATCTCGATCGCGCCGGAGCGTGGCGTCTGGCGGGCGCGCCTCTGGCTGTGGGGTCAGGTGCTCGGCTCGTTGCCGGCACTCCTTCGCCGGCGCGATCGCACGGAGGGCGCCATGGACATGAGGCTGTGGAAACTGATTGTCGTACCGATGGTACTGCTCGCGGTTGCTCAGGCGTGGGACTCGGGGGTATTCGACGCATCGCCGGTTGTAATGGGAATGGTGCTCGTTGCGATCGCGCTGCCTGTTGCCGCAGTCTTGCTGACGGCACGGCTGGAGATCTACGTTGCCGCGCTCGTCCTCGGCTTCCTGCTGCTGCTGACGGCGCGGATCGTCTCGCCTGAGCCGCTGCCGGAGTTGTTCCTGGTTCTCGTCCCATTCGCCGTTCTGGGCCTGCTCACCGGCTTGCAGCGTCGGAAGGAGTCTGGGCAGTCGGGCCGAGCCAGGAGCTAGTCGTTTCAGCGAGACGAGTGTGCCTGCACGGGTGCAGTGACTCTCACATGCGGCAGATTGTATGGCGATGTCGGATACTTGAACGGAGAAGGACGAGTAATGCGATGCATGCGGTGACACTCGAACTGGACGACGACCTGATCGCGGTGTTGCAGGGCCTGAATCCCTCCGTGCCGCGGGCGGCCCGCGAGTTGATCGTGCTCGAACTGTACCGTCGTGCGGAGATATCAGTCGGGAAGGCAGCGGAGTTACTTGGTATGCCTCTGCTGGAATTCATCCAGTATTCTGGGGCCCTTGGTATTCCCTATATTCGGATGACCCATGCGGAGTGGGAGGCGGAATCGGCACGTATTGGCCGGCATGATTCCTGATCCGCTCGTTTCCAATGCGAGTCCACTGATCGCGCTCCATCAGATCGATTGCTTGACCCTGCTTCGTCGTCTCTATGCGAGCGTGATCATCCCACCCGCCGTTCAGCGTGAGATTTCACCCAGTGTGGGCCGTCTGACATGGATCGCCACGCGCAGTCTTCAGCAACCTATTGACTCGCGTCTTCCGACTACGCTCGGAGCCGGAGAGCGGGAGGCGATCAGCCTTGCGCTCGAAACCGGTGTCTCCCAAATCGTGCTCGACGATCTGAGGGCGCGGCGTCGCGCCGAGTCGCTTGGCCTCGAGGTGATCGAGACATTGGGAATTCTTGTATTCGCCAAGCGGCAACGACTAATTCCAGCGGTTCGGCCCTTAGCCGAATCACTCCTCGATCAAGGGTTCTTCGTTAGTCCCAGCGTCCTCGACGATGCGCTAACTACCGCGGGCGAATCTTGACAGGCCGTCACATGGCGTTTGCCCGCAAGAACTCACGAATACGCTGTTTGGTGACATCGATCTTCTCCGGCGAGCGGCAGTCGACGTCGAGGCATTCGGCATGCGGCGCTTCGCGGCAGATGCGGTGGGAGATGGGAGTCGGGTGGAAGGGATCGTTGCCGGGGAGGATGAGGAGCGGTGCGGGGCACTGTTTGATGAAGGATGCTTCGACGCTCATGAAGGGGTCGCGGGCGCCCCACATATTGGCGTCGTAGTCGCGGACGATGCGCTCGTAGTCCGCCGGATCGAGCGCGAGGACTTCGTCGCGGAAGGCGGGGTCGGCGACGATGCGGGCGGCGAAGGGGCCGGCGGCGTTGTTGCGTACGAAGAGCGGGTTCTCGATGGCCGCGTTCACGACCGCTTGCATGCCGCCGCTGTTGGCGGTTTCGATCGTCGGCGCGAACATGGCGAAGAAGGTTTCGCGGGTGTTCACCCCTTCGGCCAGTCCGACCGGGTCCTGACAGACGGCGCCGGCGACGCGGCCGGGTGCGTCGTGGATGAAGCGGAGCGTGTAGGCGACGCCGATGCATCCACCCCAGAGCAGCGCCCGATCGACACCGACGGCGTCGAGCACGGCGATCTGGTCGGCGGCGTGCTGCTCCCAGGTCGGAGCGGCAAGTGGCGCGGGGGAGTTTTCGGCGTTGCGCTGGTCCATGCCGATCACCATGAACTCGTCGGCGTAGTCGAACGGGTTGATCGCGCTGAACGGCCAGAAGCTGACCTGGCTGTTGATGCCGCCCAGGGCGAACAGCAGGAGCGGGAAGCCCTGTCCGCGCACCTCGTAATAGATCTGCGCCCCGTCCGGCCGGTCGATATGCGGCATCGTAGTCTCCTCTGCTTCGAAGCGGTGATGGACCGGGCTTAGTGTGCCCGATCATCGAGGGAATCCGCTACTGGGCCGGTCGTGGCGGTGTTCCTCGTCCGGCAACGTCCCCATTGCTTCCCACGACTTTGATGGTGGCCGATACTGAGAGGCACAGGATTGGCGGAGCTCGCACGACGCCTGGACGATGTCAATTGGAGATATGAGGTCGGCGGCATGAGCACAGGGCTGATCAAACGACGATTCAGCGTTGCGGAATACTATTGCATGGGCGAAGCCGGTATCCTCCCTCCGGACGAGCGCACTGAGCTGATTGAGGGGGAAGTCTTTGTGATGCCGCCGATTGGGCCAGGACACGCAGAAGGAAACTCGCGGGTCGATCGAGTCTTCCAGCGGCGCTTTTATGACCGAGCGGTGGTCCGGAGTCAGAACCCGATCCGGCTTCCCAATGACAGCGAACCTCAGCCCGACATCGTGCTCGCTCGACTACGCCCCGAGGGCTACGGTGCCGCTCACCCACAGCCCGAAGACATCTTTCTTGTGGTCGAGATCAGCAACACGACGCTGGCAAGCGACCGCGACGTGAAGCTGCCGCTGTATGCGCGGGCGGGCATCGTCGAAACCTGGCTGATGAACCTGCCTGACGACCGGATCGAGGTCTACCGCGACCCGGCGCCGGAGGGCTACCGCAGCATCACGCTCGTCCCACGCGACGGCGCGGTCACGCCGCTCGCCTTCCCCGACGTTACGATTCCCTGCGCCGAGTTGCTGCCTTAGACGATTCTCTAATCGTCCAGCACGGCATCCTCGATCGGGGCGTCGCCGCGGCTGGACTGGCGGGTGTCGATGCCGAAGGCAGCGGCGTAGCGGCGATAGGCTTCGAGGGGGTCGCCATATTTGCGGTGGCCGGCGGTGTGCTGGGCGCAGGCGAGCAGGAGGCGGTCGCGGTCGGCGGCGGTGCTGTGGCGGTAATCCTCGATCAGGGAGAGACCGAGTTCCTGGTTGTGCGGGTCGTTGCCGAACTTGCAGGCGGCCATCGCCAGCGTCGTGAGCAGCGGCGCCCGGTCGTTGCCGCTCTGGAGATAGACGGAGGTGAGGGCGACGGACTCGTCCGGCCGGAGGGCGATCAGCGCTTCGTCGAGGCGCTCCAGCAGGCGTTGCGGTGACAAGCCGGCGGCGGCGCGGGGCGGGCGGATCGGGACAGCGCCGTTGCCGGGGGTGTCCTGCTGGTGGTGGGACGCCTGGTTGATGAAGGAGGCGGCGACGAAGAGCAGCTTGAGCTGGTGAGGGTGATCGAAGGTGTCGTAGAACCAGCGCAGGGTGTTGCAGTATTCGGAGCCGTGCTGCGACATCGAGAAGTTGTTCGGGTGGCCGGTTTCGAGGAGCACCTGGGCGGCGGCGATCTGGATGACGTCGAGGATGCGGCGCGGTCCCTTGCCCGCTTCAAGCAGCGCGACAAGACGGTCGATCCAGGCTGGTTCGAGGCCGTGGAGGATCGCCTCGATCAGACCGTTCTGCTCCTCGTCGGTGAGCGGGGCATCGTTGCGCATCAGTTCCTGGTCGCGGCCTTCGAGGCGCAACTGGACGACGTTGCAGCTCATTTCGTAGGTCGAGTACCAGCGCGGGCCGACGGCGATGTCGGGCACGCCGGCGTAGACGATGCTGTGTGCGTTCTCCCAGCCGGCCATCTCGCCGAGCTCGATCGTGGCACGGGCGCGGTACGACTTGTGGCCGGTGGTGTAGGAGCGGTTGTAGTACATCCGGTCCTGCACGTCGATCAGGCCGGCAAAGGCGAGTTGTGCCAGGAGGCGCCGGCGGTTGGCTTTGTCCTCCAGCAGACCGAGGAAGACGCGGTAGGAGGTGAGTACGTCGCCGCGCTGGACGAGGGTCAGCCACTCGTTCAACCGCTCCGGGACCGTGCCCTCGATCTGGAGCGGTTCCTGATCGGGCCAGTGCATCTGCGGCGGGGGCGGCTGCTCACCGACCTCGATCTTGTAGAGGCGCGTGTAGTGGCCCGGCGCCTTGCCGATCAGCTGGTTCCAGGGGTCGAGCCCGGAAGGGACGTACCAGATCGTCTGGGCGAGGGGTAGGTAGCCGGCATCGCGGGGCACGAGGTCGACGAGGCGCATGCTGGCGCGGGCGCTGAGCAGGCAGTGGTCGTTGTTGACGAACTTGACGACGCCGTCGTCGAGCCGTTGGTGATAGGGAATCTGGGTGTAGGGGGCATGGATGCGGACCGTCTCGCGCAGCATCTCCGACAGGGGCCGCTCCGCCCGCACCAGATCGTAGAAGGCATCGGCGGCGCCGACCTGGTCGCGGGTGAGGATCCGCTCCTCCAGGCGCGCGTATGTGGCAGCCGTTTCACGATCAGCGGCGGGCAGAGAGGTTGTCGTTGCCATTGCACCAGTCCCTTCGCGTGTGCGGCGCTCGGACGGCGACCGGGTTCCGGCGGGGTGTTTACGCGCGGGGGCACTCGACCTCAACGCGCGGCGGATCGACCCGGCGGTCTCCCCAAGGGTGGGAGCAGGCCCAAGTTGATGCCATTCTGCCACCGACCGGCGCAGATCGCTACTGGGAAGCGCTGCACGGTTCCACGCTTGGTGGAACCGTGCAGCGCGTTGTTTCGATTCGCTGCTCTCCTCCTAATGTTGGGAGGCGCCGAGACCGGGAGCAAACTGTGCCAGCGACACCTCGGTTGCCGCGGCGATGTCTTCCGTGCTGGCGGTGCCCGAGGACTCGACCACTGTCACCCAGGCATGCACGGACTGTCGCGAGAACTCCTGTCCCTCCGGGGAGTTCTCCAATGCGACGGGGTCGTCGCCGGCCTCACCGCGGAGGAACAGCCCCAGGGACCGGAGCGCCGCGTCCCAGCCTGGCCCCACGTAGAGCGCGCCCGCGCCGCTCCCGGCCATCTCGATGGGAACGGTGTGTTCGAACTCCAGGACGGTGTCGCTGTCCTCACCCGGGGATAGACGCAACTCGACCAGGCTCGTTGGCCCGCCCCAGGTTGCTTTGAGCAGGCGAGGCGGCTCGCAGGTCAGGATATCGCCGCCGGCATTGCCTTCGAATTGAAAGGTTCCGCCGACACGCAGATCACCGCTGACCGGAAGGAACCAGCGCTTCAAGCGGACCGGGTCAGTCACCGCCTCCCAGACGTCCTCGATCGGCGCGTCGTAGGTGTGTCGAAGCTGGACACTGACGACCTCACCGCTCTCGATCGGCCGGGTGCCGACCTCACGGTGAATCGCCTTGATCTGACTGGCAATGTCGTTCATTTATCTCTCTTCTCCTTGCCGGTCGGATTGTTGTGCGTTGATGTAGCCCTGCTGTCCTTCGTGCGGCGTTCACGCTTGCCTCGTGCGAGCTCTGTCGCCAGGGCGTCCAGATGCTGGTTCCAGTACCCGCGGAAACGCTCCAGCCACAGGTCAATCTCCCGCAGAGGCTCGGAGTCCACGGCATAGAGACGGCGGGCGCCTTCCGCACGGACCGACACGAACCCGCTCTCCCGCAACACACGCAGGTGCTGCGACACCCCCGGTTGAGAGATGCCGAACTCAGCCTGGATGGCCGCGGTGATCGTGCCGGAGGTCTGCTCCCCACCGGCGAGCAGTTCCAAGATCCGGCGCCGGACCGGATCGCCAAGGACATCGAACGCGTGCACCGTGTCAGTATCCCCGTGGTGGCTTATATAAGTCAACGATTATATGTTGACTTCCTTGGACGAGCCGCCGATCTGCCAGGCGCCATCCCGACGGACACATGTCCGCATCGGGCGATCCGCAGGTTCGCGCCGGCGTTGGCAAGGCATCAGCCTCGTCGGGTGAAGGATAGCTACAGCGCCCGCGGGCGGTTCGTCCGGCCGGTTACCGACTGATACGGGTGCCGCCGTCCACCGGGAGGGCGACGCCGGTGATGAACCGGGCTTCGTCGGAGTGGAGGAAGAGAGCGGCGTTGGCGACATCCCAGGCGGTGCCCATCGTCCGGCCGAGGGGGATGCGGCGGTTGCGCATCGCGATCACCTCCTCGCGGGGGGTGCCCTGACTGACGCGCGCCTCGATCGCCATCGGCGTGTTGATCAGTCCCGGAAGGATCGTGTTGACGCGGACGCCATCGGGGGCGCCGGCCATCGCCAGGTTCTCGGTAAGGGCGATCACGGCCGCCTTCATCGTCTTGTAGCCGAGCAGCGGGTACGACTCCCAGGCGGCCATCGAGGAAATGTTGACGATCGAGCCACCGCGCTCGCGTAGAAGCGGCAGCGCGTATTTGCAGGCGAGCCACGCGCTCTTGAGGTTGACGGCGAAGCTGCGGTCGAAGGCGTCCTCGGTGATGTCGGCGGCGGGAGCGTCGCCGAGGGTGATGCTGGCGCCGACGTTGTTGTGGAGGATATCGAGCCGGCCGTACTGCTCGGCGACAGCGGCGATCATCCGGCGGATGGCAGCGTCATCGGTGGCGTCGGCCTGGAACGCGGCGGCTTCGCCGCCTTCATCGCGGATCATGGCGACGGTTTCGTCCGCCGACTCGAGATTGCGGTCGACGACGGCGACGCGGCCGCCTTCGCGTGCCAGAACGACGGCGGTTGCCCGACCGTTGCCGATCGTCTCTCCCGGCGTCTGACCGCCGCCGACGACGATTGCCACTTTGCCTTCGATGCGCCCTGCCATGGTGCTCCTTTCGACGCCGTCGCGCGGCGTTGCCCGAACGCTCGCTATGATCGCATGTGATCGCGCCTGTGAGAATAGGCCGTCCGATCGGGCGACCCTCACCCCCGACCCCTCTCCCAATCCTGGGAGAGGGGAGCCTGAATTGGGCGGGGTATGCCAGTATCTCTGTTGCGGGGGTCGGGTCTAATTGCTGCCTGGACGTGGGCGGTTCGTGACTGGGAGATGTTCTTGTGGGTGTCGGTTGCGGCGGGGAGGCGCCGGCATGATGCCCGTTGACCGTGAACAGCGGCATCACATCGAGGCGGGCGTGTTCTTGAGCGGCTGTGATCCCCTCGCCTGACCGCGAGTCATCAGACCAGGGACGTTAGGATGACGGCACTGGACGCAACCTTTCAGCCGTTCGTCACGGAGGAACGATAGTGAGCACGAGTCAGGTCCAGCATCTGAACCCGCAGGGACTGCATCAGAATCCCGCCTTCTCACAGGTGGTGACGGTCAGCGGCGCGGTGAGGACGGTCTACGTCGGCGGACAGAACGCGGTCGACGCCTCCGGGAGCGTCGTCGGGAAGGGCGACATCGCGGCGCAGACGGAGCAGGTCTTCCGCAATCTGGAGATCGCCCTCGCCGCCGGCGGCGCGTCCTTGGAGCACGTGATCAAGTGGACGATCTACATCGTGCAAGGCCAACCGCTGGGGCCGGGGCTCGCCGTGTTCCAGCGCGTCTGGGGCACCCGACCGAACCCACCGGTGATCTCGGGACTCTACGTTGCCGGACTCGCCAATCCCGACTTTCTCGTGGAGCTCGACGCCGTGGCCGTGGTACCGGAGGGGTAGGAACCGCCACGCGAGCGGATGATCCGCTAGGGTAATTCTGCATGTTCCGTCTTATGCTGGCGAGATGAAGCGCGGACGGCCGCCGCATCCCGATGTTCTGACGCCGCGAGAGTGGCAGGTGCTTCACCTGCTCCGCGATGGTCTGACGAACGACGCGATCGCGAGGCGGCTCGGCATCAGTGAGAGCGGCGCCCGATACCACGTGTCCCAGATCCTGGCGAAGCTCGGCGTGCGGCGCCGCGAGGAGGCAGCGGCCCGGCGTCCGGATGCGCCTCGCCGGTTGCGCGGCTGGTCACCTCGGGTGGTGGTCGCGGGTCTGCCGGAGCGCGTGGTCACACTCCTCACGCCGAAATTCGTTGCGGCTCTGATTGGTACAGTTGCGACCGTCGGGATTGGTCTGGCCGGCGTCGCGACTATCCGATCTGAGCCCGGCTCAGTCACACCAGCAACCGAGGCCGTGGCGAGCGCGACGCCGCTGCCCTGCGCACCGCACTGCGTCACCGATACGATCCAGCGCTTTACCACGCTGGAGGAAGCCGCGGCGGTGGCGTCCTTCCAGCCGCAATTGCCCGCCGCGGTCCCAGCGGGCTTCCATCCCGTCCAGGTTGAACACGGGCGGGCCAGCATGGACCCACCCAGCCGGCGCGAGGTGCATAACGACTGGATCACGGTCACCTACCGCGATGCGAGCGGCGGCACTCTGGTCATCTCCCAGGGCTTCCCCGCCCGACCGGCGTTCGGGGTCATGCCCGGTGCAGGTATCTGGCAGCAGGTACCGGCGGAGGCGCGGGGGGTGGTGCCGGTTGGTGATTGGACAGCGCGCTGGCTACAGGGGCAGCCCTGGCCAACTGCCGGAGGGCAATTCGACATCCTGCGGCATCTGCCTGGCTTGGAGCACGGCGGATACGTGCTCGCCTGGGAGGTGGGGCGGATCGGTCCCGGCTGGGCGATTTCGCCGGACGGACAAGAGGTCGTGATCGGGAGCCCGTTCTCGTACGGTCTGCTGAGCGATGTCCTCTCGCTCGATGAACTAGTGGGTCAGTTGGTGTGTCTCTTGCCATAATATCAGCGATGCTGTCTCCTGGGCGGGCAGGCAACGCAGGTGGTAGGCAGGAGCACGATCATGTCTCGACGGCAGAAAGATCCGCTACGGCCC